>NZ_JALLKV010000074.1:0-22547 GCF_023093815.1 Pseudomonas sp. PNPG3
TCTGCTCAGCCAGCTCGGTCTTGGCGGCACCCACTCGCTCGTTCACCGAGCCAGGGCCGTTCATGTCGATAAGATCGATGCGCTTGGTCAGCTCCTGGCCCAGCTCGCTCTCGGTGATCTGGCCAGCAATCACCTCGAGCATCTGTGTCGGGTCACTGGAGGTAGCAGCGAGAACGTACAGGAAGTCACTCTTCCCATAGGCATTCGCCGAGCGAACGTAGTAGGAATACTCCTTCGCGAACGCCAGGCCGGTGTGGGTGAAGGTCAGCCCCTGCCCCAGGTATACAGCGTCAGCGATAGGCGCCGACGGATTGGTGGCATAGAAGTACTCATAGGTACCGCCGTTGAGGCTGTTCTGCAGGTTGGCCGGCACCAGCGTGATAGTGTCAACCGACGCATAGACGGCGCAGCTCTCGGGCACGGGCGGGCCGCCCACGTTGACATTGATGGTCGCCTCTCCCGAGCGGGTGCCGGGGCCGAAGGCAACGACGCTCATGGCGTAGGTGCCAGAGGTCAGGCCATTGATATTGCAGCTTGAGGCTTCACCGCCAACCTTGAGGGACTGCACGACCTCAGCGCCCTTGCGGATCGTCACCGTGTAGCTCAGCACGGTCTGCACTGGCGGTGCCCAGCTGAGCACGCCCTGGACAACTTCGGCCACGCCGCTTGGAGTCCAGGCCAGGCCGGTGACAGCAGCAAGGCCGCCAACAGGCAGATTGATGAAGCCCAGCGGATCGTACGGCTGTCCCACTGCATCATCGAAGATGGCCTGCTCGTACGGTTTGAGGGTCACCTTGCAGGCATCGGCAGCGCCCATGGTCCATTCGGTGACCATGAATTCGCCCAGGATGTTCAGCGAAGGCAGATCGACCTTGACTGCACGCCCCGGGCGGCAGTTGTAGCCATTGAAGTTGAGCGGTACAGACAGGGAACCGCCCGAGCGCCGACGGCGCAGGCTGATGTTGGCAAGGCGCTGAGCCAGGTAGGCGTCTGTCACATAAGCAAACGACTGCGACTCAGCCAGCTCGCCGCCGTCTGTTGCGATCCAATCCTGAATCGCAACCTCCGGATAGTCGGTCTCTGCCCAGGCCTGAGCAGGATCAACAAAGGTCCCGCGCATGGTGTTGATGGCATCGCTGTTGCTGACCTCGGTCGTACCTTCAACAGTGCCGATCACCATGTCTTCGTTGATGGTGAAGTCGGCTGGCCCGTAGTAGGCGCCCACCTGAAGCGACCAGCGCCCGCCAACCCGGATCAGCGTTCCCGCGCAGGCCGACAGCAGGTTATCCAGGACGGTATTGCGCTTTTCATCTGCGCCAATGACTGCGCCGGCGAAGTAACGGGGCGACATCTTGCCATCCGGACCGATGACGGTTTCATCGCAGATGTTGGCAGCACTCGCGAAGGACTGAAAAATGATTTCGTCGTCAGGGATCGCGCAGCGGTTGCGCAGGTACCAGAGGATCAGCAACGCTGTGTTGGCCGAGTAGCCGGAATTCCCGTTGCGGGGGTCATAAATGTCGCTGCGCCCACGGACCACGAAACGCACATCCGGGATGCCCGACGGAAACTTCTCGGCGTCATACTTGAACGACAACCGAACAAACGACAGGCCCCGGCCGATCTGCTCTTGGCGCCAGTCTGGGCAGTTTGCCAGGAGGAATGCGTTCACCTGGGTCGGATCAATGATCACCTCGGACGTGGCATTCTCCCCCAGGTCAGACAGCGGACGCTCATCCACGTAGATCTCATCGACCCCCGCGATGGCGCCCTCGGACAGCACGTAGACGATGTGAATCCACTCTCCACTGGTCTGGTCGCCAGACTGTTCCTGAACCCAGGCGAGCACACCGCCGGTGCTGGCCCGACCGAGAATGAAGCGCACCGGGGCTTTCGACGAGCGAACGGTCTGAGAGCTTGGTTCGGAGCTTGGGCCGCCAGAAATCTTTGCCGCACCAGTCAGGCCAGCAAAGACTCCTTGCACACCGCCAAACACATCCTTGAACGCGCCCACCGGGTCGTACATCGCCTTGATCGGCGCGGTGACGAGCTTCACGACTGACTTGATTGATTTGCCCACTATTCAACTCTCCAGGCCACCAAGGGCTCACAATCAACGGCTGCAGCACCAGACTCAGCAGCCGCCCAATACCGGCCACTCCAGAGCACCGCCACGCACTTCCCCGACGCGTTCTCGAAACTGACGATGTCGCCGCGCTGGGCGAACTGCACATCAACCCTTTCGAAGTAGGTATCGAGCACCGCCTCGACGGAGCCGTGCGTCGACGCCATCACGCGCTTGGCGCCGATCTGCGTCTTGTATCGCCCGCGGTATTCCTTCGCCGGATCAACGCCACAGATAGCCGCCGCGCAGTCAGCGACAAACAGGCAGCAGTCAAATTCGCCCCACAAAAAAGGCCGCTCGAAAGCGGCCTGGATGGTCTCGTGCAGCCTCGTGGGCCAGTCTCGATAGCGCATGACGTTTACTCGTAGGTGAAGGACGGCGCGTCTTTCTTGGCGCCCCAGTAGATGGGCCATTCGGCCATCTGCGCGACGGCATAGAAGAAGCGGTCGCCGTCATGACGGGCGCGGTGGTTCTCGTCCGTCCAGCGCTCTGTGCCAATCCGGTTCCATTCGGCCATCCGGTCGATGATGGTGACCGTGATCGTGCTGTCGCCCGTCGAGCCGCCGTAGGACAGCTTGGCCGCGTCCATACGGCCGCTGAACAGGATGTCGGCCGCGTAATTCCCGGCCTCGTCATAGACGACGAACATCAGGCGGGCCGACCGGCCTCGGCAGCCCGCGACCGAGGTCTGGGAAAGGATGTAACTGTCCAGGCCATTCAGCGTCAGATCGATGGACAAAGAGGAGCCCGAATCAGCGCTTTCGCTGGCCTGGCCCACTTCGCCGAAAGTGCCAACGCCGTCGTAGGCGTAGCCGTTGATGATCAACTGGCCGGTGCCCGTGTGGGCCCTGACCATGCCGTCGGCAAAATCCAGCTCGCAGGCGAATACAGGTGTGAAGTTGCCAGCAGCAATTATGCTCAGCACTGATTGGGAAAATGGAAAAACCGCAGCCATTAGAAGGCCTCCCGACATTCAATGGTCAGTTCAGCCACAACGGGCCTGACCGAAAGGGTGTAACTGTCCTCGGACAGCCGCATGATCGAATAAGGGTTTCGATACTCCACCGCGGTGCCAACCACCAGCGCAGAACGTAACCGTCTGTTGAGAGGCAAAATGGCCGTGCCATCGCCGTTCGAAACCACGTCCTCAACCACCTCATGCATCACCCCGCCGATGGTGATGTAATCGCCCTGGCTAAACACCCGGCGACCGCCCTGCAGCCCGCTCAGGGTGATGGTTGAGGCCATGGCAGCCCCGACCTGCACAACCGGCACGCCGATGTTGTCAGTCCGCTTTCGCGTGAACGCCGGCAGCTTGAACGTACCGAAACGCCCCTGCAGTCGCCCCATGAAAGCCGTCACGATCCGGTCACGGTCACGGGTCATCGGAGGCAGCGACAGTGAGCACTTCCAGTACGAACCCGGATAGCCCACGATCTGCTGACTGTTGTTCAGCGAGGAGGTAAAGTCTCGGTTGTTGTAAACCATGCCCCAGCTCATCTCTGCTGGGCACACGCCAGCTGGCCACTCTTCGATCGCCATACTCATACCTTAAATTTTCTTGCGGATGCTCTGCATCATCGGGCCGTTACGATTGATGTCTTGCTGGAATGATTTAGCTACCCTCATCCCCATTTGCTCGATCATGGCAACCGTCTGGGGGCTCACATCGCCGTTCACATTGAAGACCTGGTTCACGTTGGTGTTGCTACCCGCAGCGTCCGAACTGGAAGCGACTTGTGGTGGCAACTCCCAGCTATCGCCAGCAGAGCGCAGATCACCCATCGGTGCGGCCTTGCCTTTACGCAGGGCCTCCACTGCAGACACGCCGCCAAACCGCTTGATGTCTGCTTGACTCCAAACAACCTCGCCCTTGTGGACGACGCCGGCCGGCTCATTGACCCCGCCTGCACCGGTGTACCCGCCCCCCGAAAAGCCTTTGATCAGCGCAAAGGCCGCCAGCAGCGCAGTGCCGCCAACAATCGCGGCCGCGCCGAAAGAGCCGACAGAAGCAACCAGGGCGGCAGGAAGCCATGCCGTCATTGTGGTGCCCGCAGCCGCCACCTGGGCCGACGCGACAGTAGCTGTTGCAGTGAGCGACGATGCCGTGGACGCCGCGTCAGTGGCTAGCTTTGCAGTGGTCTTGGTAGCCTCGCTCGCCACTGTAGCCGTGGTTTCGGCTGTAATGCCTGCCATTTTCAGCGCCTGGACTACGATCCACTTCGCAGCAATGTCGGTCAGCGCACCAAGAACAGAATTAGCCATGGTTGCCGCCAGGTTGCCAAAGGCATCCCCGACACTCTCCGTGCCCTTGATGATTCCCTGAAGGCTGCCTGATATCGACGACGTGGCATCACTTAGTATCGACTCAGTGGCTGCCCCAGCCTGCTCGCTGAAGTCGGCAGCGATATCTACGTAGTTCTGCCATGCATCTGAAACGCCAACGAGCCAGTCGCCCTGCATCTCGTCCTGCTGCTCGTAGAAGTTGCGCTGATGCTCAAGCCGAAGCTTCAGGGCCTTATCGAGCGCATCGGTCTCTTTCTGGTAGTTCACTTCCGCATCAGGGTCTTCCGCAAGAAGCGCCTCTTTGTACTCCTTGTACATTTCGCGGCGCTGCTTGTTGTAGTCCTGCTCGATGGCGAGCAACGCCCGGAACCGCTCCCGCGACTTGTCGCCCTGGCCAGCGCCAGCAAGCTCCATGTCCAGGCCTTCCTTGGCAGTTCGGTTATCCTCATCGAGGTTGGCCTGCAAGGCTGCGAGCTTCTTGGCATCCTGGTCGGCCTTGAGTAGCGCTTTCTTGGCGTCCAGTTCAGCCGCCAGCCCCTCAAGCCTCTTGCCTTGCGCCTCTGAAAGCCCCTGGAGCTTTCCTTGCTCAAGCTCAAAGGCGAGCTTGTCGACCTCAGTGGCATTCTTGCGCTTGTCGGTCGATGTGTTGATCAGTTCGATCTGTCGCTTGTAGCCTTCCTCGGCCGTGTCGAACTGGCCCTGGAGTTTCTTGGCAGCGGCTTCAGCGGCTTTGGCAGCTTGTTGTTGCGCCGGGGTCAGAGCGGTAAAGCTTCCGATCTGCCCTTTTTGCATCCTCTCCCAGAGGTCAGCCAGCTCTTTGATCTGGTTAGTGCTTCCCTGCCCTGGCTTCTCATCGAAAGATGCTATAAGGCTGCCGTATCCGGTCGCAAGGCCGTCCATCTTGGCTGTTGCGCCACTGAGCGTCTTGCCCATGGCGTCGACGTTCTTGAACGCATTGTAGATCCTGACTGGTGGAAGGTATCGATCCCACCAATTGGCCTGCTCGCCGCCGACCATAGCGTTATCGAGATCGGAAAGGGTCTTCAGACCGACTCCCAATAGATGGATTCCTGCCACAGTGCCTACGGCAAACTTCCCTAAAGCGCGAAGGCTAGCCGCTAAGTCGTCTGAAACTTGCTTGGCCAGCACGCCATTTATGGTCGTATCGCTCAGCCGGGTTGCAAAATTAGCAAGCGTCGGGAGCATAGCGCTTGTAATTTGATTGCCCAAGCCACTAATAGATTGCTCCACTAGCCAATTTGCAGCTTTTAGCTCCTGAGCTGCACGAATGGTTTTTTCATCCATGATTGAGCCGGCCGCTTCGGCGGCCTCGCCAAATCGCTTGAACCCTTCCGAATTGTTTCGAAGTAGCGGAAGCAGCGCTGTTACATCACTTGCAACCGCCTCAAGATAGAAGGTCATATCCGACTGACTGACCTTCGCCTTCTCCAGGCTCGACACATACAACCCCAGGGCTTGGCTGCCGCTGAGATTTCGGAACTGATCGGCTGTCACGCCGACTTTGGGAGCGATCTGATCGAAGAAGTCCTTCATCCCGCCGCCGCCAGTGTTCAGAAAGTCGCCAACCTTGTCGTTCACGTCTTTGAGAATGTCGGCAAGCTTGTCTTGCTCCACGCCTACAGTTTTCGCCCCCACTGCCAGCTTTTGGAAGTCTGAAGTGCTGACGTTTGCAACCGAAGCCAGGTTGCTTATTTCCGCCCCTGAATTGACGGCCGCGATAGTCATTGCGGTTAGCGCTGTTATCCCAGCGGCAATGCCTGTGCCGACCGCTGCGCCTACCGCCCTGGCATTCTTCTCGACCTGCTTTCGCCACTTTTCTGAGCTGCGCTCGGCTTTATCCATGCCGGCAACGAAACCGCCTACCTGAGCAATGACATCAAGGGTCAAAGTACCGAGCGATCTTGAAGCCATTATTTTCTCCGGAGATAAAAAAACCCGCACTTGGCGGGTTTCATTTCACTTCAATATTCGAGACTTTTCCCTGTCAAACTCTTCAGGGGTTAAAGCCCCGCTACTCCTCAGCGCTGATATTCTTTCCAAATCCTCGTACTTGGATGCCTTGCTAGGCGCATCAACCTGTCGAAGCGGGACTGGCTTGCTTATAAATGCCCATATCAGGCAAACAACCCAAACTATGCCAGTCCACCCTAAGAACAGGTTCAACATGAAAATCGCAGAATAATTCTCATGATGCCGATTGAAAGCAATCATCATAGGGAGAAAGTACAATAAAAACGATACAGCCAAAATCAAGTAAGAGGTGCCGGTGATCAACTCCATGGCCAGTTCCTTTGGTCGAAAACCTGCAATCTACCATCTCAGCGCCAGACAACGGAAAAACTTACGTCCAAGACGCGATGGCCTCCTGCAGAGAAATCGGCCTGTCATCCTGGTCGTGCGGCGTGAAGTCCTGGATTGTGTAGGGATCAGGCCGCGTTTTCGGATCGCGCGTCCGGTTGGCCATCATCGCGGCGACCATGGCCACCGAGCGCTCGACCCGCATACCAAGATGCAGCGAGCCACGGCGCTGCCTGAACTTCACCCAAGACCTGAATTCACGCAGACTCAGGTTTTCTTGCGCCTGCGCGATGGTGCAGCCGCCGACACCGCAGAGGACGAGTTCGTGCCAGATTTCGTCGAGCTCGTCGAGTTCGGCGTCTTTCCCAGGTCGTTCACCTCATGGATCGCGCACAGCAGCGCGACCGTCAAGGCGCCGTCGAGAGAACCCAGGCGCTTGGTGCTTTCCGGGTCCGCCTCCAGTTCGACCGGATCAAGCGGGCCGTGGGTAATGTCCATCGGGCTGCTGAACACGGGATTCCCATGTTCATCGCAGATCGATGCGGCGATTTTTCCGGCGATGCTGTCTGTTTTGCCACCAAACGCGAGTACGTCACTGACTGCAGTCTGGTAGCCCAACGGGCGCACGAACACTGTCGCGGTGAGCTCAGTATCGTTCTGACGCCACTTGATCTCCTTCTCCACTGGGCGCCCAGTGAACGAACCAGCGCCCTTGAGCGCTTCAAGTGTCAGCTTCATGGATTCTCCTTGACTACCCAGTTGAGTTTGCCCGAACGCTGAATGGTGGCAGCGGTGCTCACCGAAGCGTTGCTGGCGAAGTCGAATGGGAAGTCCGCGACGTAGCCGGAGAAAAGGCACCAGGTGCGCGTGCCCGGCAGCTCGAAGTCGTCCCCGGCACTGTTGACCGTTGGGGCAATGCCCTTGCCATCGGACCAGCCCAGCGCCCACAGGATGTCCTCATCGCTATCGTCTTGGGACAGCTGGAACATCCGCACATGACTGGCGTTGCGCGGGTCAGCCAGAATCGTTGCGGTGGCCTGGCCCGGGGTGCGCAGGCCTTTTTTGTACTTGCGGTCGGTGTCTGCCAGGCAGGTGTCATCGATCTGATCAGCAGGGGCGCCGCCGGGGTTGAATGCGGTAAGGCACTCCACCTCCATTACGGTCATTGGGCCAGTCCCGGATGCAGGCGGCAGCAGCGCGTAGAGTTGGGCGCCCTGAGCGTTCATCGACATAGGTATCTCCTGTCGTGTGGGGTCGCCTTGCGGCGATAGGATTTGCTTGTCCCAGAAACGACGAAGCCCGCACTGGGCGGGCTTTCGTTCGTCGGGGTGGTGTCAGTGAAGTGGAAGTGATGGCTGCAGCTGCGACGCAAGGTCACTCAGCTTTGCTTCAAGTGGAGGCTTCTGCCGCTGCCATTGGCGAAGGCCTTTCCCGCAGAGGCTGGCCAAGGCCTGCTTGCCGCTGTACTCGAGAAGGGTTCGCTGAAGCTCGGCGCTGAGCGTCTCGCCCTGGCGAACCTGCTCATCCAACACATCAAGGACCGCGCGGCGGAACTGCTTGGCGCGCTCAGTTCGAGCAAACATTCCGAGCAGATGAGCGCCGCGAAGGCTGAATACGCGCACTTCCTGTTCACCACCACGGGTCTGCATTTTCACCATGCCAGTCATTGTCTTGGTGAACTCATCGGAATGCCGCGTGTAAAGCTTCTGCACCTGGCGAATCGCAGAATCAGAGGGTGCGTCAGTTTGGTCACCCCCTTTGCCGTAAAGAGCAACAGCAACTTCCGACAGCGTCAGACATGGCTGGCCGCCATGATCGATCACTCTCAGCTCGGTATCGCCAAAAATCAGTTTATCCATGGTGTTATCCCCTGCAATAGCCCTGGAAATAAGTCGGCCACAGCAACGCCCCAGGGAAGGCGCTTTCGGGTGCCCCCTAGCTGCGGCCTGAAAAGAAACGCAACCACGGCGGACGAATGAACGAATATCCACCGATCGGCTATACGGCTTAGGCTGCGCGTTTGGTTGGCCTCTCGGCCTAAAAGAGAAAGGCCCGCACTGGGCGGGCAATCGGGATTTGTTGCAGCTCTATCGGTGGACCATCCAGTCCACATCGAAGCTGGCTCGATAATTCTTGGTCTCGGGGTCGCGCCCCTCGACGCCCCAGCGGGTGACGTAAGCATCCAGTTCGATCGCATCGCGGACAGCGTCACGAACCTTCCGAGCTGAGTCGCCAGTGGCGGCGTACACGTCGACCTGCAGGGTTACGCCATCTACATCAGGGCGGCCCGCCAGGTAGTTCTCGGGGCTGCCATTGACCAACTGCCAAACCGCATAGGGCTTCGCCACTTTCTCCGGCGCTTCGCCGAAGGAATAGAGCCGGATGATGTCAGGACCGAGCAATGCCACGACAGCCGGATCAGCTGCACAAACTTCGTAGATCGGTGGTTTCATGAGGATGCCGCCCTCTTCGCGGCGCGCTTGATCGCGCGATCAATAGCCTTTTCGTATTCGGTGACGAAGGTGTTGGTTACCTCGCTGATGCTGTTGGCCAGAGCCGGGCGCATGAACGGGGCTGCCGCCATCTTCTCGGTACCGAACTCGAACAGACGCCAGTGCGGCGTCGGTGCGTTGGGGCTGAGGTCTCCACCATCCCTGAGTACGGCGCCGTGCAGTACGCCGATCCGGAAGCCGAGGTCGCCGGTCTGCTTGAACAGCCGCCCATTCCAGCGTAGGGCGATGTTGTCAGCGATAGAGCGACCGGTGGCACTGTCGTCAATGCGCTGCGCCCCCTCCTTGGCCTTCTGCACCACAACCTGGGCCGCCTTGCGCAACGCAGCACGACCACCCTTGCGGCGCATGTCATAGCTGACCGAATCCAGCTTACCCAGCAGGCCCTCCAGCCCGGTGATGCTGAACTCGACGCCATCAGTCATCTTTCAGCCCCTTGGAAAGCAGCATGGTCAGGTACTCCAGCCCAGAGCTGGGATCAGCTAGGGGCGGCCCTTCGATGCTGTATACCTCGCCCCGGTACACGATGCGCATGGTCGACAACAACCCAGCCCGGTACCGGATCACCATGCGCGCTGTGGCCTCCGACTGCGCAGCCTGCGCGGCGATCAAATCGCGGGCCGACAGCGGCGTCACCTGCGCCCATACCTTGGCGAACAACTGCCAAGACGGCTCACCAAACTCTCCAGTGACAGGGTCGCGGGGCGTGACCTTGTGCTGGATCTCGATTCGGTGTCGCAGCTTTCCTGCTTGAATGCTCATGCTAGGGCCGGGTCGCGAAGGTGGTAGAGAAGCGCAGTGACCGGCCTGGGCAACATACCCTGCTCAAACTCCCGGTCTTGGTCGTTGTCGCGCTGGTTGTACAGGTAGCCCAGCATCAGCTTGGTGGCTGCCTTAACGGCGTATGGAACCTTGCCTGGGATAGCCTCACCGTCTACGTCCAGGTAGGCATCAGCAGCGGATTTGAGATATCCCCTCACAAGGTCGCTGGCTTCCAGGATCTTGTCTCGGATATCGTCGTCATCAGCGTCGTCATCCACTCGCAGCTGGGATTTTGCTTGCTCCAGCGTGATGAACATCATGAGGCGGGCACTCCTCTGGTCAGGTCTTTGCCATGGTTTCCATTCTTGCCGTCCCTGCCCCGCTTGACCGCTAGGCGCCAGCCCTTGCTGCCTATTTCGCCTGGCTTGTCACTGGTGGCCTCATCGCAGTGCCAGAGGCTGCCCGCCCATGTCACTGTATCACCGGGCAGGTACTCGCTTGGCGCAAAGACCCCGCGATAGATCATCACTGGCAGACTCAAGGTCTTCCGCACTTCGGCGCCGCTTGAAAGAACCAAGGACAGTTCAAGCCCTCGCTCCCCGCTCGGCTCGACCTGGGCTGCACTTAGCCCTTCCACGATGCACTCCCATCCCTTCATGCCATGGGTGCGCTCGAATGATCGCCAAAGGCCGCCTAGGTGCTTGGCGTATGTGCCGCGAGCATAGGATCTCTCGACCACAATCTCCGGCAAGATCTCAAGCTGCAATGCATCTCGACCTGGCTCTCCATCTTTGGGCAGTGCAAGCGACTGCATGGCCTTTGCAACCTCCTCTGCTATCAGGGGCCGCAGGTCATCAGGGGTAAGGCTGCTCGCTGACTCGGCGGCCGGCAACGCGTCTACCGCCTCCTTTACCGCCCTAAGCAGCATCGGAGCCACATCCTCCAGAGTGACCGAGGTGCCGTCCTTGGGGGCTGGGATCTTCGCGACTTCCTCAGCGACGAGGGGCCGTACATCTTCCGCGGTTAGACTTTTGCCAGGTTCAGCCGGAGGCAGCGAATCTACAGCCTCTTGTACCGCCTGCTGGATCACCGGCGTCACGTCATCCAGGGTCACCGACGCCCCGTCCTTGGGAGCAGGCAACTTGGCAAGCTCTTCAACGATCAGGGGACGCACCTCCTCCGCCGACACGCTCTTGCCAGCTTCGGCCGGAGGCAGTGCCTCTACTGCGGCTTTCACCGCCTGTTCCAGCATCGGGGCAATGTCGTCCAGGGTCACCGAGGTGCCGTCTTTCGGCACGGGCAGCCTGCCTACCTCATCGGCGACCGCCTGACGCACCAACTCCGGATCGGCGTCCTTGCCGTTCTCAGGCAAGGGAATCCGCTTGGCGGCCTCGGCAGCAATCACTTCAACATCGGGAAGCGGTATGGCTTTGACTGATTTTTCAAAGCCTGCTCGTAGAGCAGCATCACGATCATCAAGATCCTTCGATAGATCCAGGCGAAATGCGGCGAGAGCCTTTTCGACCAATCCCTTGAGGACCGGGGCCAGGGCTTTGGCCTGTGCTTCAAGCTCACGCAGATTCAAAGTTCCACTCCTTCTCGACCAGAAGCGCGAATAGACGCGCTTGGTCGTCCAGTTCTTCATCGGATGGATCTACTGGTTCAGTCGGTGCCGCGGCGGCGGGTGCAGCCGGCGCAGTAGCGAATGGATCCGCCTGGGCATCGCGGCGGGCGATAGCGGCCAAACTGTAGTTCTGCTGCTGGATCATTGGCGAATCACCGCCCTCGACAGGGGGAAGCCCTGCACGTCTACGGGCCTCGTTCGGCTTCATCCAGCCGCCGCCCAAGGCGTCATTGTTCGCCTTGTAAAGCGAGGCCGTATCCATCCGCAGCAGGCCGTCAAGATCGAACTCGGTGCCGTACTGCGCCGGCAGTTCCAGTCCCTCATCCAGGCACAGCTCTAGTGCCTCGATCAGCGATTGAAGGCAGTCGGAGTAGTAGACCTGGTTCAAGATCTCAGCGTTGTTGTAGGTAGGCTGCGTCCCGACGCCAACCTTGTATCCGGGGACGTGGAAAACCGAGCAGACGATTTCGGCAGACCATTTCAGCTGCTCGATGAGCTGCGAGTCGGCCGCCGACATGGCCATGCCCTCATACTTCAATCCGTCGCCCAGGACGGCCACCTTGCCAGCGCTTTGCCCGGTGTATTCGCTATCCCAGTGCGCCTTTAGGCGTTTGGCGGTGTCTTCGCTGATAGCGCCAGGCGCAGTGAGCACGCCACCCGGCTTAGAGCCGTTCTGGAAGAACTTAGCTGAGTTGTTCTGGATCGCATTGCCTTGCATTGCAGCCAGGCCGCAGGCGTAGATCGGCGAAATGCCAACCAACGGGTGGAACAGGCAGTTCATGCGGTCATGGATGATCTCGCTGGCCGGCACTACCACCCCCTGCTCGAGTGTGGACAAGTTGTCCGGCTTGAGGTCATAGAAAATACTGCCATCATCACCGACCAGCGGTGTAACCCGCCGCGGATCAAGGATGTAGAGCTTGATCACAACCCCACGCGCATCGCGCAGCTTGAGGGCGTACGCGTTACCGTTCGTGAGCTTCGAGGTTACCCAGGACTCATAAAACTGGATACGGTTCTGGAAGTGGTTCGGCTTCCGCAGGACCGGCGAGAATGACGGGCTTGTAGTCTCCTGCCAGATCTTGTCGTCAGTGAATTGAACCAGTTTGACTCGCAGCTTTGCGATATCTGAAGCGATCAGGGTGATACACGAGAACACGGTCGAAAACGCCAAGACCGTGTCTTGATCGACTTCAATATTCTGCTGCCAGGCGCCTGCGAACGACTCTCGGATGACCCCGAGCCAGCCGCCACGATTGTCAGCGGGTCGCAAGGCCTTTTGCTCAGTCCGAGCCCCCCATTTGAACAATTTCATCGCGGCTCCACCCGTTATTCGGCCTTCATGTCCCGGCGCTTATAGGTGCGCTTCGCCGGAACCTCCGGTGTCTTCTCTTGCTTGTCGCTGTCGTCCGTCAGAGTGTCAGTCTCATCGGGCGTGTGGGCGTTATTGATAGCCCGCAACAGCTTTACGTCTCGCTCACGGGCTTCAAATGGGTCGCCTGCCAGCAGCTGCTTGCCGGCATATCGAAACTCCTTAAGAGCAACCATTCTCATGGTGAATTCCTCGCGGGAAGGGCCGGAGAACACCCGGCCCAAGTGGATCAGGACTCGTAGTTGGCCGAATCGATGTAGCCCACCGCCTGCAGGCGACGACGCTTCCAGTTGATGAAGCGCTCGGCGCGCAGCGCTACCATGTTGTTCTGCCAGAGGCTGACCAGCTCGGTAGCGCCAGCAGTCGGAGCGCTGTCCATCTGCAGAGAGGCCTCGCGGCTGACATCGATGGTTACACCGCCGTCGTCGGCCAGCAGGATTTCCGAGGCCTTAGCCAGAATCAGTCGTTGCCCGGCTCCTGTCAGAGGATCGCCGCTGCCTGGATTGGCTGGCACGCTCTCCGAAACAATTACCGGCAGGCCCATGAACACACCACCGTTCATGTCGATGTCCGGGAACTCCGGCTGGCCTAGGGCGTTGGTCATCATGCTGATGGTCAGCGCCATGGTCGGTGTCATGATCCAGACCGCACCAGCAGGGGTCATGTTGGCAGCCAAGAAAGTAGCAAATAGGCGCTTCACGTCAGCCTTCAGGGCATCGGCGGTAGTGCCGCTGGCGACGATTGGCGTCACGCCGTTGGTAATCGAAGCCGGGGAAACATCGGCCACTGCGGCAACAGCCGGATCGACAAACGCTACATCGAGGAACTGGGCCATCGATGCAGTCAGGTCGGTCTGCACCAAGGCCTCAGCGCTTGGATTGCTGAAGCGCACCAGCTCATCGGTCAGCACCACGATGCCGGCGGCCTTGGTGAAGCGCAGGGTGGTGGTGTCGAACGCCAGAGCGGATACCGGCTTTGGCTTGCCTTCACCCACCCAGCCCACGCTAGAGCCAGAGGTCTGACCTGGCATCTTGATATTGAATGGGACACGGCGCAGACCCTGGATCTTGCCGATGATCGTCTGTGGGCGCAGCAGTTCGATGAACTCGCTAGCCATCGTCTGGTACTCGACCAGTGGGCCGGCCCAGGCCGGATCAGTGGTGGTGCCAGCCACAACCGCAGCCTTGAGCACAGTCACCACTTCTGGAGTGGACTCTTCCCAGCCCTTGGCAACTTCCACGGCCTGCATCAGGTTGCCCTTCGAGCGCGCCAGAGCAATAGCGAAGCGAGTAAAGGCAGTACCCTTTGGCAGAGTGCGCTCTACTCGGATCACGGCGTTGTCGCGGACCTCGTGCCCTTTCGATACGCTGGTGACGCGGCCAGCATCGATCGGCTTGGCGCCGGCCGCCATGGACTTTTCCAAGCCGCGCAGGCGCACCAGGTGCCCATCGATGGACTTCAGTTCACCCTCGATGGTGTCGTACTCCTCGGACTCGGAAGCGTCCAGGGTGCGACCTTCTTCCGCAGCCTTGCTCATGATTTCTTCGAGGCGGGCAGCCTTGGCAGCGCGGGTGCTTTCGAAGGACTTGATTTGTTCCTGAATGTTCATATCGCCCTCCTCGGGCTTCGCAGATTTTGTGATGGTTGCCGAAGCGCCGGCAGGGGTGATGCGCACGACCGGGAGTGCTGATGTGCCAGTCGCGGCGCGCAGCTCACGGTCGATGGATTTGATGGTCTGTATGCTGGCACCGGCGTTGGCCGGAACCGTCACGGCGGAAAGCTCCAGCCACTCCCATTTGAGGAAGCGGCGACCCCAACTGCCGTCGATGTTGGCCGACTCAATTGGCGAGAAGCCGATGGATAGCCCGCGGACAAGCTTGGCTTTGATTGACTGCCATGCCTCATCGAGACGGTCCTTCAGGGTGCCGGGCTCGTCGACCCTGGCCAGCTCCACCGTGACTTCGATTCCCGCGTCCGTCACGGTGGCTTTGGTTACCTGCCCTACCGGCTGATCGTGGTTGTGCTGCCACAGGAAGGGGATCGGCAACTTAAATTGCGCGCCCTTTGGCTCAACAACATCGTCCATACGGTCAGGCGAGGGCGTGGTGGCGATGCCAGTAATCACCCGCGCGTCATCGTCCACCGCCTTGATCTCAAGGAGGCTGTAGGCTCTGTTCATTGGGTACCCCAGAAATGCAAAAGCCCGCATGGGGCGGGCCTGGCTTAGCCTGTCGGCTACGAGTTGAGGAAAAACATCTGGTATTTCTTGGCCGGTGGCGACGGGTTGGTCGCCATCAGGGACACGGCATTGAGCAACGCCATCACCGGGTCGATCTTGGCCGTGCCACTGGCTTGCTTGGTGATCAACACCGAGTTGGCGCGCGATTCAATACGGGCGTTGCCAACACACCAGTCCATCAGCGGCTGATCGGCATGAAAGAGCTTGCGCTCTGCCAGTCTGCGTTCGGCGATGCTGATCGCCCCCACCAGCTTCCATCCCTGCGGGATGCCGAAAATGATCTTCTCGTCGATCTTTCGCCTCAGCAACTCCTCAAGCATGACCTTGTGGGTTTTCTCAGGGTCCATGCCGACGCCAGCCAGCAGGCCGGTGCCGTCGATCATTTCAACCACATCAGCAACTGCCGCGACATCACCGGGCAGCTCTTCGATAATCATCAGGTCGCCATCTCGCTCGAAATCACGGTACTTGGATTCCTCGGATTTTCGACGATCCAGCGCAATCGGATGTGCCCAGGCAAGCGAGCAAGACAACCAAAGGTCGGTGCCCGATTTGCGCCCAAGCACTGTAAGGCCGAGCAAGTCGTCGAGCCCGCCGCCGTCGATACCAACCGTCACAACTTCCGACTGGTCGAGCAACGCTTGCAAGCTCAGCGACTCATCTGCCTGAACCTTCCAAAAATCAGCACCGGTCCACCGGTCTGAGCGAAGATTCAGGCCGATTTCTATATTTAAGTGTTTCGCCAGGAATTTCTGCAGAGAGCCATCGCCGGCATTCTGTTTTTTGCGAAGTTCATCCTGCAGCCACTCGGCACTTACCGACCGCCCCAGGTTGGGGTTGGTGATGTAGAAGTTCTCAGGATCCAGGTACGACTTGTCCTGAATCATGCTCTTCGGAAACTCATAGAGAATTCCGAGTGTTTTTCGGTCCTCGATGACTCCGTCGCGAATGTCGCGCCAGTACTGCAGGCGCTCCTTGAACACACCAGCCGGCGGCTCATCACTTTGCGTGGTCAGGTAGATGACCCAGCCCTCGTCCCTCGAGACCTGGCCACCCAGTGCCTCCATGAACATGGCTTCGGCACCTGGCTTCTTACCAAACACCCAAAGCTCATCAACCAACACCTTGCCGGACTTTTTGCCAGATACCGTGTCGGTATCCGCCGCAACGACCTTAAGGCTGTTCTTCGTCGTGCGATCTGTGATGGTGCGGATGTGATCCTGCACATGAAACATCGCTGACAGCTCTTCATCCGCGCGAACCATGGCGGCTGCGGGCTTGAAGGCGTTGTCGGCAACTTCCCTGGTCGGGGCCAGGATCAGATGTTCCTCCTCTTCCCTCCAGCACAAGATCAACGCCGTCAGCATGATGCCTGCGGCTATTGTCGACTTGGTGTTCTTTTTGCTGATCAGCAGGCCGAACTCTCGAATCAGCTGCTTGCCTGTCTCCGAGTCGTATCCGCCGAAGATTGCCCTGACAAAATCGAGCACCCACTCATCACAGCAGTCAGCCATCCGAGGCTTGCCCGGCAGATCAGGAACCCTGAGCTCCTTGAAGATCTGTACAGCTCGCTCGGCCTCGTCGACAAAGATCGGCGGCGGAATGATCGACTGCCTACGAACCAACCGCCGCTCCCAGTCCGGGCATGCGGTGGTCCAATCCATCGCTACACCTTCTTACCGTTCGCTGCCGCCAACCGAGGCGGCGCCTGGCGGGAAAATTTACTCGCCGCCTGCTCCGCCGCCTTCTGTCGCTCGTCCTTTTTGCCACCCTCACCCTTGCGCGGGTGCAGGAACGGCATCAGCGCCTTGGCTGCATCAACTCGAAGCTTTGGCTCTGAGCTGACGTCGTTCATCACCGCCAACAGGTAGTCTTTAGGGTCTCGATGAAACAGGGCTGCACCGAGGTCGAAACCAGCTGGCCCAGGGTCGGCATCGGGTTCGTCATGGGCCTCTTGGGACGGCGCTTTGTTAACAGCGCCTTTAACAGGATGAAGGGCGTTCAACTTGTGCAGTTCATTAACCACATCAGGGTCTTTTGCCAGCCTTGAACCGGCTGCAGATGCCGTTTTTTCTGGGCATCCAGCTGCAATGGCCGCGTCTCGATTGGACGCACCTCCCCTGATAGCGTCAATGAACCGACGCTTTTTGGGTGTTAAAGCCATTAACAAAAAACTCCTGACAGGAAAAAATCTGCGAATGAGTTGGGCGCGGTGTCCGAGCGAAAAAGATTTTCAGATCAGCCCCTCCCCCCACCCTAAATGCACCAAAAATGGTCATTTCTCGGGGAGTTGACGTGCCTCGCGTCGACTCTCAACGGCCTCGGGCAGCCTCAGCTGCGGTCTTCGCCTGATGGCAAGGGATGCACAGGCTCTGGAGGTTCGCATCATCATCGCTGCCGCCTTCTGCGACGTTGATGATGTGGTCAACCTCTAGTTCCTGGGTGACCACACCACAGCTGCGACAGGTGTACTGATCACGAAGCAGGATGCGGTCGCGGATGCGGCGCCAGGGCCTGCCACCTCGACCAGATCCCCATTGCGTGCGATCGATCTGCTGGACCGGCGCAACTTCCAACATCTTGGCTTGGCTCTTGAGCGTGTTGAGCTTACCCATCATCGCCCAGCCAGAACGGGCGCGCCGCTCAGGTAGGTCGTTGGCACAGCATCAGGATCAGCATCCTCACCGTCCGCCAGTGCTTCGATCAGCGCCAGGTTCTGAGTCGCGATCTGCTCCAGAAGCGCGGTCTGCTTCTGTTGCTCGGCCAGCAGGTCGGCCATGCTTGGCTGCAGCTGAGCCGTGACACCGCCGTCGACCACCAAGGCCTTGAACCCTAGACTCTCAGCCTGGGCGTGCAGGATTGCCTGAGCCTTCTCTCGTTGTTCCAAGGTGAGTACCGTTGGGACGCTGATCACCAGCAAGTCGCCCTGCTTCGGGTTCAGCTTCTGAATATGCTCTGGATTGATCATGGTGCCGCCTGCGTGTACTGCTGGGATTCGTCATTGAGGCTGGAGACACCCACCTCAACCACCTGGGCTTCTGCTGAGACTATGGGAACCTCGCGGGGCAATACGGTGATCACCGCGTGCCAGGCGCCATTCTCGACTGAAGCCTTGAGCACAACGCCCAGCACGCCCTGCAGCTCGCTACCATCACTCAGCAGAACCTTGGTGCCCATCACTTGGTGAGGGCTGTTCGGGTTGCTCTTTAGTGCCGGCACGATGGTCGCCACCATCAAGGATTTTCTTGGCTCGCTCATATGCCACCTTGGTCCATTTGTTAAACCATTCGCGCCGGGCGGCGCATCCGCTACAGGCCATTACCAACCTCCTGCCATCTTGGTGCCGATTACCACGCCCATCAGAAACACCAGGGTCACGATTGCCACGCTGACACCTGGTGCATGCGATATCTCACCACCACGCATTGGCGGCGGTGCTGGTGGTGGTTGCCATCCAGCAGGCCGGCCTCGCCACTCGGTAGTTGGCGGCGGCAGGTCACGCATCGAGCAAGCGCGGCAAAGGAATCGGTTATTGGCTTGCTCAATAGGCTCGGGCTCAAGCTTCACATGGCGACACCTAGAGCACTGGAATTCAACAGGCATGGTCACCTCCGGTACCAGGTCAGCTGGTAGCACCGCGCATCAGCCGGTACCTCAGCAATGGGCCAGCGTAGGCAGTTCATGTGCTTGCGCTCTGGCCTGGAGCGGCTCACTCGAAGCGTCTGCACCAGGTAGGGAGATCCGGCAGCGGTGGTGATGTAGTCTCCAACCGCGATGCCATCGGCGCCGTCCATATACAGCTTGCAGGGCGTATAAGGCGGCTTGGTCATGTCAGCAGATCAGGCTAGGGATAGACTGACCTTGGTCCGCGACCCTGGTGGTCAACTTGGTTACGGCTTGGGCCTGGGCTGGGGCGGAGCCACCGACGTGAAAGCCGTACTGCGGCGTCACCTTCACGAAGACCGCCTGCAAGTGCTCAGTGATGGACTTCCACTGCTCAGGCGTTGGGCGCTCGCCGCCATTCAGCTCAGCGAAGCCGTTGAGCCAGTAGGCGAACTGCTCGGGCGTCATCCGCGGCTGAGCCGGTTGTGAGATGTTGGCGCTGGTGATAGTAGTGGCAAGTGTCACGGGATTACCTCAACTGTTCGCGCCACAGAACGGCGCATCTCGAATTTGTGGCGCGGGTCAGTCAACACGCACGATCTTAGCCACGTTTCCCTTGGCCCGGCACACCAGGATGGCGGCCAGTAGGTAGAACGCGGTGTTGAACCAGGACGCATCCGGGAAATCCCCGTGCAGTGCTATGCGCCCAACGAGGCTCACGAACTGCATGCCGGTAATCGCGCAAGCGGCCCAGGCCATCAGCGACACGCCCAGCTTGTAGCGGGCTTCGGGGTACGGCCGATAGCGCAGGCCGATCATCACGAAGATGACGGCGCACAAGGCGGCCTGGATAACAGCAACCATTCAACCCTCCTTCCTGGCTCGCTGGCGGGTGATCCATTGCAGCCACCGGGGCATCTGCCCGGTCTGCATCCACTCCAGCAAGCCAGAGAACGTGACGACGCAGAGCACGCCACACACGAAGGCGCTGAAGCCTGCGGTTTGCGTCCAGGCCCTGCCAAGCATCTCAGCGGCACCAAGGTAGCCACCGATCCAGCCGGCCAGCAGGTAGCCGATGCGGCGAAGCATGCCAATGTCCTTGGCGTACACGACGTAGAAGAAAGCCCCGCCAAACGCGCCCACCAGGGTGGCCAGGTCCAGTTCAGGGAAGAAAGCACCCAGGCCGACGCTGGCAAGTACGCCGGTCACTGCAAGGGCGCCGGTGCTTGGCTCGGCCATAGGGGGCTCCAAATCAATAGATTGCTTACTTGTTGGGAGGGAATGCGTTAATTTACTCAAAGCTCGAGAGCAGATCGCTTGCTCGAGGCGTTTGGCTAGCCGTTCACATAGCCTCAGCCGGGTTGCCGGGTGAGGAGGCAAGATTTATTGCCGCCGGCGACTTTCAAAATCCAGTCCAGGTGAAATATGACCAAAGGTACATTCGAGGTTGACTCGATCAATCTCCAGAACCTAATCCCAAATCCGCCATTCAAGCCAACGGTCTTCGGCTCGGTCAAAGCCGGGTCCGGAACCACGTTGACTACTAGTTTCCCGGCACCAGAGGGGCTTGACGACATGACAATCGCCCAGATCAAAGCGCTGCTGATTGGGCAAGTACGGAAAGACGTGGGACTGGAAGATTGATCTAGCCTTTGTAGACGGTGAATGCCACGAGGCAAATCGATGCCAGGAGAGAAGCAAGCGAGATCCAAAGAGTGATGCTTTGCCCGCGCCTCTTTTGAGATCGCTCAGAAAAGCGCTCCAGCTCCTCCCGCAGATCTAGCTTACTGGGGGAGTTTCTGAAGCGCTCTTCACATATCTTCTCGAAGCCTTCAAAAATTGTTCTTAGATGACGTGCATCCGACGCTTGCTCGCCAATCGCTATGATCAGATTGTCGACCTTCGAGGTCAGTTTTTCGATTGAAGACTCAGTTCGATCAAGCCTTTGCTCGAATGAAATTATCCGCTCTTCAAATGCGCTCATACGCTCTGCCATCGCACTAATTAGTTTATCGTACTCTGCCATGCCAGATTCTCATCAAGGCTGAAATGGTGGGCAGTATATGGCTAAATGCTGGCTGCGTCCCCTTTCCCTGCCATCCCCCTCAGAACAAGATCAACCTTAACGGAAAGCTCAGTTAGGCGCTCGGCGATAGCAGCATCGCTCTGCTCAATCAGTGCGATCCTGCTTTCCAGCTCGGTGGCCAGCTGTGATTCGCTGAGCTGAGCCTTGGTCTGATCCAAGAGGTCGGTAACGCTGGGCTGCTTCGGTTGCTCAGCGTCTTGAACGCCAATGCCGATGCCGGCAGCGACGTACTGCCCTTGCTCGTTAATGCTCAGCTTCACCTTTAATCGGTCAGGATCTTTGACGTACAGAAGACTGTCGATAGCTGCCTGGCAGATGAATGTCTGGCCATCGACAACAACGAAAGGAGTAGCCAGAGCGTTGTCTGCATTCACCTTGGCGCTGTCCTCGCTGGTAATCCGCGGCCAAGGGGGGGTAATAGCGTGCCCCTGAGCAGCAATCAGCGCGCCCTGGGCTGCGACCTGACTTCCGCAGGTGGCGACCCGGCCCTCGCAGGCAGTGACGCGGGATGCAAGCTCTGAAACGAAAGAGGCTTCTGCCTTGCTCGAGAGCATCATCTGCAGAGTGACGCTAAAGCTGTGCAGCGCTTCGATGCTGGAGCGCAATGACGCGAGGGTTTCGTTGGTTTCGGACATTTGCATGCTCCAGATACGAAAAAGCCCCGGCATGTACCGAGGCTCAGAATGGGTGCGGAGGGCCGGTGCGTACCCGGCTTGCTGGTCTGGCTCGCTGGGTCACGTACCCCAGACTCTCATCGCGTAGTCGATCAGGGAGCGCACGGCTTTGATCGACGCCACTACCGACTTAGCCCAGCTGCCTGAGCGTGTCATCCGCATAAAAAAGCCCGCACAGGGCGGGCAAAGAGGGATCGTGCTTTTTTAAATCTGGTGGCTGTAGAACAGCGAGTACGACTCGATACCGTCGTTGGGCTGCTTAATGCCAGCGTTGGAGTAGTGAATCGCTCGGATGCCAACCTTCTGCGTCTCGCCGATCTTCAAGCCCGCACCGATGCGGTCTTCGAAGTTGAAGGCCGAACCAAAGTCCTGGTCACCTGCGGACGTACCAGAGAAGACCGCCAGGCCGATGCCAGCCTCAACGAATGGCTTCACGTTACCGCTGCCGAACTCGTAAACGAAAACTGGCGCAAAGGACAGCGAGTGAGCGCCACCGGAAGCATCTCCTGCTTCCCAATAGGTATACCCAGCATCCCAGTAACCGGTTAGACGGCCAGTACTGGATTCAAACCAGCTTTTGTCCCAGTTAAAGCCAACGCCTGCACGCGCCGTAATGCCGCCTTGACTTGTCGCACCCAGCGCACCGGAAAGCTCAGCTGCTCCGGCAGACGCAGCAAAAAGGGACAGTGCTGCAGCAGCTAGAACTGTTTTCATAATCACGGTCTTCCATGTTTGTTTAGTTAGCAACCTATCAGAATCATAGCGCCATCAAAACGTTCCGTGCTACACAAAAAAAATCTGACCTCGCCAGAGGTGGCGTCGGGCCTCTTGAGGGCCTCTTCGGGCAATAAAAAACCCGGCTCATTGGCCGGGTTTCTTTTCGTCACTCCTCAACACGCGCAGGAATGACAGGATGGATATAATTTCTCTCACTCTCTCACCGATGT
>NZ_JALLKV010000075.1:0-22449 GCF_023093815.1 Pseudomonas sp. PNPG3
TCTGCTCAGCCAGCTCGGTCTTGGCGGCACCCACTCGCTCGTTCACCGAGCCAGGACCGTTCATGTCAATCAGGTCGATGCGCTTGGTCAGCTCCTGGCCCAGCTCGCTTTCGGTGATCTGGTCCTTGATCTGCTCGAGGATCGCAGTTGCATCTGCGCTGGCCATGCCAGACACCAGCGTGCCTTCAACTGGGAAGAACGGTCCAATGTTGCCGGAGCGATCCACCAGGCGCGCCCAGAAGTAGAAGCGCTGCCCGGCACGCAGGCCCTGCATCACATACTCGTTCTGCGGGTACGACAGGTCGGCCAGCTTGGTGGCCAGGCCAAGGTCAGTGCCCTCGCTGTACCACAGTTCGGTGCGCTGGGTGTCCTCGGCGCCGGCTGGGAAGCCCCACTTGATACCGATGCCGAACAGCAGGCTTTCGGTGTCGAGGAAGGTGACCGCTGGCGGCAAGCCTTCCTTGCCGTTGAGCTGGGTGAGGACAGAGCTTTTCCAGATCGAAGTAATGTCGAATGCGCTGACCGCACGCACGCGCGCCAGGTAGGCGCCGGCATAGATCCCGACAACATCCACAGAGGTTGTGCCGACACGCTGCAGGCTCACCCAGTTACCGTTGTCTTTGCGCCACTCCACGTCATAGGCGACAGCGCCTTCAACGGCCGCCCAGGCGATGGTCATGGTGCTGACCGCGATGCCTTGGTCGATCATGTGAGCAGACGACAGGGTCACGCTGGCCGGCGGCTGCACGGTGGTTACCGGAATGACGCTGATCGGGCGCTCGTCCAGCTTGGCGCCGGTGTCGATGGCTGCAAACTTGCTCGGGTTGAACTCGAGTGCGGTGATCTCGTACTCGCCCTCTTGGGTGCGAGTGGTCTTCAGCACGCGGAACAGCTGGACCGCCAGGTCGTCGTAGTCGATCGCCCACTGCAATTCAGGCTCGGGCTGCACGCCGTAGGCCGTTGTCACAGTCACTGCGCGCCCGGCGACCGACTGCACGGTTCGCGCCTGGGCGGTGCCATTCGGCAGGTTCAGGATCAGGCGGTCGCCGGCCTTGATCGGGGTGTCACGGTCCAGGGTAATCACGCGGCCCGCTGCGGCGGAGATCCGCCCACCATTCGGACGGCCCGCCACCAGCTCGTCAGCCACTGGGATGACATAGCCAGGCAGCGGAATACGGCCTTCCATGCCAGTCTTAAAGGTGACGGTGCGATCCTGGCTATTGCTCAGCAGCGCCCACTTACCGCGGCGCTGAGCTTCCGAGGCGCGGGTGCAGCCAATGGCCGAGATCTCGACGGGGCGATCCCGGTACCGGCGCTGGAGCGCGTTGTCGGTCACCGGGATCACGTCGGTGTCGTAGTTGTTGGCCGGGTTGTCATAACTGACCAGGGCCCGGCTGTAATGCGTGTTGCGCTCGGCGCCGCCATACACGAACTCGCCGTCGATGACGTTGGCCCGGGTGAAGACGTAGTCGATATCCTGGGCGCGCGGCATGTCCGCCTGCATGAACAGGGAGCCGTGAGCCCAGTACACCATGCCCCGGTAGATGGCCGACAGATCGCGCAGCAGAGTCCAGGCCTCGGCGCGGCCCTGCAGGTTCATGTCGCACAGGAAGCGTGGCTCCTGACCACCCTGCCCGTTCGGAACCTGCTGGTCGCAATATTGGGCGATGCGGTACATCTCCCACTTGTCGACCATCCACGACTTGATGCGCTTGCCCAGGCCGAAGCGATCTTCCACGCACACGCCATAAGTGACGAACGCGGGGTTGTTGGTCCAAGCCTGCTTGAAGGTGCCGTCCCATACTCCAGCGTAGGTTCGCGCAATAGGATCGTAGTTGCTCGGCACAGGCCAGCGCTTGGCCTTGCACTTCACTGTCACCGCCGGGATGTTCTGGAACTGCTGAGCATCGAACTCGATGTACAGCAGCGCGGTGTTCGGGTAGCGCAGCTTCTCGTCGATGATCTCGGTATAGCCTGCGATGGTCATCGTGTCAGCGATGGTGCCACTGTTGGCGTTCGGGGTGATGCGGCGCACGCGCCCATCCAGCCGGAGGTGGCCGCAGGCAAGTTCACGCGCACCGAGCGCTGATAGCCGTTGGTGGTCTTGCCGTCCACGGCGCCCAGGTGGGCTTCCACGTATGCGCCACCATCGGTAGCGATATCGATAGCGTACTCAATACGGTAGCCGTTGGTGTTGCCGCTGCTGTCCTGCTGTGCCAGGCGCGGCCAGGACATCCGCACGCGCACAGCAGAGAGCTGGGTGTTGCTCAATGCGCGTGAGAATGGATTGTCGCTGCGCAGCTCAACGTTGACGGTGGTCTCATTCTCAATCGACGGAATGCCCTGGATGTAATCCTGCTCAACAGTGCCGCGGCGCCACTCCCACTTCACACCCGGGAAGTTCACGTTGCCGCTGGCATCCATGATTGGCGTGTTGTCGAGGTAGATATCTCGGTCGGTGGGTTCGCCGTCGAACTCGCCCTCGCCCACGGCCAGCAGGAGCTTGCCGATGTTCGTCGACTGGAGGCTATCCGGGGCCTCCACAGGGGTCTTCGGCTTGCTGCTGCCGCCCTTGGCGCCAGCGATATCCAGGTGAGCTGATGCGCCCATACTTTCCTCCGGGCAATAAAAAACCGCCCGAAGGCGGCGTGTTTTTCTGTACAGGGTGGATGAAATTCCAGTAACGCCTAGGCGCATCGAAGTAGTAGGTTCTGACCTTTTCACAACCAAGGAGCGGTCATGTCAATCAGAAGCTTGGCTAAAAATCTTCCGAAGGATCCAGATAACGCAGGCTGGGTGCTGGGATGGGGTGTCGTTCAAAACTCCCCTTGGCGATTCATCGATATTTATGCCTCAAAGGACGCCGCTGAGGCAGAAGCAGCCGCCCGAGGCCCTGGCTATCGAGCCGAATACGGCTCCCACCGCTTGGGCTCTGACGACTTCATGGGTGGCGTGGAACAGTCTTAACCGACGCGCTCAAACCGAACTCCATGCGGCAGTTGCCAGATAGAAGAACTGCGCGAAGACCAGGCTTCCCGCAGTATTTCCGCGTGTATCCGCTTGGTGATGCACATTTGCCAATAAAACGCTCGCGGTGGACTTCATGCCCGCCGTCCAAGATCGCCACGACCGCCTCTTCCGCGCACAGCACTCCACCCTCAACTCGATACAGGTCATGGATCTTAATGCTGTAGGTTACCGGTGCCATATGCTGCCCTCGCGAAGTCATTTGTCTTGCGCCTCGATGGAGGCCGAGATAATCGCCCCACCCCAGCGGCGCTCGCCGATGCAGATAGGGACAGGGTTGCCGCTGGCGGTGGTGTTTTTGGCACTGCCGAAGGCATACGACGGTAGGTTTTCGGGTGCAGCGCTCTGGGATAACCCCGTTGACTGCGGGCTGAGCATCTGGACTACTCCGCCCAGAGTCATGGAAAGCCCAGCGTAAAATGCGGAAGGGCCCAGCCATATGGCAGACACCATCAAGGCAACGCCGATAATTGTTTGAAGAATCCCGCCGCGCTTGCTGCCGTGAACAACCGGCACAATACGAACCTCCTGGGTGCCGCGGAGATTCATTTCGTCTAGGCCAATGTTCTTTCGGTTGCGGAATATGGCGAAGCGTAACCCTAGTCCATCAAGCCGCCTGATTTCTTCCTCGAAGCCTTGTAACGTAGCTTTCAGAGCCTTGAAAGCCTCCCAGGTCTCACCGCTGTCAAGCTGTCGACGATGCGTTCGCCCGAACTTCTGAGCCAAAGACCCCGATAGTTTGATAATCGTCATTGGCCGATAACAGGCCGCTGTTGCTGCCATGATTCCTCCAGGCATTAAAAAACCGCCCTGAGGCGGTTTGCGGTAAGCGATCAAAGGCATGACCTGACGGCGCGCTCCACAGCAGACCTACCCGGCATGGCCGACCAAGGCATGCGCTGTCGAAGAGCTATTGAACTGCCTGCCGGCGTTCTGGTGATATCAAGAAGCTCGTCAGCCATGCTGCTATTCGACACCCATAGGCGATAGCCGTTTTCAGTCTCCACCATCGAGGATTCTGTTCTGGCAGCCTGCCACTTGGGGAATACGCATAAAGCATATTGCTTCGGGTCTTTCACCGTCACTGCACTAATCGAAGGATCATTGCCTTCTAAATCTGCGGTCGTCACGCACCCCGCCAGCAGCGCCAGCCCCACCGCACCGATCAGAACTCGCATGTCATC
Organism: Pseudomonas sp. PNPG3; assembly: GCF_023093815.1. Classification (NCBI taxonomy): domain Bacteria; kingdom Pseudomonadati; phylum Pseudomonadota; class Gammaproteobacteria; order Pseudomonadales; family Pseudomonadaceae; genus Pseudomonas; species Pseudomonas sp. PNPG3. The sequence continues at coordinate 4,212 of NZ_JALLKV010000075.1, forward strand.
CCCTCCCTGAAAACCGGGAATGTATCATCACTTGGCATCACGGTGGCGCAGCACAAGGCGCGTCCTTTCGAGCCAGGGCCCGCCGAACACGATGATTTCCGATGGCCTGCCTAGCAGATGGTGAAGCATGAATGGGCCATGCCCGAACACCTGGGCATGCTCCTCGGGCAACTGCACGTCGACGCCAAGGTAGATGCCGGCGTGGTTCGGGTGCGCTGTGCGCCCCGCCGCCATTACGATCATGTCGCCGCGCTGCGGCTGGCTGACCTGGTAGAAGCCGGCAGCTTGGTAGGCCTGCTCGTACAGGCTCGGGCCGTCAGCTTTCTCCCACCAGCCCTCCTCCCGGGCGTACGCCGGGAACTCCAGACCCCACTCCCGCTTGTACCAGTCGGCGCAGACTTGCCAGCAGTCCCACGCGCCATGTACGAACGGCCTGCCCAGCAACGGCGTATTTCCGGTTGGGGTGATGCTTCGCAGGTCGCCTTCCGGCCACGACAGGATGTGCCAGGGCAAACCTGTGGCTTCGCACATGGCCAGATCCCGCGACGATGGCCTGCTGGTGGCGTCTGGGTGCGAGTGCACGATACCGATTATCTCGCCCAGGTCTTCGGCTGCCGCGTACTGCTCCGGCGAGATGCGGAACTCCTCAGCTGGCTCGGTGGCGGTGTTCTCGCATGGTACGTACCGGTGAGCTCGGCCCACGGCAACGATCAGCCCGCAGGACTCAGCTGGATAACGGTCCGCGGCGTGCGCTCGCACGGCGGCCAAGATGTGTTTGCGCATAATCAGCTCCGCGCGATCAGGGATACGGCCGGGAAACCGCCGAAGGGTAGCTGGTTGCCCTGGCCGTGACGAACAGTGCACCCGGTATCGAGACAGCCATTGCACTGGTCCTTAGCCGGGTCGTCAGTTGGGTTGCCGTCAAGGTCGAAGTAAGGGCCGGTGTAGCCGCAGTTCGGACCGCGGTAACCGGCGGTCATCGCCCAGTGACACAGCTGGGTCATTTGCCGGCCGATCGTCTCTCCGCCAACATCACCGGGGCTGGCCAGTTCCCACGCTACCGTGGTGCCGTTCTCGGACACCTTTTGATCGATGTACCAGACCTCGATGGCTTCCTCGGTCGGATCAGCCTCCGGGTTGCCTGCGGGGAAATTCGCCGCATCCAGATAGCGCGCCATCGTATGGCGCATGGTCAGCTTGAATTCGAGCAGGTTGTCGAAGGCCAGGCAAAGGGCGGTAATCCGTCCATTGACGTTGCCAACCGTCAGCGTAGGCCGGACGGCGGTACCGTCCGAGTTTGCCTCGATGCCGTCGATCTGCATGGGCCAGGCGCCGTACTCGTTGCCCTGCCACCAGATCGACTTGGCCGGCAGCTGATCGGCGTTAGAACCAGCGGCCGCCAACTCTTCTGGGGTATGTGGGATTGCATGACCGTGGAAGCGCAGCACGTCGGCGTCGAAGTCCGAACCGTCCAGCTCGAACAGCAGGATCTCGGAGCCAGGCTCGAGCTTCTGCAATTGAGTGATCAAGCTCATGGGTGATAGGCCCTTTCAAAGGTGGTTGTCAGGCTTGTGATACCGCCAGGCTTGCGCTGCTGACGGAACTTCTCGCAGCGGTACATGCCCAGCACGCCCTCGGCATTGGTCCATAGGAATGCCTTGGCTCCCTTGTGCCGACGAATGAAGGCGAGGATTGGGGCGATTTCCTCGCCCAGCCCGCCAAAGGTCAGATCCCAGCTGTCGATTTCGGCATTGAGCCCGTCGCTAGAGACCTGGGTATAGTTGTCGCCGAACTGGGACTTCCTTGTCCTGAGCGTGCTGTCGCCACTGGCTTCCTCATCGGGAGCCCAGGTGAATGTCTCCATCGCCATCAGCGCCTCCCGTTGCTGTTGCGGTAGCTGACGCCGCCGGCACGCCATGAAGCGGCAATCGCGCGATCAGCGACGCCCTGCATCTGCCGCTCCATGTGTTGCTGAAAAGCAGCGGTATCTAACTCCATCCCTTCAGAGCTTCGATCCTCCAGCGCTATTGCAACCGGTACGGAGACCTGCACAATTGTCGAACCTCCACCACTGCCCCCCACCATCTGCACGCCCAACGAGCCGTCCGCGCCGCGGGCAAGCGGCATGATCGCTTCGGGACCCGCCTCGCCCGCCACGCCAACGCCCCCTCCAGCAAGGCCGAAAGGGGTCGGTGTGTTGAGGATGCTGTTTGTGAAGGCGCCTCCTTTGGCGAAGAACTGCACACCGCCATCCCAGGCGCCACCCTTGGCCTGCCGGACGCCGGACCAGCTGCTGAGATAGTCAGCACCATAGCCCGCCTGAGAGGCGCCCAGATTCGAAGACACAGCACCGGCTGAGCCAGCAGTCATACCGTTGCCACTACCACCACCGAAGAGACTGCCAGCTGCGGATATGCCCATGCCGACCAAGCCGCTCAACAGTGAACTGGCGGCCTGCTGGCTGGCGATCCTGGCCATGTCCGAGATCACGCTGGTAGCGAAGTCCTTGAAGTTGGCCTTGCCAGTGATGGCGAACTCGGCCAGGGCATCGCGGGCCGTGTTGAAGCCGGTAGTGAGCATGTCATCGGTCGCGCCCGCCACGTTTGCTGCGTCCGCCTGGATGTTGGCCCAGGCACGCTTGGCGCCGTTGCGGTAGTCGCGCTGGGCCAGCAATCGAGCGTCGAAACCGTCGACTTCCATCTGCAGCTCGCGCGCCTGGTAGTCGGCCAGGTCCGCCAGGCGCTGTTGATAGGCGTCCTGGCTGAGCCGGCGCGACACATCCTCCTGCTGCTCCTCGAGCTGCCGGCGCGCCTCGGCATACTTCTGCCGCACAGCGTTCAGCCGGTCGGCCTGTTCGCGCTGGTCATCGCCCATGCCTACGCCGGCCACGTCCGCATTGATTGCGTCCTGGCGGGTCTGTAGCACCACTTCCATAGCCTTGCGGTAGGCCTCGGCGCTGTTGCGCCGGATCTCCGCCAGCTTCCTCTCTTCTTCGGCCCGTTTCTTCAACTCCGGATCGGCATAGGCCGCGTTCAAGTTTTTGATGCCGAGCTCCATCTCGGCGGCGGTGATCTTGCCGGCGGCCTGGGCCTTGCGCAGTCCCTGCACGCCATCGACCAGGTCCTCCAGGCGTTTCTTCTCCGGCAGCGCACGGTCGATGATCGCGTCGAGCGCCTTGATCTCGTCCTTCAGAGCCTTGGTGCGATCCTTGCTGCCTTCGGTGGCGTCCTTGTTGGCCTTCTTCTGCGACTCGATTGCACTGGCTGCCGACAGGATGGCCAGGCGGTCGGTCTCGGTGAGATCCGCATTTTCTGCGAGGTAGCGGTTGGCGATCTTGGTGGCATCGCCGTTGTCTTGCAGGCCGGCAAGCTGCTTCTGCAGCGTTTCCAGATAGGTCTGGCCTGCCGAACTCATGCCGACCTTGGCGGCATTGTTCGCCTGGGTGGCCGAAGTGTTCGCATCGGTGACACCGGTGAGGACTCGCAGAGTTTCCGCGATCAGGCTTGATCGCTGATCGGCGTCGCTGACGGCTCCCGCCTGGGTGATCCACTGCTGCACCGTGCTGGCCGGCAGTTGCAGCCGAGTCGCTACCTCCTGCAGCACGGGCGATAAACCCTGTCCGGACGCACGCGCCTCATTGAGGCGGTCGATCAGCCCTTGGTACTCGGCCAACTGCCGGTTGTACTGGCCGCCAGAGTCGCGCGCCGGAGCTGTCACCACAGCCGACCGGATGGACTGGGCCAGGTCGCCATAGGCGTCCTTGACCTTGTCAGCAGCATTGACCTGTTCCTGCTGCCACTTCACCAGCGAGGCTTCACGCTGGTCCTTGTTGAGCTTGGCGAACTCTTCTCGCAGCTGAGCAACCGGCTTGTGCAGATCGTCCAGGCTGACGCCCGCTTGGTCGGCGTTGTCGCTGAGTAACAGGAAGCTGGCTGCTGCGGTACCGGCAAGCAATGCTAACCCCATCGGGCCGCCGAGCGCCGACAGCAAGCCACCGGTGGCGGCGCGTGTCAGGTTGGCCTGGGCAATGGTCAGCGCCTCGGTGGAAGCCGTGAGCGCCGCCTGTTTTGGCAAGAGCTGCGTCTGAACCAGATTGAGCCGTTGCAGGCCTGTCGCGGAAGCTACCGAGGCCTCTGCCTGCTGTACCTGCGCCTGAGCATAGATGCGCTGTGCTTCGGCGCCTCGAAGTGCTGCCTGGGCGTTCTGTACCTCTGCGATGCGCTTGGCCAGGGCGGCCTTCAGCGCCATGCCAGCTTTGGCGACATAGAGGGTGAGAGCCGCAGCGCCCGCACCGCCCATGGCCACCGCCACCAGGTCGACGTTGTCGGCCAGGGCGATCAACACGCTCGACAGACCTGCGACGGCGCCGGTCTGCTCTTCCATCCCGCCCAAGAAGGTCTGGATGGCGTTGCTGATGTTCACCATCGCGTCTTGCACGCTGGTGGACATGTCAGCTGCAGCCTTGCGGTTGACCTCCACGGTGCGCAGCAGGCCGGTGTTGATGTCATCGAGCGACAGTTTGCCCTGGACACCGAGCTTGCGGATCTCTTCGGCGCTCTTGCCGGTCGCGCTGGCGATCGCGGTGACGATGGTCGGCATGGCGTCCTGAATGGATACCCAGCCATCGGCCTCAACCTTACCGGTCTGCAGCGCCTTCGAATAGGCATCCAGCGCGGAGCCGGCCTTGTCGGCAGCCGCCGCGTTGGTCACCAGCAGGAAGCTGAAGCTGTCGGTAATATCGAGCGTTTGCTGGGTGTTGAAACCCAAGCTGCGCATGACATCGGCAGTGCGAATGTACAGCTCTTGGGCCTCCGCCAAGGGCCGATAGGTTTCCTGGGCGGTGCGCAGAAGGTGCTCCTGCACCATCTGGTATTCGCCAGCACTGCCTGCGGCCGCCTTCATGCGGTCCGACATCTGCCCGTAAGCGTCAACCTGCTTGATGATGCCGCCAATTAGCCCGGCGCCGGCAACCGCAGCGAAGGCGCCACGCATCAGTGCACCAGCGCTCTCAGCCGCTACACCCGCCCTGTCAAAAGCCGAATCGACGGTGGCCAGGTTGCGGTCGATCGCCTGCGTGCTGCGCGCCACCACCTGGTCAGCGCTGGCCAACTCGCGCCGCAGCTGGGCTGTGGTCGCCTCGATCTGGACCAGCATGCCCTGGACTTGTTGATCGGCCATGCAATTCTCCAAGCACAAAAAAGCCGCCCGGAGGCGGCAAACTACTCTGGCTGACGACCTCGGAAGAAGGCCTTCAGCTTGTCGGCCACGCTGGCGGGCCTGCGCGGCACCGCAGGCTGGCCAGATGGTTGGCCCTGGCCGCGACCGGCCCAGTCGAGACGTGCGTCAAGCGCCAGCATGATTTGGGGGATGGGAGTACGCCAGGCAGTGTCAGGCGGCCAGCCAAGCCAGCCGGTGGCCACGCCGAACAGGTAGTCGACGTAGCTGCCGTTCTTCACTGCGCTGTGCTGGCCGCCTCGTCCTTTCCCTTGGCAACCACACTCGGCGGTACGGGGTTGAGCAGGGCGGTGATGAACTCGGTCAGCTGACCCGACACCTTGGCCACACCAGTGTGGAACACCTCGCCGGCGATGGCCGGGTGCTGGTCGGGCTTCAGGTCCGCGCCGGCGATCACGATGTCAGCACAGGCGGCGATGCTCATCAGCCGCATCGACTCCAGCGCCGCACGCAGCCCGCCGAAGCGGTGCTCGATGCGCAACGCTGCGTCTAGGGTCGGCTTGAGGGTGTAACTGCGGGCGCCGATCACCAAGGTGATGGTGCCATGCAAGGCTTCGCTCATGGGATTCTCGCAGTGCGGGCGGGGTTGGGCCCCGCGGGTTACGGGGTAGCCGGACCGGCCGGGATTTCGATGATGTCGGTGTTGATCGCCAGCGTGACGTTGCGCCGGATCACGTTGTCAGCCTGGCCGGCGGCTACGGTGTTGTTCATCACCTTGACGCCGTAATAGAAGGTCGTCGGCAGGATCGCAGGGGTTGCATCAGGATCACCGTCATTCAAGGTGACCTTGACGTTGTAGTTGCCCTTGGAGCGGTCCTTATGGGCAACGGCAATTGCCTTTTGGCCGGCGTCCCCACTGTCGAAGCCGACTACCATGGTCATGTTGCCAGCGTCGGCAGTGCCCTTGTACTTGCGCACGCGGCCATCATTCAACGAGGTGAAGTTCACCGGGTTGAACGTGTCGCCGAACTCGCCGAGGTCTTCGATCTCGCCCACCTGGACATAGGTGTCGGCCTCGTACTCGGTTACGGTATCAGCGCCGGTCTTGCCGCCAATGGAGAGGCGGCAGCCGGCGGCTGTATTGAGGTTGTCTTCGGCCATGGGGATTCCTCCAAAGGCACATTGGATAAAAGCCGCGGCGCGGCCGGTGTGTGATTCAATGGGTGGTGATCACGCGAACGGTGATCGAACCCTGGTAGGTGATACCGTCGGCGTCGCGCTGTGCGTCGGCCTGCTCGACCCTGACAGAGACGGCCCGACCGATTTCCAGCGGCAGGCGGCGCTCATCCAGGGCGGCGATGACCTCGCCGTTGATGCGCTTAACCTCGGCCTGGCCGACGGCATCAGACCAGACCGACAGATACAGCAGGCGCGTTTCGCGCTTGCGCCCTGAAATCGGGCTGCTGTTGACCGCGACTTCCCGGTCGATGGACACATAGGGCATATCCGCATTCAGCGGCGCGCCGTCGTAGATTGGGCAGCTGACTTCAGCCTGGAGCCTGGCGAAGATGGCCTCCTGCAGGGCCAGTGATGGATCAGCCATTCCCTACCCCCTGGCTTGCCTTGCGAAGCGTCAACCGCACCGCCGCCTCAAGATCCGCCATCACGTACTCGCGATTCACATCCAGAGACGGCCGCAGCCATGGATGAGCCGGTCTCGCCGGAATGTCAGGGTACTTACCGAAGAAGTGCTGCCCATCGGACTTGTTCTTGGTATCGCGCTGGCGGATCGAGTTGCGGCGCCCTTTCAGCTTCGACTTGTCGCGGTTGTTGGTGTGCACGCCTCCGATCGCATTGCGATCAGCTCGCTGGTACATGCTGCCGGAGTAGCCTTTGGTGCCGTACTCGATGAATCGAAGGTAAAAAAATCGCCGGTTGTCCCGCTTTCCCCTGATGCCAACTTGGGCATCCAGCCCGCTGGGAGCGACGTATACCCGCAATGCCGCAGAAGCTGCTCCAGTGTCCTTCGGGATCAGCTGCTGCTGAGTGGCCAGAACGCGCGCGGCCGCCTTTGCCATGGCCGGCTTCAGCTCGTTGTCCATCGTCTTGTGGATGTTGCGCAGCGTCCGGCGTAGCCGGATGTCACCGCGGATACTGGACCGGCGTGCCATGGCCTACTCCTTGGCCTGGGCCTTCGCTGGCTTTTCGGCGTCGGCGGGCTGATCTTTGATCTCCACCGCGTAGCCGCGGGCGATCAGGCCTTCGCCGTATTCCTTCTTCACGTCGAAGATTTCACCCTTCTCCCGCTCGCCGGAGGCGCCGGTCAGCGGGCCCAGTGCTTGAATTTTCATGGTTCACCTCATGGATTAGGTACCGATGAGCAAACCAGCCTCATCAGGGTGTTTTCGTTGTCAGGCAAGACAGCTTCGACCTGGTAGGTGACACCGCGGCGCGTCAGCCGCGATCCGGCCACGATGTCAGAGCGCGGCCTAGCGATGATCTCGGCCGTAACAACAGCATTCAGCTTTTCAGCAACGGCTGATACCCGACCAGTTGGAGTTCGCACCTCACCCCACATTTCTGGGCGAGAAGCAGGAAGCCAGGTAACTACGGCGCCCCCGGACTTATTCCGCTCTTCATGCCGGAGGGTCACCTTGAACAGATGACGCAGCGGACCGGCCCTCATACGCCCCACCCGATCCGATGCGGAGTCAGGAGCGCCACCGATCCTTTCGGAAGTTCGGTGGCAATGGTCCCGATCACAACGTCCTCGCGGTTTGCGTAAAGGTGGCCGAGGATCAGCAAGCAAGCGGCCTTGATCTGCTTGTTGCAGACCATGGGGGACTCGCCAGCATCCCCGGCGGCGACAGCCTCATCAAGCGCCTGATGGTCGGCGTAGAAGCGCCGATTCAGATAGTCCATCGCCTGCCCTTCTGCCGCCTCGATCAGGAGTTCCAGGTAATCGTCATCGTCGTCGGGATCCCGCAGATGATGCCGAGCCATGGTCATGCTGATGACCGGCATATCGTCACTCCTTCAGCGGCTCATGTGATGCCAGCTTGCGCTGTACCAGCTCCTCTGCATGTCGGCGTGGCACCACGTAAGCGGGGCCGCCACGGCGACGCAGTTCGCCCTCATCCATGTAGGACCGCATCGGGTAGACCTGAAGAGTTGCCGGATTGGGGTTAGCCGAAACCTGATCCTCTCCAGCCGACTGAGCGTGTTCGTCGGCGTTGTCGGACAGGTCCGGTCCGTTCTGACCCGCGCCTTCCGATGCTCCCGCTTCCGTAGCGGAGGCTTCGGCACTGATGCTCAGGTCGCTCGCCGAGACGCTCGATCCAGGACCGGAGTCTGTCGGTGCTTCTGGCAGTGCCTGCTCTGCGCTCTCCCCCGAGCCTGGATCAGTTTCAGGAGCGTCCAACTCACCAGGATTTGGCGAGGCTGCGACACTAGGCGAAAGGGCCAAAGCCCCATCATCAGGCTGGCTACCGCCGGTTTCAGTGGTCGAAGCATCCTTCGGCTCAACCGTGGACTCTGGTTTTTCCTGTTTACGTGCCATAGGAGTACTCCAGCAGAGCGCCATTACTGGCGCCGCCTTACGGAAGGTTTAGGGGGTGACGGTGGTCAGCGGACCGGTGACGAAGGCCTCTTCGCGGTAGATGGCGAATGCCAGCCGTTCCTCTGCGCGGATCGTCGCCATGTTGTTCTCGAAGTCCTTGTCGTTCTCGGTCGAGATCAGCACTTCGATTTCCATGCGGTCGAAGATCTGAGCTCCGAGCTTGAAGGCACCAACCAGGAAGTCGTTCTGGGTCATGGCCTGAGTCGAAACCACTGGGCGATTCCAGAGTTTCGCGTTGGTGCCTTCCTGGGGCTGGCCGATGATGTAACGACCCTCGCCGTCCTTGGTCAGCTCGATGGCCGCCCAGTCGATCGGGTTAAGCACGATGCCGTCGGATGGGAACTCGGCCAGTTCGGCCTGCAGCAGCGCCAGGCGGAGGCGGTCAATGCGCTGTTCGCCGACCACCGCCACGCCTGCCGGCGCCGCGTACAGCTGGGCCACGGTCATCAGGCCCTGCAGGTTCGCGCCGGTACCGTTGCCATAGAGCAGCTGAGCTTCTTCCGCCATGGTCAGGCCATAGCGCGCTCGGCCGTCGATGTAGCTCTGCAGGGCCTTGGCGTCATCGAGCATCTGGCGGCTCGCTTTGAAAAGGTGGGCGATGGTGCGAACGTTCGCAGTCGCCAGTGCGAAGGTCAGGTCGGAGTACGGCTTGGCGGTGTTCTCCGCGACGGTTCGCGCGCTGTTGGTGAAGCCGGTCTCGCGGATGTACTCGATCGAATTCGATTCCGTGGTGCCAGGCGCCACCAAGTCGCGGATGGTCAGTCGGCGTTGCGGCGGAGCAATGATCCCCGGCAGGCGCTGAGTCTGCACCAGGTCGCCGCCGGTTGCGGTGGTGATAGCGGCCCGCGGCACCGAGACGCGACGAGAGCCACGGAAGGACGAGTTCATGTCCTTCATCTCTTCGCTTTCGATCACGAGCGCACCAACCGACTTCTGAGGCTCTTCCTGGCGGTTGCGGTCGCGATTGGCGTTCACCAGCTTCTGCTCGGCCTCGCCCAGGCGTGCCTGCAGCTCGCCTTGCTTGGTCAGCAGTTCATCTACCTTGGCACGGGTCTCGGCATTCATATCGCCGGAGGCTTTGATTTGCTTTTCAGTGGCCTCGGCCTGGGCCTTGATCTGGTCGCCGATGCCTTTGAGGCTAGCGGTAAGTTCGAGGTACTGCTTTTCGTAGTTGTCGCTCATCGCGAAGTTCCTTTGAGAAGATTGGAGATTTCAGCGACCTGGGCCAATGAAGCCGACAGATCGGGAGCGACAGCGCTTGGCTTATCGGTCGGGACAGCGTTATGCGTGCCCCCGCCGGTAGCGCGAGGCATACCGGACTTGAAATTGGCGAACAGTTCGCGGCGCTCTGAGCGGGGCATTCCGGCCTTGGCCAGCGCGACGTCCATGGCCTTGAGCGCATTGCTCTGCGCCGAGTCTTCGGTCTCGCGCTCGGTGATCTCGGTTGACGACAGGACGCTGGTGGCCAGGCCCAGCTCCACAGCGCGCTTGCCGCGGATGAAGGTCTCGTCATCCATCAGTTCGGCCATATCATCGACAGGTTGGCCGCTGGTTTCGGCGTAGAGGTCGGCCATCGCGGCATCGAACTCCTGCATGTCATCAGCCACATCACGCAGGTAATGACGGTTGCCCGCGAGGAACGTCCAGCAGTTGTGGATCATCAGGAAGGCGCTGCTGGCCACCTGCCGATCGCTACCGGCCAGGTAGATGATCGATGCGGCGCTGGCTGCCATGCCGAGCACTTTGGTGGTGACCTTGTGGCTGTGTTCCTTCAGACGGTTGTAAATGGCGATGCCTTCGAACATGTCACCGCCAGGCGAGTTGATGTACACCGTCACGTCCTTTTCACCGATAGAGCGAAGCGCAGCATCGATTCGCTTGAGGGTCACGCCCTCGCCGTACCAGTCCTCGCCGATCACGCCATACACGGTGATGGTGTCTGAGGTGTTCTCGACAGCCGCCTGGATTGCCGGATTCCACTTTTCGAGCGCGCGCGGGCTCATCTCGCTGCGCAGGCCGCGAGACTGGATCTTGTGTTTCATGGGTTACTCCAGAGGATTGCTGCCGGTTTCCTGCAGCCAGGCTTTCAGTGCGTCGCGAGCGGTTTGTCCGTCGTTCTGCTTGCCAAGTTGATCGAGGGGTACCAGGTTGGATTGCACGGTCAGCACATCCCCTCCGGGCATACTGGGCAGGTTCTCCTTGCGCCGCCCCTCGTTGCGGGTCATGTAGCCGTTCTGGCCCATGGTACTCAGATAGGCTGCGCGCCCGGAGCTGTCGGCCCGCAGAAACGCCTCAAGCGAGAATTCCGAATAGAAGTTGATCCGGTCTACCGCCGTCATGCACCACTTGTTCACGCATTGCTCAATCGGCGCCGTGAACGACATGATGCAGTAGGTCAGGAATGCAATCTGCTGCTGTTCCAGTCCAGTGCCCCAGTTACTTCCCTTGTCGGTCTTCATCACCATCCAGGGCGGGACGCCGAACCATCGACAAATCTCCTCAATGCTGTGCCCTCTGGACTCCAACAGCTGCGCATCGGCGGGGTTGATGCCAATCATCTCCGGCTTTACGCCTTGCTCGAGCACCGGGCTCTTGCCGGCATTCAGTGCTCCGGAAATAGTCTGCACGTACTCTCGAAACTCGACGCGCTGAGCTTTGTTCAGAGTCTTGTCCACCGAGAATGCGACCGTGGGCATCATGCCGTTGCGGAAGGTGCTGTTGGCCGCGTCGTCAGCCGACATCGCCGAGCCGAACACATCAGCACCGTACCGAATAGCAGAAAGACCAACCCGACCATCCAGGGTAAAGGCTGGGATATGCAGCATGTTCTGCCGTTCGATCTCCCGGCGCGCGCCCTTTCTTGGCCTGAAGAAGTATCTGATCCGGTCATCATCATCGAGCTCAAGGTCTATTCGAGACGGCATCAGGAAGTCCAGGGCAATCACGCGCCCTGCAGAGCGGTGGATCTCGCAATAGGCATTGCCCCACAACAGCATCGAGGCAACCACTGCCTGCCAGAAATGGAAGGCAGCCATGTCTTCGTTGGGACTGGTGTGCACCACGTCGTACAGCGGGAAGTCCCGGGCACTCTCGCGACTGCCATCAGGCATCCGCCGGTAGATGCTCAGCGGCAAGCCGGCCACCGAGGTAGAGATGATGCGGACGCAGGCCCACACCGTGGAAAGACGCATCGCCTTGTCCACGCTGACCGACTTGCCACTACTAGACTGAGAGCCCAGAAAGGCGCTCCAAAAGCCACCGTCCGACAGTTTTATGCTCTTGCCCAGCCATTCACTCATACTGGCCGACGGCTTGGTAGCTGCCGCGCCCAATGCCTGAGATAGGGTTTTAATCACTGGTCAGCCCTCGGCGAAGGAAGCCAGCGATACAGAAGAAGCTCAGCGACCCCGCGAGCAAGGCCCAGCCAGTACCAGCCAGAATCCATACCCCGGCACATGCCAGGCAGAAACCCACCAGAGCGCAGGCGATGAAAATGTGAAGTGCGTTCATGCGATCAGTGGGTCCCGGATGCCAGCCATGAAGTTTTCCATGCCGCCCAGCCCCTCTGGATTGAGGGCCATAAGCGTCACAGCGTTGAAAAGAGCCATCAATGGGTCGATCTTTGCCGAGCCGCTGGCCTGTTTGGTGATCAATATCGAGTTGCCCCTGGGTTCGACTTTGGCGTTGCCGCAGCACCAGGCCATCATCGGCTGGCCACCGTGCAGCAGCGTGCCCTCGGCCAGTTTCCGCTCGGCGGTCTTGATCGCCCCGCCCAGGCGCCAGCCCTGCGAGATGCCGTCGATCTTTTCGCGCGGGATACCCACAGCCTCCAGCGCATCGAGAATCGCTCCGACGCCGGCCGGGTCCAGCCCAACCTTGTCCAGCAGACCGGCCTGCTCGACCTGCGCCACCAGCTGAGCCACCTCCTCGATGTCATCGCCAATACGTTCCACCAAGGTCAGATGGCCATCCTTAGCGAAGTCACGGATACGTGGCGCTTCGGCTTTTCGCCGCTCAAGCACCGAAGGGTGAGCCCAGGCGTGGGTCCAGCTCAACCAGCGACGGGTTCCCTGCTCACGCCCTACCGCGGCCAAGCCCAAAAGGTCATCCAAGCCGCCGCCGTCGATGCCGATATCGATCACCTCGCAGCGTTCAATCAGATCCTCAAGTGTGCGACATAGCTCGGAAGCCTGAACCTCCCAAAAGTCTGCACCCGCCCAGCGATCCGAGAGCAGCGCTAGGCCGATCTCGACGTTGAGGTGCTTCGCCAGGAAGCCCCGGAACGACTCCTCACCATCCAGCTGCGCCTGCGCATAGCCGCGCTCGATAAACGGCTCGTCAACCGACAGCCCCAGGTTGGGGTTGGTGATGTAGGCGTTGGAGAAGTCCCGGTGCGCGCCAGCATCAAGCATCGCTTTCGGGAACTCGTACAGCACCGGCAGAAAGGACTTGTCGACGATCTCGCCGTCCCGAACCTTACGGGCGTACATCAGCTTTTGCCGGAACACACCGGCCGGCGGAGCATCGGACTGGGTGGTAGCCCAAATGATGAAGCCCTCAGGCCGTGACGCCAGGCCACCGGTGGCCTCTCGTAGCATCGCTTCGGCGTTAGCGCGTTTGCCGAACACCCATAGCTCATCGACAAACACGCCGATGGCTTTCTTGCCTGACACCGTCTCGCTGTCAGCGGCAACCACCTTGAGCGTGGCGTTGGTCTGGCGATGGGTCACGGTACGCAGGTGGTCTTGCACCTTGAGCAAGGCATCGAGCTCCTCATCCGCTCGCACCATGTCGCGAATCGGGATGTAGGAGTTGTCCGCGATCTCCTTGGTGGGCGCCAGGATGATGAACTCCCCGGATGGGCGCCAGTTGAGGATCAGTGCCGTGAGCATGATCCCGGCAGCGATCGTCGACTTCCCGTTCTTTTTGCTGATCAGCAGCATGAACTCGCTGACGAGGCGCCGGCCTTCGTCCGGATCGTAAGCTCCGAAGATCGCCGCAACGAACTGGTTAACCCAGTCGCGCACGGTCTCGGACATCAGCGGACTGCCGGTGGCATCGACCATGCGCAGCGCGCCAAATACATCAAGAGCTTCTTCTGCTTCGGTGGGGAACAGCGGCTTGAAGGGAATTAGGCTCTGGCGCGCAACGATGCGCTGCTCCCAGTCGGGGCATGCGGTTGTCCAGTTCATCATTTCACCGACCGCAGCGGACCGCGCCGAGCGCCGAACTTACCGGTGGCAGCCTCGGCGGCCTTCTCCTTGGCCTGGTCTTTCTTGCCGCTCTCCCCTTTGCGCGGATGCACGAACGGCATCAGGGCCTTGGCTGCATCAACTCGGAGCTTGGGCTCGCTGCCCAGGTCGTTCATCACCGAGAGCAGGAAGTCCTTCGGATCGCGGTGCAGTAGCGCCTGAGTCAAATCAAAGCCAGCCGGCTCGGACTCCGGTTCATCGTCAGCTACCTGAGCCGAATCTGGCGCCTGCTCGGCCTGATCAGAGGGCTTCGCGGCGGGCTTGGCTTTAACATGCGCTTTAACATCGCCTTTAACATCTGGCGGCATCAGGCCCAGGGCGCGGAGCTTGAGTAACTCAGCCGCCACATCCTTGTCCTTCACCAGCCGAGACCCCGCCGCAGACGCTGTCTTCTCGGAATAGCCAGCCGCCACGGCAGCGTCCCGATTGGACGCACCTTCCCTCAGCGCAGCGATGAATGCGCGCTTGCGGGATGTTAAAGCCATTTAACAAAAATCCTGTGGGGGAAAAAAATCTGTACGTGGGGTCGGTGGCGGTCTAGCTAGATGAGAATCCCAAGCTTTTGCCCCCCCTACCCCTTTCGCGGCACGTCACTGGCATGCCTCTACATCGCCGTGCGCGGGTTTCGACGATCCGCTGACGCCTCAGCCACCCAGTCCCGCCGCCTCCTCGGCCTGCTTGACGGAGTCGTGGCAAAGCTTGCAGAGGCTCTGCCAGTTGGTCTGATCCCAGAAGAGAACCTTGTCTCCACGGTGAGCAACGATGTGGTCGACAATCCCGGCGGCAGTTGTGCGACCGTTCCTCTCGCAGTAGATGCACAGCGGGTTATCACGCAGATACTGCTCTCGCGCCTTCTGCCATCGATAGTCATAGCCACGCTGGGAGCTGGTCATGCCGCTTCGCCAGCTGCTGGGTGTGACAACCTTGACCCGTGAGCCTGCGCTCTCCTTGATGCGAGAACCGAGCGTCTTGAGCCTGGCCATCAGCGCACCTCAACCTTCAGGCCGCGACCGACCCAGTAGGCGATCCGACCAGGGTTCGGATCGCACCCTGTGACCTGCGCCATTGCCAGCACGCCAGCCAGGTAGTACTTCAACCACCAGCGATGACGGCAAACGATCGTTGTATACACCCTAGCCATGCCGGTGCTCCTCATCTCTTGTACCAAGTCATCTGATAGCACCGCGCATCAGGCGGCACCTCGGCGATCGGCCAGCGCAGGCAGTCCATGTGCTTTCGCTCTGGCCTGGTGCGGCTCACCCTCAGCGTCTGCACCAGGTAGGCAGAACCGGCAGCAGTGGTGATGTAGTCGCCAACCGCGATGCCATCGGCGCCGTCCATATACAGCTTGCAGGGCGTAAAAGGCGGCTTGGTCATGTCAGCAGATCAGGCTAGGGATAGGCTGGCCTTGGTCCGCGACCCTGGTGGTCAACTTCGTTACGGCTTGGGCCTGGGCTGGGCCGGAGCCACCGACGTGAAAGCCGTACTGCGGCGTCACCTTCACGAAGACCGCCTGCAGATGCTCAATGATGGACTTCCACTGCTCAGGCGTTGGGCGCTCGCCACCATTCAACTCAGCGAAACCGTTGAGCCAGTAAGCGAACTGCTCGGGCGTCATGCGCGGCTGAGTCGGCTGTGAGATGTTCGCGCTGGTGATGGTAGTAGCAAGTGTCATGGGATTACCTCAACTGTTCGCGCCACGAAACGGCGCAACTCGAATTTGTGGCGCGGGTCAGTCCACTCGCACAATCTTGGCGACGTTCCCCTTAGCCCGGCACACCAAGATGGCGGCCAGTAGGTAGAACGCGGTGTTGAACCAGGACACGTCGGCGAACTCGTCATGGAGCACCATGCGGCCAATGAGACTGACGCACTGCATGCCGGTGACCGCGCAGGCCGCCCAGGCCATCAGGGAAACGCCCAGCTTGTAGCGGGCATCGGGGTATGGCCGATAGCGCAGGCCGATCATCACGAAGATGACGGCGCACAGGGCGGCCTGGATGACAGCAACCATTCAACCCTCCTTCCTGGCTCGCAGGCGGAAGACCCACTGCAGCCAGCTCGGCATGCGCCCGGTTTGCATCCACTCCAGCAAACCGGAGAAAGTGACCACGCACAGAACACCGCAGACAAAGGCGCTGAAACCGGCGGTCTGGGTCCAGGCCCGGCCCATCAGTTCAGCCGCACCGAAATAGCCACCGATCCAACCGGCCAGAAGGTAGCCGACGCGACGCCAGGTGCTGATGTCCTTGGCGAACACCACATAGAAGAAAGCCCCGCCGAACGCGCCGACCAGGGCAGCAAGATCCAGCTGAGGAAATGCAGCACCCAGGCCGACGCTGGCAAGTACGCCGGTCACTGCGAGGGCGCCGGTACTTGGCTCGGCCATAAGCACTGCTCCATAAAAAAGCCCCGGCATTCGCCAGGGCTCTGTGTCGATAGAGAACTAGGATCAGCTTTCTTTGTTCAGCCGATCCAGCAAGTCATGACCGCTCCAGGTGAGCTTATAGCAGTCGGAACCGGCAAGTGAGGGCTCACGCCGGACAAAACCCCCACCCGTAAGTAGATCCAGTTGGTATTCGAATGAAGCAGAATCCGAGACGGTAATGAACAAGCCATCGCGCAGCTCATCACGCCGAACACCGCTAGATGGAGAGTTCTCCTCCAGCCAGCCCAGAACTCTCTTGACCAGCTTCAAATCACGAAACATCTCATCTTTCCTTGAATACAGATATAACAAAGCCCGACACTAAGGCCGGGCTTTCGAGAGTCAGTCCTCAACGTGCGCAGGAATGACAGGATGGGAATAATTTCTCTCACTCTCTCACTGATGTCAATAGGCAATTATGCGGCGTCTTTGATCAGCAGGCCTTCTGCCTCAAGGATCACCCGCACCTCTCGCAAAGAGTCGTTGATCATGCCATCCAGCTTTTCCTTGATTCCGGCACGCCAGCGGTAGCGTGTGGGCTCCGATGTAGCATCTAGGTCCCAGGTGTTCATGTCGTAGAAGCTGTCCGGCAGAATGATCAAATCCTCGGCCAGAGCCTCTGCCTTTTTACGTTCAGCCTGGCCAGCGGCCAAGGCAGCATTGACCAGGTTCTCGCGGCGCCATTCAGGCGCATCCAGCGGAATATCAACCGCAACCGAGCGAGGCCCCTTGCGGCGTGCCCCCTTGAGCTTTGGGATGGCCCAAGTGGTCACGGCCTTGTAGATGAACAATTGAGGGGCCGGGCTGGCAATCAACGGCGCGATAGCCGTGATGCCCTGCAGCCGCTTTGCCTTGTTGGTGGCGTACTTCGCATTGAGTGCGCTCAAGTGCCGTGGAATGAGCAGATGATGGAGGCGCGCAGACAGCCAGTAATCAACCTGGGCCCGGTCAAAGCCGCCTGACAGGCCTCCAAGCGAAGCCAGGCAGCCACCCTCTTCTTCTGCCGACTTGTATAGCTTTTGCCATGCCTGGCCTTTCGCAGCACCTTTCTCTCCTGCCGCCAGAGCGGCAACTACTGCACCTGATACGCTGTTGTAGATCATGTCCTTCCCCCTCAATCGCCGGTGTGGTTGGTGCCGCCGGCGCCGCGCCGGTTGCTTCCCTGATATGTCGCCTCAGGCCCGGATGCCTGAGGGTTCTTCAACTGCTCGATCTGCCGTGTCGCGGCCTGCAGCTTCAGGCTGAGCTGGATCACCAGTTCATCCAGGGGCAGGGCCTCGCCAGTTGCGGCATCTACCCAGCCTGAGCCGTTGCAGTGGCCGCATGGCATCTCGTAAAACAGCTCCTTTATGACCGCTCTCCCACGGCACAAAGGGCAGTTACTCAACTCGATCACGGCCTTCTTGAAAGCCGGGCCATGGCTTTTCTTCATCCCAGCACGCTCAGCCCATGGTCAAGGATGGCTGCCCGGCATTGATCAATAGCATCGTTGAAGCTCGGCTGGACGAAGCCCTGCGAGGCATATGCCTTCCCTGGCAGGCAGACAAGAACCGACTTACGGGAAGCCTGCCAAGCCCACCAAGCAACAGCCGTTTCACGATGAACAAACCCGCCTTCACACCATTCGAAGCGACACTCTTGGATGTTCATTCCTTCGGCTAGAAGCAGTCGGCGGTAAGCCTCGATGAACTGATCCCGGAGAGCCTCGGGCTCGGAAATATTCATTTCGAATCCTCGCTTATGGTTGATTTCGAAATTTCGCCG
>NZ_JALLKV010000076.1:0-22135 GCF_023093815.1 Pseudomonas sp. PNPG3
TGTGTATTTACCCATAGATCCCCCAAGGGTTGGATTGGTGTCCAACTTCTTGGGGACAGTCCAGTACGGCGAAGAGGCCGAAGCCTCGGTGATCCTGTGGGAGCGGGTTTACCCGCGAAAGGGCCGGCACAGGCGGTGCAAAATCAACTGGCCAACGGATCCTTCCCGGTTACCGTCACCCCCCGCGTCGCCGCCTCGGCACTGGCCTTCAACGCCTCCAGTTCCGCAGCACTGCGCTCGATGTCCGAACGCAAGCGGTGATACTCCTGCCGGTGCCGCTGCCACCAGGCCTTGGTCGCACAATGCCCGCTGAAGCCCCGAGCCAGTGCCAAGCCGCCAACTGCGATCTGCAACAACCCGACCAGGCCGCCGTGGCGCAGCCCCTTGCTGACCATCAACGCGCCGCCAGCCAGCGAACTGGCGCGCTCCAGGCCGTGAACGTTCTTGTCTTGCGATGTCGCTGCCGAATGGATATCAAGCATGGCAAGGTCTCCGTCTGAAGTGTATGCAGGTGACCTGTCGGCCGCCGCCATCGTTCAGTCGGCTATTTGAACCTGGGCCCCGAACGGGTATTCAGCCCCTTGGCCATGCGGTCATACAGCACCACATTCACCGTCGCTGCGAGGTTCATGCAGCCCTCGGTCGGAATGTAGATGGTCTCTTCGCACCATGCCCGCACATCGGCACTGAGGCTGCCGTCTTCCGGCCCGAAGATGTAGATGGCCCGATCCGGGTGGGTGTATTCCGGCAATGGCCGCGCGCCTTCCACCAACTCCACGGCCACCGGCGTGCAGCCCAGCGGGATGATGCGCTGCAGGTCATCGATGCTGATCAGTGGGATGTCGTAGTGCACGCGCTTGGTGTCGGTGACGAAGTCACGCGCACGCTCGTAGCGTTTGCCGGTGTAGAACACCGAATTGACGCCATAGCAGCCCGCGGCGCGCATCACCGAGCCGACGTTTTCTGCCGACTTGGGGTTGAACAGGCCAATGCAGCTGTATCGTTTGTTTGCCACGTACCGGGGCCCTTCGCGAAAAAAAGCGCGATTATACGGGCTGCCCGGTAGCAGCGGGGCGGTGAATCGATGGTCAGTCTTTCTTCAGCATGCCCGCCAGCCCGGCGAACGGGTTGTGGGTGGCCTTGGCGATGCTCGGGGTGCTGGTGGAGCCTTCGCTGAAGTACTGCTGGTCGGTATAGCGCGAGTGCTCGTTGTCGTGGCAGTACAGGCACAGCAGCTCCCAGTTGGAGCCGTCCTGCGGGTTGTTGTCGTGGTTGTGGTCGCGGTGGTGCACGGTCAGCTCGCTCAGGCGCTTGCCGGAGAACTCGCGGGCGCAGCGGCCGCAGACGTGCGGGTACATTTTCAGGGCCTTGTCGCGGTAGCCCATTTCCTTGTCGCGCTTGGCATCGGCCAGGATGCGGTCCAGGCGCGCGGTGGCGGCGGCGGAAGAGGTGGAGCTCATGGTGTTTCCTTTGTTCTGATCAGGCAAATGACGGTTATGCGCTGAGTCTAGCGCGCTTGCGGGGCAGGCGGACAGGCGAAAGCTTTGATTTAGGCGTAGCCTGTAGGAAGGTTCCCGACAGGAGGTTGCTGATGTTTCGCGCGATCCTCGTTGTGCTGTTGTTGGCCGGCCTGCCCATGGCCGAAGCTGCCAGCACGCCACCCCGGTTGAGCACGCCGGTGCCCGGTGCACCGGGTACGCCTACGCCTACGCCATATCCGCAGATTACCCCGAGTACGCCGCCCAAGGCCTATGACAGCCAGCCGGGGGCGCCACTGTTACCGCCGATGCCCGTGCCCGGGCCGCCGAAAGACCAGCCATTGCCGGGGTTGCGCCAGGACCCGCCGAAGCAGCCGGTGCAGGATGATTGAATTCAGCCGGCTGCCCCGGTTTTCTGTGGGAGCGGGTTTACCCGCGAAGCAGGCGCCGCGGTGGATGGCACGGGCTTCGCCCGTGTTCGCGGGTAAACCCGCTCCTACAGGGATCGCGCAGGATCCAGGGCATGCACGGTACCTGTGGGAGCGGCCTTGTGTCGCGAAAGGGGCGCAAAGCGCCCCCAGCTTTCTCAAACGATACCTAGCTCGCCGAACACGAACGCGTACTCAAGGGCCACATCCTTGAGCCCCTGATACCGCCCGCTCATCCCGCCATGCCCAGCCCCCATCTCGGTCTTGAGCAGCAGCAGGTTATCGTCGGTCTTTCGCGTGCGCAGCCGCGCCACCCACTTGGCCGCTTCCCAGTACTGCACGCGGCTGTCGTTGTAGCCCGCCACCACCAGCATCGCCGGGTAGGCCTGTTCCTTCACGTTCTCGTACGGTGCATAGGCCTTGATCCGCTCATACACCTCCGGCTCCTCAGGGTTACCCCATTCGTCGTACTCGGTCACGGTCAGCGGCAGCTCGGGGTCGAGCATGGTGTTGAGCACGTCGACGAACGGCACTTCGGCAATCGCACAGCGGAACAGCTCGGGGCGCAGGTTGAGCACAGCGCCCATCAGCAGGCCACCAGCGCTGCCGCCACTGATGGCCAGGCGGTCGGCAGCCGTGACACCCTCGGCGATCAGGTGCTCGGCACAGGCGATGAAGTCGCTGAAGGTGTTGTGCTTGTGCTCCTGCTTGCCGGCGCGGTACCAGGCTTCGCCCAGTTCGCCACCACCACGCACATGAGCGATGGCAAAGGCCACGCCGCGCTCCAGCAGGCTCAGGCGCGCGTGCGAGAACCACGGGTCGAGGCTTTCGCCATAGGCGCCGTAGCCATAAAGGTACAGCGGCACGGTCTGGCCCAGGTCCTGGCGGCGGCGCACCAGGCTGATCGGCACCCGGGTGCCGTCCGCTGCGGTAGCCCACAGGCGCTCGCTGACATAGTCGTCGGCATCGAACGGCCCCAGCACCGGGGTTTGCTTGAGCACCGCCTGGGCACCGCTGGCCAGCTCCAGCTGGCGTACCTGGGCTGGGCGGTTGAGTGCTTCGTAGCGCAGGCGCAGGCGTGGGCTGGCGAATTCCAGACTGTCCTGCACGTACAGGCTGTAGGCCGCGTCGGGCAGTTCGACGCGGTAGGGTGCCAGGCCCTGCGGGCGTACCTCGATGATCGGCAGGCCGCCTTCGCGCAGGCTCAGGGTCAGCGCGCCGGCATTCAGGCTGAGGCCTTCGAGCATGATCGCGTCGCGGTGCGCTACCAGCACCTGCCATTGCTCACGGCTGGGCACTGGTGCGACCGGGGCGTGGTACAGGGCGAAGTTGATGCCGTCCTGGTTGGTGCGGATGAACCAGCGCCACTGGCCGTCGAGCTGGCCGTGGTCGGGGAAGTACTCATGGCCTTCGACCCGTGGCGCCAGGCAGGTGAACGGTGCCTGCGGAGTTTCCGCGTCCAGTACCCAGGCTTCGCTGGTGGTCTTGCTGTTGAGCAGCAGCACCAGCTGGCGTTCGGAGCTGGTGCGGTAGCAGTGCAGGAAGAAGCGCCCATCGGGCTCCTCGAACACGGTCTGCGCGCCGTCGTTGCCCAGGGTGTGGCGACGCAGGCGCCACGGGCGGTGGGTCTCGTCCAGTTCGGCGAAGAACAGCGTCTGGCTGTCGTTGGCCCAGGTCAGGCTGCCGTCGCAGTCGTCGAAGGGCAGGGAGGTGACGCTGCCACTGGCCAGGTCCTTCACGTACAGGGTGAAGATTTCGTCGCCACTGGTGTCCAGGCTGTAGGCCAGCAGGCGGTGGTCAGGGCTGACGTTGAACGCGCCGAGGGACAGGAAACCGCCATTGGCCAGGGCGTTGGGGTCGAGCAGCAGTTGCTCCTGGCTTTCATCTACCGTGTTGGAGTCGTCGGCCGGGCGCGGGCAGCGGTAGTGACGCGGGTACTCGTCGCCTGCGGTGGTACGGGTGTAGTACAGGTAGGGGCCCCAGGGCGCCGGCAGCGACAGGTCGGTTTCCAGGATGCGGCCCTTGATCTCTTCGAACAGTTGTTCGCGCAGCGGCGCCTGGTCGGCCAGGCAGGCTTCCTGGTAGGCGTTTTCGGCCTGCAGGTAGGCAAGCACCTCAGGGGTGTCACGCTGTTGCAGCCAGGCGTACGGGTCGGTGGCCTGGGCCTGGTGGGCAATCGGGGGTTGGGGCTTGGTTGGCATTGAGGATCTCTTGATTGGGGTTGCCTGTGCCGGCCTCTTCGCGGGCTTGCCCGCTCCCACAGGTTCACCACAGTTGTTGAAAGCTGTGCGGTCCCTGTGGGAGCGGGCAAGCCCGCGAAGAGGCCGGTACAGGCAAACACTGTCTGCGCCCGGAAAAGTGTTTATCATAGGCATCTCTTTGCCTGGCTTGCACGAACACCATGACCGAGAACGACTACACCCTCGCCTGGGGCCTTTACGCCGTTGCCGCCCTGGGCTGCCTGATGGTGGGCTTCAAGCTCACCGGCTGGATGTGGCGCTGGCTGCGCGAACCGCTGCGGGTGGTGCTGGCGGTGCTGCTGCTGACCCCGACCATCGTCGACCCGGTCAAGGACAGCTTCGCCCCGGCGATTGCCATCACCGCCCTGGATGTCGCCTTCAAGGTCGGCAACAACGCCTGGCGCGCGGTTTCCGACTTCGCCATGTACGGCATGGGCGCGTTTTCCCTGTATTTCCTCTTCGTGCTGCTGCGCTTTCCGCTGGAGAAACGCGCCCGCGAGCGCCGCGCGCAGGTCGAGGCCGCTGCCCAGCGCCAGGCTGCCGAAGATGACCAGCTTGGCGCCCAGGCCCCGCTGGCCGCAGAGCGCCGCGACCGTTACCGTGATGCGCCACCCCCTGTCGCCCCAGCCGTCTCCCGCGGCAGCGGCCGGGTCGAGCCCCGTCTGTAAGCGGAGACACGCCTATGTGCGAACTGCTGGGCATGAGTGCCAACGTCCCCACCGATATCGTCTTCAGCTTCACCGGCCTGATGCAGCGCGGCGGTCGTACCGGCCCGCACCGTGACGGCTGGGGCATCGGCTTCTACGAAGGCCGTGGCCTGCGCCTTTTCCAGGACCCGGCTGCCAGCAGCGAGTCGGAAGTGGCCAACCTGGTGCAGCGTTACCCGATCAAGAGCGAAGTGGTCATTGGCCATATCCGCCAGGCCAACGTCGGCAAGGTATGCCTGTCCAACACCCACCCGTTCGTGCGAGAGATGTGGGGCCGCAACTGGTGCTTCGCGCACAACGGCCAGCTGGGCGACTTCAAGGGCCAGGCCAGTTTCTACCGGCCGGTGGGCGATACCGACAGCGAGGCGGCCTTCTGCGACCTGCTCAACCGCATCCGCAGCGCCTTCCCCGAGCCCGTTCCGGTGGAACAGCTGCTGCCGGTGCTGGTCGAAGCCTGTGCCGGCTACCGCGGCCAGGGCGTGTTCAACTGCATGCTCAGCGACGGCGACTGGCTATTCTGCTTCTGTTCAACCAAGCTGGTGCACATTACCCGCCGGGCACCTTTTGGTGCGGCGCGGTTGAAGGACGTCGACCTGATCGTCGATTTTCACACCGAAACCACCCCTAACGACGTGGTCACGGTGATCGCCACCGAGGCCCTGACCGAGAACGAGACCTGGCAGCGTTACGAGCCGGGTCAGTGGGCCCTGTGGCGGCACGGCGAGTGCGTGGCGCACGGCCAGAGCTAAGGACGCGGCATGTTCAGAAGTTACCTGCGGTTGCTGTTGTTCACCTTCGGCCTGCTGGCCGGTATCCAGGTCCCGGGGCTGGTGAAGGACTACAGCCAGCGGGTCGAGGCGCACCTGTTCGAATCCCGCGAGGCGCTCGACGGCTTCCGGCAGACCGCCGAACGTTTCTTCAATGGCGACCTGCAGGCGCTGCTGCGGCATTACCGCAGCAGCGACGACCCAGTGTTCAACAGTGATGCCAACAGCATTGAAAGCCTGATGATCCGCAACGAACTGCTGGAAAACGAATGGCAGGCGCTGCAAGCGCCATGGGCGCAGCGTACCTGGCACGTACTGGTACAGGCCGACCCGCAGTTGCGCGAAGAAACCCTCAATGGCTACAGCTACCAGATCCTGCTGGTGCCCGAGGCGGTTGGCTGGGGGCTTGGTGCAGGGTTTGTGCTGGCATTCGTGATCGAGAGCCTGTTGCTGGCAATTGGCTGGGTGATCCTGGGCGGGCGGCGTGGGGCGGTGAAAGAGAGCTGGCGCTGATTTTTGCTGCGCCTGTGCCGGCCCTTTCGCGGGTGAACCCGCTCCCACAGGTACTGCGCAGCCCTCAAGACCTGTGGTGACTCTGTGGGAGCGGGTTTACCCGCGAAGAGGCCAGCACAAGCACTGCAAATCTGTCAGACCAACACAATCCGCTGCCCACCCACATCCCGCGCATACCGCTCCAGCACCTGCCGGCAAACCCCGACCACTTCATCCACCAACGCCACCCCGGTCTGCCAGGCCACCACCAGCTCCAGGCTCGGCGGCGGTTGCAGCCCCTGCAGCAATACCAGCTCACCCCGGCTCAACTCGGCATCCACCAGCGCCGGCGGCAACGCACCAATGCCAAAACCGTCACGCAACAGCCGGGTAATCGCCGCCACCGAGTTCACGCAGTTCAGCCGCGGCGTTTCGGCCCCCGCGCCCTGCAGCAGGCTCAGCACTTCCTGGTGCGGCCGCGAGTTCTTCGAGAAGGTGATGATGCGTTCCCGCCCAAGCTCGGCCAGCGAGGCATAGTCGCGGTGCTGGTGCGAGCCGGAGGCCACCACCCAACCCATGGGGTAGCGCGCCAGGTCCAGGCTGCGGATCGATTGCTCGCGCAGCAGGTCGGTCTGCAGGATCACGTCGAGAAAGCCCTTCTGCAATTGCTCGCGAAGGTTCAGCGCAGTGTCGGCCACCAGTTCGATCTCCACCTGCGGGTAACGCTCGGTCAGCTCCGCCACCAGTGCGCTCATCCAGGTGTGGATCACCGTGTCCATCACCCCGATACGGATGCGCCCGACCTTGGCCCGGTCGCTGTCCAGCGACTGCTTCATGGCCTTGGCGGTTTCCAGCATGCGCTCGGCATATTCCAGCACCTTGCCGCCTTCCGGGGTCAGGCTGACGCCACGTGAGTCGCGCAGCAGCAGCTTCACGCCCAGGTCGGCCTCCAACGCGGCGATGCGGCTGGAAACCGAGGCCTGGGTAGTGAACAGCTTTTCCGCGGTCAGGCGGAAGCTCTTGAGCCGGGCGACCCAGACGAAGGTTTCGAGGAAGCGAAGGTTCATGATCAGTTTTTCTTGTTCCAGACCGGCGGTTTTTCTCGTTGGACGCAAATGGCGCGGCGTCTGAACAATGGCAGCCAGGCCGCGACTCATTGTCGCCCATAAAACAATACCAACAAGCCGAGGCAAGCATGAACCCCACCGGCGTGCAGCAGCAGGTCAGCTCCCCATCTTCGTCCGGGCCCTTCGCCTGGTATCGCGACATCGACTCACAGCAGCGCCGCACCTTCTGGAGCTGCAAGATCGGCTACGGCCTGGACGGCATGGACACACAGATGCTCAGCTTCGTCATTCCCACGCTGATCATGCTGTGGGGCATCACCACCACCGAAGCCGGGTTGATCCACACCAGCACCTTGATCGCCTCGGCCGTGGGTGGCTGGGTGGCCGGCATTCTCTCCGACCGCATTGGCCGCGTGCGCACCCTGCAACTGACGGTGCTGTGGTTTGCCTTCTTCACCTTCCTCTGCGGCTTCGCCCAGAACTACGAACAACTGCTGATCGCCCGTACCCTGATGGGCTTCGGCTTTGGCGGTGAGTGGACCGCCGGCGCGGTGCTGATCGGCGAGGTGATCCGCGCCCAGGACCGTGGCAAGGCAGTGGGCATGGTGCAGTCCGGCTGGGCCCTTGGCTGGGGCCTCACCGCCATCCTCTACGCGCTGCTGTTCTCCTGGCTGCCGGCAGAGCAGGCCTGGCGCGCGCTGTTCCTGCTGGGCCTGGTACCGGCGATCTTCGTGATCTTTGTCCGCCGCCTGGTCAAGGACCCCGAGGTATATCGCGAGGCCAAGGCGGTGGAAAACGCCGAGGCACCTGCGCAGTTCTACGAAATCTTTGCCCCGGGGATGCTCTGGACCACCGTGCGGGCTTCCCTGCTGACCACCGGCGCACTGGGCGGCTACTACGCCATTACCTCGTGGCTGCCGACCTTCCTCAAGAACGAGCGCGGCCTGAGCGTGCTGGGTACCGGTGGCTATCTGGCCATGGTGATCGTCGGCTCCTACGTCGGCTACGTGGTCAGTGCGTACCTGTCCGACCTGCTGGGGCGCAAGAAGAACTTCATCCTGTTCGCCGTGGGCTCGTTCGTCATCGTGCTGCTGTACACGCAAATGCAGGTCAGCGACGGCGTGATGCTGTGGCTGGGCTTCCCGCTGGGCTTCTTCGCCTCGGGTATCTTCAGCGGCATGGGCGCGTTCCTCACCGAACTGTTCCCCACGCGTATCCGTGGTTCGGGGCAGGGCTTCTGCTACAACATCGGCAAGGTCATCGCAGCACTGTTCCCGCTGCTGATCGGCGTGCTCGGCCAGAAGGTACCGCTGGGTCTGGGTATCGGCGTGTTCTCCGCCGTGTCCTACGGGGTGGTGATCGTGGCGGCGTTGAGCCTGCCGGAAACCCGCGGCAAACAGCTGCAGGCGCGTTAAGGTAGGCATATGAACAACGACAACGGAGGCCGTGCAGTGGAACGCCTGCTACTCAATTGCGACATGGGCGAGAGCTTTGGCAGCTGGCGCATGGGCCTGGATGCCGAGGTCATGCCCTACATCGATTGCGCCAACATCGCCTGCGGTTACCACGCCGGTGACCCCGGCATCATGCGCCGGACCGTGGCCCTGGCGCTGGAGCACGGGGTGACCATCGGCGCGCACCCGGCCTACCCGGACCTGGTCGGCTTCGGCCGCCGCTCCATGGCCTGCAGCCCGGAGGAAATCCGCGACCTGCTGCATTACCAGATCGGTGCGCTGGACGGTATCTGCAAAGTGTTGGGCGGCCACGTGGCCTACGTGAAACCCCATGGTGCGCTGTACAACGACATGATGGCCGACCCGCTCAAGCTGCGCACCGTACTGGAGGCTGTGGCGGCCTATGGCGCAGAACTGCCGCTGATGCTGATGGCCACCGCCGACAACCGCGCCGCCCAGGCCCTGGGTGATGAGATTGGCGTGCCGCTGTGGTTCGAAGCATTCGCCGATCGCGCCTACACCGCCAGCGGCCATCTGGTGTCGCGTCGCCTGCCCGGCGCGGTGCACCACGACCCGGCACTGGTGGTGGAGCAGGCCGTGCGCCTGGCCCGCGGCGATACGCTCGTCGCGGACGATGGCAGTGCACTGAGGCTTGCGGCCAGTACCCTGTGCGTACACGGTGACAACGACAGTTCGGTGGCGGCTGTGCGGCAGATTCGCCAGGCTCTCGATGCCCTGGAGTCGCGATGAAACACCGTATTGAAGTCGTGGCCATCGACAGCCTGATGGTGCGCCTGTTCGACTCCATCAATGAGGGCAACATGCCGTGGATGCTTGCCGCCAGCCAGCGCTTGCACGCGACGTTCGGCAAGCACTTGCTGGACCTGGTGCCGTCCTACACCACGCTGATGGTGCAGTTCGACCTGCCGCCGGGGGAGGCGAGGGCGCTGATCATCCGAGCGCTGGAAGGCTTGCAGCCAGACACGGGCAGCGGTGGCCGCCGCCATGAGATCCCGGTGTGGTACGACGCCAGCGTCGGCCCGGAGCTGCCGGTGTTGGCGGCCCGCAGTGGCTTGAGTGAAGCAGAGGTGGTCCGCTTGCACAGCGAGCGCGAGTACCCCGTGTTCGCCCTGGGTTTCGCCCCCGGTTTCGGTTTCATGGGTCTGGTGGACGAACGCCTGGCCAGCCCGCGCCTTAGCACCCCGCGCAAGCGCGTGGCGGCCGGCAGCGTCGGCATTGCCGAGCGCCAGACGGCGGCCTATCCAGCGGTATCGCCGGGTGGCTGGAACCTGATCGGGCGTACCCCGGTGCGCCTGTTCGACCGTGAACGCGAGGGCTACAGCCTGTTGCAACCCGGTGACCGGGTGCGCTTCGTGCCGGTTTCGCGCAACGAGTTCGTGGCGTTGGGCGGTGATGTGGAGGCACAAGCATGAAGCAGTTGAAGATCGAGGCCAGTACTCCGCTGTGCCAATTGCAGGATGCCGGGCGCTTTGGCGTACGCCATTTGGGCGTGACCCAGGGCGGGGCGCTGGACTGGGTGGCGATGCACTGGGCCAACTGGCTGCTGGGCAACCCGTTGGCGGCGCCGGTGGTCGAGGTGGCGCTAGGTGGTTTCTGTTTAGTCGCCGAGCAGGATTGTGTGCTGGCCCTGGCCGGTGCCGACCTGGATGCCCGTGTCGATGATCAGCCGCTGGCGCCCTGGCGCAGCTTTGCGTTGGTCAAGGGCCAGCGGTTGACCCTGAAGCAGCCGAAGCAGGGCGTACGAGCGTATCTGGCGGCGCCTGGCGGGTTCCTCGGCGAGGATGTGCTGGGCAGTTGTGCCACCGTTGTGCGGGAAGAACTTGGCGGTATCGATGGTCAGGGTTCTGCGCTTGGCAAAGGCCACGTTCTGGCATTCTCAGGCACTTCGCCGACCCTGCGTGAGGTACCCGAAGCGCTGCGGCCAGAGTACCCACAAAAGCCAGTGCTTGACCTGGTGATCGGCGCACAGATCGGTGACTTCAGCGGTACCAGCCTGTTCGAGGCGTTCAACCGCGAGTGGACGTTGGACAGCCGTGCCGACCGCATGGGCATCCGCCTGCTGGGGCCGCAGCTGGTCTACCAGGGCGCGCCGATGATTTCCGAGGGGATTCCGCTGGGGGCGGTGCAGGTGCCGCCGGATGGGCAACCGATCGTGTTGCTCAATGACCGGCAGACCATTGGCGGTTATCCGCGGCTGGGGGCATTGACGCCGCTGGCGCTGGCGCAACTGGCGCAGTGCATGCCGGGGGCGGTGGTGCGGTTCAGGGCGGTGGTGCAGGATGAGGCGTGGCGGGAGCAGCAGGTATACCTGGACCGTTGGCGCTAAGGCTGCCGGCCTCTTCGCGGGTGAACCCGCTCCCACAGGTACCCCACAGGCCTCAAGGCTTGCGTAATACCTGTGGGAGCGGGTTTACCCGCGAAGAGGCCGGTACCGGCAACATCACTTGGACAGGTAACGCATCCCTTCCTCCAACCCCTGCAAGGTCAGCGGGTACATCTTGTCTTCGATCAAGTCCCGCACCAGGTGGGTCGATGCGGTGTAGTCCCAGGCCTGTTTCGGGTACGGGTTGATCCAGATGATCTTCCTGAATTTCTCCATGAAACGCTGCATCCACACATAACCGGCTTCTTCGTTCCAGTGCTCCACGCTGCCACCCGGCTGGGTAATCTCGTAGGGCGCCATGGCCGCGTCGCCGACGAACACAACCTTGTAGTCATCGCCGTACTTGTGCAGCAGGTCGAAGGTGGAATAGCGCTCCGAGGTGCGGCGCAGGTTGTTTTTCCACACCGACTCGTACACGAAGTTGTGGAAGTAGTAGTACTCCAGGTGTTTGAACTCGGTCTTGCACGCCGAGAACAGTTCTTCGCAGACCTTGACGTGGGCGTCCATCGAGCCACCGATGTCGAACAGCAACAGCAGCTTCACCGTGTTGCGCCGCTCGGGGCGCATCTGGATGTTCAGCAGCCCGGCATCCCGCGCGGTGTGGTCGATGGTGCCGTCGATGTCCAGCTCTTCGGCGGCGCCTTCACGGGCGAACTTGCGCAGCCGGCGCAAGGCCAGCTTGATGTTGCGCGTGCCCAGCTCCACCTGGTCGTCCAGGTTCTTGTATTCGCGCTGGTCCCACACCTTCACCGCCTTGCCCTGGCGCTTGCCGGCCTCGCCCACGCGGATGCCCTCGGGATTGAAGCCGCCCGAGCCGAACGGGCTGGTGCCGCCGGTGCCGATCCACTTGTTGCCGCCGGCGTGACGCTCCTTCTGCTCCTCGAGGCGCTTCTTGAACTCCTCGATCAGCTTGTCCAGGCCACCCAGCGACTGGATCTGCGCGCGTTCCTCGTCGGTCAGCGAACGCTCGAACTCCTTGCGCAGCCAGTCTTCGGGGATCAACGCCTCGATGTGCCGGTCCAGGTTCTCCAGGCCTTTGAAGTAGGCGGCGAAGGCACGGTCGAACTTGTCGAAGTGGCGCTCATCCTTCACCAGGATGGCGCGGGCGAGGTAGTAGAACTCGTCCATGTCGGCGAACACCACGCGCTTTTGCAGGGCCTGGTGCAGGTCGAGCAGTTCGCGTACCGACACCGGCACCTTGGCCGCGCGCATTTCATTGAACAGGTTGAGCAGCATGGCCCGGCTCCTGTCAGCGGTTGCCGCGCCGGCTCATGAAGGCCAGGCGCTCGAGCAGTTGTACGTCCTGCTCGTTCTTCACCAGCGCGCCGGCCAGCGGTGGAATGGCCTTGGTCGGGTCGCGTTCGCGCAGCACCGCTTCACCGATGTTGTCGGCCATCAGCAGCTTGAGCCAATCGACCAGTTCGGAGGTGGACGGCTTTTTCTTCAGGCCTGGTACCTTGCGCACGTCGAAGAACACGTCAAGCGCCTCGCTGACCAGCGACTGGCTGATGTTCGGGTAGTGCACGTCGACAATCTGCTGCAGGGTGGTGCGGTCGGGGAAAGCGATGTAGTGGAAGAAGCAGCGGCGCAGGAAGGCGTCCGGCAGCTCCTTTTCGTTGTTGGAGGTGATGATGATGATCGGGCGCTGCCTGGCCTTGATGGTCTCGTCGATTTCGTAGACGTAGAACTCCATCTTGTCGAGCTCTTGCAGCAGGTCGTTGGGGAACTCGATGTCAGCCTTGTCGATTTCGTCGATCAGCAGGATGACCCGTTCCTCGGCCTCGAAGGCCTCCCACAACTTGCCCTTTTTCAGGTAATTGCGCACATCGTGGACCTTGTCCACGCCCAACTGTGAGTCCCGCAGGCGGCTGACCGCGTCGTACTCGTAGAGGCCCTGGTGGGCCTTGGTGGTGGACTTGATGTGCCAGGTGATCAGGCGCGCACCGAACGAGGCCGCCAACTGCTCGGCAAGCATGGTCTTGCCGGTGCCGGGTTCGCCCTTGACCAGCAAGGGGCGTTCGAGGGTGATGGCCGCGTTTACCGCCAGTTTCAGGTCGTCTGTGGCGACGTAGTCGCGGGTGCCTTCGAACTTCATGGGTCTGTCCTCTGCTGGAAGCCTGCACCGGCCCTTTCGCGGGTAAACCCGCTCCCACAGTTACCCCACCTTTTCTGAGGTTTGTGGAATACCTGTGGGAGCGGGTTTACCCGCGAAGAGGCCAGCACAGGCAGCACATATTTTCGATTTGTCACCGACTATAACGCGGGGTTCGCCGACTGGAAACGCAGACCAGGTATTCAGTCCCTGAATGCCCCGTCACTCGATCCTAGTCGGAATCCGGCGCATCACGCTCATACCGCGCATTGAACGCCTCGATGAACCCGTTGCGCAGTATCTGCAGAAACGCCTCGAAGGCGCTGATATCCTGTTTGTGCACGCTGCCGCTGAGCTCTACCCGGGTCGCGAACTGGTTCTTCGGCTGGTTCTTCAATACCGTCTCGGTTGCACCTACCAGCGCTTCCCAGACCGAGCGGAAGAAGCCTTTGTCCTTCTCCTGCACATCCTGCTGCCAGTCGAACACATCCACATCCCGCAATAGTGGCTTGATGTACCCGTTCAATCGCCCGTTGGTCGCCTCGGCCTCTATCACCACATCGCCGTGCCCGGCATTGAAATCGAACTTGCCGTAGGCGCTGGCGAAGTCATTGAGCTTGCGCAGCTCGATACCCGTGGCGCGCAGGCGGAACTCGAAGTCGTCGAAATCGCTGAACGGGTCGAAGGTGGCGCGACTTTCCACCTTGGCATCGCCTACGATCAGCGCCGTGCCATCGAAGCTGGCATCACGTCGGCCCTTTTCGTCACGAATGTTGGTGAGGTTGCGAATACTGGCATCGAGCTGAGTGGCCTTGAGGTTGACTGGTGGTTTGGAGTTGAAGTTGCGGAAAGTCAGCACGCCGTTGTCGATGCGAACCTCGTTCAGGGTGATCGGCAGCAGTTTTTCCAGTTGCTGGCGCCAGTCGGTGCCCTGACCGGTCTGCGAGTTCTGTTTGTTGCCGCCATCGACGAAGTTGAGTTCCGGCCGGTCGAATATTACTTCGGCAACCACTGCGCGGTCGTACCAAAGGGCGTGCCAGCTCACCGACAGGTCGATCAGCGGTGCATCGAGAAACGGTACCGGCACCTTGCCGGTGGTCTTGACGATTTTCAGCCCGTTGATCTGGTATGCACCGCGCCACCAGGCCAGGTCCACATCGGCCACCTGGCCACGGTAGTCGCCCATGTCGGCCAGTTTGTCATTGAGGTAGTCGCGCACCAGATAGGGCAGGGCCAGGTGCAGCGCCAGCAACAGCACGATCAGGCTGGCCAGGCCGATCAACGGCCAGCGATAACGGGCTCTCATCGAAGTGTCTCCAACGCAGGATATGCGGTTGACCGCAACGAGTCCGCGTGAGTTCGAACAGGCTTTACGGGCCACCGGTGCGGGCTTACCCTTGAGGTCTTTCCCTGCTTTTTTTCATGCCAAGGACCCCTGCCATGAGCCGTATCTTTGCAGACAACGCCCATTCCATCGGTAACACGCCGCTGGTGCAGATCAACCGCATTGCCCCGCGCGGCGTGACCATCCTGGCCAAGATCGAAGGGCGTAACCCGGGCTATTCGGTCAAATGCCGCATCGGCGCGAACATGGTCTGGGACGCCGAAAGCAGCGGCAAGCTCAAGCCGGGCATGACCATCGTCGAACCGACCTCGGGCAACACCGGCATCGGCCTGGCCTTCGTCGCCGCAGCCCGTGGCTACAAACTGATGCTGACCATGCCCGCGTCCATGAGCCTGGAGCGCCGCAAGGTGCTGAAGGCTCTGGGCGCCGAGCTGGTGCTGACCGACCCGGCCAAGGGCATGAAGGGCGCCATCGAGAAGGCCAACGAAATCGTCGCCTCCGACCCGGCCCAGTACTTCCTGCCGGGCCAGTTCGAAAACCCGGCCAACCCGGCGATCCACGAAAAAACCACCGGCCCGGAAATCTGGAACGACACCGACGGCGCGGTCGACGTGCTGGTGGCAGGGGTCGGCACCGGCGGCACCATCACCGGTGTTTCGCGCTACATCAAGCATACGCAGGGCAAGGCGATCCTGTCGGTGGCAGTGGAGCCAGTGGCCTCGCCGCTTATCAGCCAGACCCTGGCCGGCGAAGAGCTCAAGCCCAGCCCGCACAAGATCCAGGGCATCGGCGCCGGCTTCGTGCCGAAGAACCTCGACCTGTCGATCGTCGACCAGGTGGAAACGGTGACCGACGAAGAGTCCAAGGCCATGGCCATCCGCCTGATGCAGGAAGAGGGCATCCTCTGTGGCATTTCCTGTGGTGCGGCGATGGCAGCGGCCGTGCGCCTGGCCGAAAAGCCGGAAATGCAGGGTAAGACCATCGTCGTGATTCTGCCGGACTCCGGCGAGCGCTACCTGTCGAGCATGCTGTTCAGCGACATGTTCAGCGAGCAGGAAAACCAGCAGTAATGGCCTTGCCGCTGATCCGGCGCAACGTTTGGCGGCTTGGTTTATTGCAAAATCTTCATGATTGAGTTGCCGCCCAGGCTGTTTTTACCCCGGCGGCATCAGTTTATGATGGCAGGATGATTTATCGGAGAGCAGGGCGAATGGCCCTGTTTCTTCCTCAAGGAGTGAAAGCATGACCTTTTCCTTTGCAGCCAAGGCGGGTGTCTTGCTGGTGTTTTTTGGCAGCGTGCTGTTCGTGCACCTGCGCGGCAAGGCTCGCTTGCCGGTGTTGCGCCAGTTCGTCAACCATTCGGCGCTGTTCGCCCCTTATAACAGCCTGATGTACCTGTTTTCCGGCGTACCGTCCAAACCCTACCTGGACCGTCAGCGCTTCCCCGAGCTGGACGTGCTGAAGGACAACTGGCAGGAAATCCGCGAAGAGGCCATGCGCCTGTTCGACGAGGGTTACATCCGCGCCGCCGAGAAGGATAACGACGCCGGCTTCGGTTCGTTCTTCAAGAAAGGCTGGAAGCGCTTTTACCTGAAGTGGTACGACAAACCGTTGCCTTCTGCCGAAACCCTGTGCCCGCGCACCGTCGAGCTGGTCAGCAGCATCCCAAACGTCAAGGGTGCGATGTTCGCCCTGCTGCCCGGCGGCAGCCACCTGAACCCGCACCGCGACCCGTTCGCCGGCTCCCTGCGCTACCACCTGGGCCTGTCCACCCCCAACTCCGATGCTTGCCGCATCTACGTCGATGGCGAGGAATATGCCTGGCGTGACGGCGAGGACGTGATGTTCGATGAAACCTACGTGCACTGGGTAAAGAACGAGACCGACGTTACCCGGGTTATCCTGTTCTGCGACATCGAACGCCCGCTGAGCAGCCCGCTGATGACTCGCATCAACCGCAAGGTCAGCGCCTTCCTCGGCCGTGCCACCGCGCCGCAGAACACTGATGACGAGCGCGTTGGCGGGATCAACCAGGCCTACGCCTGGAGCAAGCGCTTCAGCAACCGGATCAGTAGCCAGGTCAAGCAGTTCAAGCGCGCCAACCCCAAGGCCTACCGCGTGCTGCGGCCGGTGCTGGCGGCGGTGGTGGTGTACCTGTTGTATCACTGGCTGTTCTGATTTCTGCCTGTTGGGGCTGCCTTGCAGCCCATCGCGACACAAGGCCGCTCCTACAGCTACCGCGCCACTCCCTGGAATTGCGCAGAACCTGTGGGAGCGGCCTTGTGTCGCGATAGGGGCGCAAAGCGCCCCCGGCGTCCTCTCAGGAAACCACTCTGGTTCGGTGTTTATAGGGAATTATAGACAGACTATAGAGCGATTATAGATTGTGGTTGATGAGGGGCGCGCAGCCCCCTTTGCTGCCTCAAGCCGGCTCCAACGCCTCCACCACTTTCCCCCGGCTAAGGTGCACCACCTTGTCCGCCGTATCGAAATACCGGTCATCATGCGAAATCACGATGATGGTCTTGCCCAAACGCTTCAGGTCCGGCAGCAGCTCGGTGTAGAACACCCGGCGGAAGGTCGGGTCCTGGTCCGCCGCCCATTCGTCGAACACCAGCACCGGCCGCCCGTCCAGCCAGGCATTGACCAGTGCCAGGCGCTTGCGCTGGCCGGTCGACAGGTCGGTGGTGGTAAAGGCACCATCGCGCACGCTCACCTTGTGGGCGATCTCCAGCCGCTCCAGGTAGCGCGTGGCATCGCTGGGCAGGCTGTGTTCATGCTCGGGCAGGTCGTCGAACAGGTAGTAGTCGGCGAACACCGTGGTGAACAGCTGGCGATAGTCATCCAGCCCCTCCGGGCCGACGGCCTTGCCGTTCAGGCGCACTTCGCCGCGTTGCGGGGTGTACAGGCCCAGCAGCAGCTTGATCAGCGAAGTCTTGCCGCAGCCGTTCTCACCGACGATGAACAGGATCTCGCCCGGTTCGATGCTCAGGTTCACCGGCCCGACGCGGAACGGCTCGTTGCCGTCCACCGGCGGGTAGGCGTACTCGACGTTGTGCAGTTCCAGATGCGCGCTGGCCGGGGCGGCGCGCTTGACCGGCGGCTCCAGCAGCAGGTGCGGCTCGGGCGAGGAGAAGCGCTCGGACAGGTCGGCAATGCGCCGGAACGCCACCTGGGCGCGGCCGAGGATAGGCAGGTTGCCGATCAAGGTTTCCAGCGGGCCTTTCATGTACAGCAGCACCAGCACGAAGCCGCTCATCACCGCCGGGTCGTTGCTCGGCCATAGCGATTGCAGGGCCAGGGTCAGGCCGATGACCACGAAGAACAGCATCGACCCCAGGCTCTTGGCCGCGACGAAGATGTTGATGGCGCGGATATGGGTGTTGGCGATGAAGTCGGCGGTGCCCTGGATGTTGCGGGTCAGCATGGCATGGCGGCGGCGGCGGTCGATGCGCAGCTCCTTGGCGCCCTCGGCGATGGCCGAGTAGTGCTTCTGCAGGTTGTCTTCGGCATCGCGGGCGGCGTTGAAGCCGGCCACCCCTTTTTGCCTGGCCACGTACTGAATGCCACTGCCGATGCCGATGGCTGCCAGGGTGATGAGGAATATCGGCCACGACAGCCAGGCCAGGTAGGCCATGCAGCCAGTCACGGTGGTGAGCGAGATGGCCAGCGGGGCGAAGGCGAAGGCAAAGTCGCTGATGGTGTCGACGTCCCGGGTCAGCACCGGGATCAGGCGATGGGTGCGGTAGCGCTCGATCTGCTCGATCGGCGCCGACAGCACCTTGGCGCCGAGGTCCTTGCGCAGCCTGGCGATGACTTTCTGCCCAACGTAGTTGGTGCCGCTGTCGGCCGCCACGCTGCTGACCAGGGCCAGCACGCACAGGCCGGCGAAGGCCAGGATCACGCCCTGGCTCATGCCGCCAGCGGCATGCAGGCCCTGGTTGACGGTGGCCAGCAGGGCGGTCACGGCCAGGCCGCCGAGCATGCCCAGCAGCACCGAGACGATTACCGCCGGGCGGTAGGGTTTCAGTAGGCCCAGCAATTCGCGGATGGCCCCGGGGGAGGAGGTTTTCATGAAGCATGATCTCGCTGGTGAGGTGGGGGCGGGTCAGCTGCCGAGGGTGAGGGAGCCTTTCATCAAGGTGCTGTGGAACGGGAACGAGCAGTAGAAGCTGTACGCGGTACCTGCCTTCAGCGATCGGGTGTCGAGGCTGACGCTGTCTGTTTCACCGCCGCCGATCAGGCGGGTGTGGGCGAGCACCCGGGTGTCGCCGGGCTTCAGGTAGTCCAGGGCCTCGCCGGCTTTCTGGCCGTCGTCGAGCACGCCTTGCATGTCGGCCTGGGTACTCAGCACCCAGTTGTGGCCCATCACGTTCTTCGGCATGTCGCCAGGGTGGGTGAGCGTGACGGTGAACACGGCGCAGGCCTTGGGCACGATGATGGCGGCCTTGTCGAAGGTCATCTGGTCGGTGCCATGGATTTCCACGGCGCATTGCTGCGCCGACCAGGCGGCAGGGGCCACGGCGAGCAGGGCGAGGAGCAGAAGCTGGCGAGTCATGTACGGTTCCTGGGCGATAGAAGGGTGCACATCGTTCAGACGAACCGGCGCGCGCCGGCTTTACCTGTGAGTGCGGCCCAGCTGAATTTCCCCATCGCCCGCTCGTTCATTCAGTCAGGCGCCGACATGGCGCACATCCCGATTTCGCCGCCTATGCGGCCCTGGCCTGAGGTGACCGGACATGAGTGAACTGCTGAGCTTTGCGATCGAACCCCTGGACGCTGCACGCGGCAACCTGCCACTGCTGGTGCGCGCGCCGGAGCCGGGCATCGACCTGCTGGAAGCCTTTGCCGAGTTGCAGCCGCTGGTGGACCGGCACCTGCTGCAGGCTGGCGGCATCCTGTTTCGCGGCTTCGAGGTGGGTGGTGCCGAAGCTTTCCGCCAGTTCGCTGCTTCTTTCGGTCACCCGCTGCTCAACTACGAGTTTGGCTCCACCCCGCGCAGCAACGTGACCAAGGGCGTGTACACCTCCACCGAGTACCCGGCGCACCAGAGTATCCCCCTGCACAACGAGCAGGCCTATACCCTGGAATGGCCGATGAAGATCTGGTTCTACAGCGTGATCCCCGCCGAGACCGGTGGCGAGACGCCGATTGCCGACAGCCGCGAGGTGTACCGACGCATGCCGGCGCGCATTCGTGAGCGGCTGGTGGAGAAGGGGCTGATGTACGTGCGCAACTACGGCAACGGCCTTGATGTGGAATGGTCGCAGGTGTTCAACACTGAAGACCCGCGCCAGGTCGAGGCCTATTGCCGGGCGCATGCCATCGAGTGCATCTGGAAGGATGACGGCGAATTGCGCACCCGCCAGCGCTGCCAGGTGGTGGCGCGCCACCCGGTGACCGGGGAGGACGTGTGGTTCAACCAGGCGCACCTGTTCCATGTGTCGAACCTGCAGCCAGAAGTGCGCGAGTCGTTGATGGACATCGTCGAGGAAGAGGACCTGCCGCGTAACGTGTACTACGGCGACGGTACGACCATCGAGGATTCGCTGCTCGATGAAGTGCGCGGGGTGCTGGATGAATGCACCATCAGCTTTCCTTGGCTGGAGAATGATGTGCTGATGCTGGATAACATGCTCGCGGCGCATGCGCGGTCGCCGTTTACCGGCAAGCGCAAGGTGGTGGTGGCGATGGCGCAGGGGCATTCCGAGTTGTTGCGCTGACAGTTCTCAAGGTGCTGCAAGGCCCCTGTGGGAGCGGCCTTGCGTCGCGATGCGCCGTGCGGGCGGCGCTCGATCTCACAGGCGCTGAAGCTGTCATGGCGAACACCTGTCAGCCCAGATGCCTTCCCAACCCATGCCCCTGCAACCTACAAGAATTCCAGACTCTTCCTACGCCTCGGGACTGGCAACTCCACCCCCTGCGAAATACCCTACAACCTCTGTCGACACGCGTCTGATTGTTCCTGCAAATCTCCCACTCTAGGCTTTGCCCGTCGCTGACGGTTCAGCGATCGGGTGTGGAAACCTGCAGCAAGCATTTCAGGTTATGTCGTTCATGGCGGCTGTACCCGGGAGGCCTCGTGCCTACCGAGTTTCTCTGAATGCACTCGGGTTTCCACCCCGTGTACAGCCGCCACCCTTCGTGTGGAAACGGAAGAGGCGGTCAACGAGCATTCAGGAAAACCCATGACAGACGAAACCAAAACCACCCCCGGCGTTACCTACTTCTACCAAGGCGAAGGCCAAACCCATCCGCTGTTCCGTATCGCTGAGGGCATCCCCTGCCGCAGCGCCCGCGAGCAAGCCTCGGAACTGATGGGCTATGCACGCGACTTGTCACTGACCGGCTTGATGGATGGCGATCAGCAGATGCTCTGGGCTTCGCATTACTTCGCAGCCATGGCCAAGGCGCTGCTGGATGATGCCGAGTTGGGTTTGCTGCGCTGATCCTTGTATTGGCTGGGCTAGCCCTTTCGCGGCTAAAGCCGCTCCTACAGGGATTGTGCATGCCTCAGGGTATGCACAACTCCTGTGGGAATGGGTTCATCTGGGGCAGGTTCCAGCAGGCAAGGTTTGGCTGATCGAGTTATTTCGTGAATGGTGCGTAACCTGACAAGAATCCAAAGAGCGCGGCCATAGGCATCCAGCAAGCAATTAACCACATAACATTTGCCCAAGTTATTTGTGAATTTTGCAGCCCGCAAGCATCACCTTCGCAGACATTGACTACCTACTGTTTGGCGAACTCTCAGATGGTGTGTTGCGTTGTCTCTGTTGTGGCTAAATAATGAAGTAGTTTATGACTAGCCAAGTGAATCCGGTTGTGCTTAACCATGATGCGATAACTATTTTGGTTTTCAATGGCTTGGGGAATTGCTCATAATCTTCTTTGTCAAGTAGGCCTCTGCGAATACTTGAGATTGGGAAAGTGATGGCGCCTGCTACCATGAAAATCACCAGCATTCTTGAACGTATGCCTTTCTCTCCCCAAAGGGTTATGGCGTATGAAAGACATGGGCTTCGGTGAAGTGCTGTGACCATTTGTTTATATTGCTGAGAAATTGCAATGTGAAAGTCCATTGCAAGTGCGGTCAAGCCGAGGCAGAAAGGTGAGGCTACTATAAATAGCCTTAATTTTATGTCCAGATGATCAATCATCTTGAAAGGCCTCGAAGATTACTTCACCTAATTCTTCGCCGCCGCCCATGCCTGCAATGCCCTCGACGATGGTGCCCGCTTGTCCACATAGCGGGCAGGGTGTAGTCGGCTCGCCTTGTAGCAGCCAGTTGCGGCCATGCACACGGCCCCTGGCTTGGCTGGCAATGCAGATGGCGCCTGTGGTGGTTTCGTCGCCGTCCAGGCCTTGGTATCGGCCGAAGATGTTCATGCGCATGCTCATGGCTCGCCTCTTTTTAAGGTGGAAGCCAGGAACCTAGCAGGCTGTTGGCGGGTATTTTCGGGGTGGAAGGGATTTAGGAAGGGGCCTACAAGGAATAGGGATTTGGACTACATGTTTTGTTGTGGCAATGCCCCTATGACTGCACCAGTCCGTTCCTCGGCTGTGCTTGCTTTGCCTTACCTTCGTCTCAAGACTTTTTACACAGAGGGATGGTCTGAAGTAGCCCCTGTTTTCCGGCTACTTCGCCATCGACACTTTCA
>NZ_JALLKV010000077.1:0-21233 GCF_023093815.1 Pseudomonas sp. PNPG3
GGGTGGAGTCCGGGTATTTTGCCAAAATCAGGAAGTCTTTTTCAGGATTTCCTTAGCCCCATTCAGGTTTCATCCCCCTGACTGGGGCTTTTTTGTGTTACAGAAGCCAGCTGGCGATATTTTTTCTACGAATGTGACGGGTCATTGCCGTCATCGGCATGCTCGAGCTGGCAGTCAAGCGCGCCGACCAAGGCCGTGTAGACCGCTGTGCGCTGGAGCTGGCCCACCATTCGGCCAAGGACCTGCTGGGCCTGATCGGCGATATCCTCGACATTGTGCGCATCGAGTCCGGGCATTTGTCCCTCGCCCCGGAGGCCGTCGACCTGGCGGCCCTGGTCGAGTCGGTGGGGCGCATTTTCGAGGGCCAGGCCCGGCAGAAAGGCCTGGCCCTGGAGGTGATCATCGCACCGGCCGCCCGCTGCCATGCCCTGCTCGACCCCCTGCGTTTCAAGCAAGTCCTGTCCAACCTGGTAAGCAACGCCATCAAGTTCACCGAGCATGGCCAGGTGCGCATATGCGTCGGCCTGGTGGACGACGGCAGCACTACCCCCGCAGTGCTGGAGCTGGAAGTGCGCGACAGTGGCATCGGTATCCACGCCGACGACCTGCAGCGCCTGTTCAACCCGTTCATCCAGGCCAACCCGCATAGCCAGAGCGCCCGTGCAGGTACCGGGCTGGGCCTGGCCATCTGTCGCAACCTGTGCGAGATGATGGGCGGCAGCCTGACCATAAAGAGCCTGGAGGATGTCGGCACCCAGGTGCGCCTGAAGATGCCGCTGCAGCGGGTTGACGCAGCAGCGCAGCCGGCCCCGCTGATCGAAAACCTCGACGTGCCCGACCCACGGCTGAGCGTGCTGGTGATCGACGACCACCCGGCCAACCTGCAACTGATGGCACAGCAGCTTGGCTACCTGGGGCTTGAGCACACCAGCGCCCAAGACGGTCGCGAAGGCCTGGCTACCTGGCGGGCGGGCGACTTCGATGTGCTGGTGCTCGACTGCAACATGCCGCACATGAACGGTTACCAGCTGGCCACTGCCGTACGTACCGAGGAACGCCATGGCAAGCGGCAGCGCTGCACCATTCTCGGCTACACCGCCAACGCACAGCCGGAGGTACGCCGCAAGTGCCTGAGCGCCGGCATGGACGACTGCCTGCTCAAGCCCATCAGCCTGGGCACGCTCAGCCAGCGTCTTGCCAGTATCCGCCCACGCCGCCAGCAGAAACCGCGCCGCAAGCTCTACCACCTGGACGGCCTGGCCACGGTGGTCGGGCATGACCCGAACGATCGCCAGCGTTTCCTGCAGGCGTTGCAGCAGAGCCTGCAGGCCGACCTGGCCACCTTGATGGCATTGCATCCGCAGCATGACAGCGATGCCATTGCCGAACAGGCGCACAAGGTGCTCAGTGCCGCGCGGATGCTGGAAGCCCCCGAGCTGATGAAAGCCTGCGAAGCCCTCGAGGCAAGCGGCTTGCCTACCACTCAGCTACGCCTGCGGCGCCAGGCACTGGCGCGGCATATGTACCGGGTAGAACGTGCCCTGGCCAGGGAACTGGCCACAGGCACCTGCACACAGGCAGGCAGCCAGGCGTGTTAACTGGTAGACTGCGCGGCGTTATTACCTAAGAGGATTGTTTCATGGCCACAAACCGCTCCCGTCGTCTGCGCAAGAAGCTGTGTGTCGACGAGTTTCAGGAATTGGGCTTCGAGCTGAACCTGGAATTCAAGGAAGATCTGGATGACCAGGCAATCGATGCTTTCCTCGACGCGTTCCTGGCAGAAGCCATGGACGCCAATGGCCTGGACTATGTAGGCGGTGACGATTTCGGCCTGGTGTGCTCGGTCAAACGCGGCTCGGTCAGCGAAGAACAGCGTGCAGCCGTTGAAGCCTGGCTCAAAGGCCGTAGCGAACTGACCAAGATCGAGGTCAGCCCGCTGCTGGACGCCTGGTACCCGGAAAAGCCGATCAACAAGGCCGAGTAATACCGGCCCGGCTCGATCGCTGGAAAGGCCACCCTCAGGGGTGGCCTTTTTTATTGGGGGTGCTTTTCCGTCGAACGTGGCGCATCGTCGCTGCGCTTGGGGCATAATGCGTATTCTTTCACCCTGGGGCCATCATTCCTTACAGCCCCAATGCCCTTTTCCCTCGCCGTAGGGTATTTATCGATCATGATCAAAACGCTTCGTCCCCTCGTTCTTGCCGGCCTGCTGTTGCCACTCGCCCTGCCCAGCCAGGCCGCCGCCGTCAACACCACGCTGCCTGCCAAGGTGCAGCAGGCCCTCAAGGCCAACAAGCTGCAGGATTCTGCCCTGTCGCTGGTGATGCTGCCGCTGGACGGCCCCGGCACACCGACCGTGTTCAATGCCGATGTCTCGGTCAACCCGGCCTCGACCATGAAACTGGTCACCACCTACGCCGCCCTCGAACTGCTCGGCCCGACCTTCCAGTGGAAAACCGAGTTCTACACCGACGGCACCCTGAGCAACGGTGTACTCAACGGCAACCTGTACCTCAAGGGTGGCGGCGACCCGAAACTGAACATGGAAAAGCTGTGGCTGCTGATGCGTGACCTGCGCGCCAATGGCGTGCGCACCATCACCGGCGACCTGGTGCTGGACCGCAGCCACTTCGTGCAGCCCAACCTGCCGCAGTTCAACGACGACGGTGGCGATGAGAACAAGCCGTTCCTGGTCAAGCCCGACTCGCTGCTGGTCAACCTCAAGGCCCTGCGTTTCGTGGCCCGCAACGATGGCGGCAAGGTAACCATCGCAGTCGAACCGCCGATTGCCAGCATCCGTATCGACAACCAGGTCAAGGCAGTAGCCTCCAGACAGTGCTCGGGTGACGTGCGCTACAACCCGGTGCAGCAGGCCGATGGCATCAGCGTAACGGTCAGTGGTCAGCTGGGTGACGGCTGCAACTCCCAGACCTATCTGTCGCTGCTCGACCACCAGACCTACGCCGCCGGTGCCGTGCGCGCGATCTGGAACGAGCTGGGTGGCAGCATCCAGGGTGGCGACCGCTTCGAGAACGTGCCCAAGGGCGCTCGCCTGCTGGCCCGAGCCTTCTCGCCAGACCTGGTGGAAGTGATCCGCGACATCAACAAATACAGCAACAACACCATGGCCCAGCAGCTGTTCCTGAGCCTTGGCGCGCAGTTCCGCACCGATGC
Source organism: Pseudomonas sp. PNPG3 (assembly GCF_023093815.1). NCBI lineage: Bacteria > Pseudomonadati > Pseudomonadota > Gammaproteobacteria > Pseudomonadales > Pseudomonadaceae > Pseudomonas > Pseudomonas sp. PNPG3. Next base: position 3,175 of record NZ_JALLKV010000077.1, read on the forward strand.
CGACGGTGACGACGCCCGCGCCGCCCAGCGTGTGGTGCGCCAGTGGCTGGCGAAGAAGGGCATTACCGCGCCGCACCTGGTAATGGAAAACGGTTCCGGCCTGTCGCGTGCCGAACGGGTCAGCACCCGGGAAATGGCCGCGATGCTGCAGGCTGCCTGGAAGAGCCCTTATGCTGCCGAGTTCATGAGCTCGATGCCGCTGGTGGGTATGGATGGCACCATGCGCAAGCGCCTGAAGCGTACCGCCATGACCGGCGAAGGTCACATCAAGACTGGCACGCTGAATACCGTGCGGGCAATTGCAGGCTTCAGCCGCGACAGCAACGGCCATACCTGGGCGGTGGCGGCGATCCTCAACGATCCGAAACCGTGGGGCGCCTCGCAGGTGCTCGACCAGGTGCTGCTGGACCTGTACCGCCAGCCGAAACTGGCCGGCAGTACTGCGGCCAACTGATCGTTAGCCGGTACCGGCCTCTTCGCGGCTAAAGCCGCTCCTACATGTACAGTGCAGGGTTCAAGACTGTGATGTCCCTGTGGGAGCGGCTTTAGCCGCGAACGGGCCGGCATTGGCAACTGAAAGCTGTCAGGCCAACTCCCCCTCCACCCGGTCCCGCCCGGCCTGCTTGGCCGCATACACGCCTGCATCGGCCCGCAACAGCAAGGCATCGGCCCCTTCCCCCGGTCGCCAGCCCGCCACACCAAAACTCGCAGTCACCCTGCCCACGCCTTCCACCGGCACATTGCGCACCCCATGCCACAGTTCCAGCGCCAGCAGCCGCGCCTGCTCGGCATCGCTCCCCGGGCACAGCACCATGAATTCCTCGCCGCCCAACCGGCAGAAAACATCGGTACGGCGCAAACGCTGGCTGATACGCAGGCACAGGCTGCGCAGCACGCGATCGCCGACAGCATGGCCAAAATGGTCGTTGATGCGCTTGAAGTGATCGATATCGAGCATGATGACCGCCAGTGCCTGGCCATCGCGCTGGGCCCGTTCCAGCTCGAGCTTGAGCCGCTCCTGGAAGTAACGGCGATTATGGATGCCGGTCAGTGAATCGGTCACCGACAGCGCGCGCAACTCTTCCTCCACACCCTTGAGGTCGGAGATATCGGTCAGGTAGCCATGCCACAACGTGCAGCCCTGCTCCCCCACCTCCGGTGTCGCCTCGCCACGCACCCAACGCAGCCCGGCACGCGGCAGGCAGACCCGATATTCTTCACGCCAGGGCGACAGGTGTTCGGCCGAGTAACGCACCGAGCGGCGCACGCGCTCGAGGTCATCCGGGTGGATGCGCTCGAACACCGCCGTGGCATCCTCACGCAATTGCTGCAGATCGACTTCGTAGATGTCGTACAGGCCCTTGCTGGCGTACGGAAAACAGGAATGGCCGTTGCCATCCAGGCGGTACTGGTAGATGCCGCCCGGCACCTCGGCACTGAGTTTTTCCAGAAGGCGGTCACGCGCCGCCAGCGCCTCATGCACCCGACGCCGTTCAGTGACATCGATGCAGATCGCCAGGTAACCGATCCATAACCCCTGCTCATCGAGCATGGCGGTGACCAGCATGTTGGCCACCAGTTGGCTGCCATCGGCGCGCAACAAGGTCCACTCCCCCGGCTCGGCTCCATGCTCCTCCACCGTTTCGGCAAACATGGCCTGGCCACCTGCAATCGGCCGGCCGAAACGCAGGCTCAAGGCATGGGCACGCAGGTTCAACTCCTCGGGCAACACCAGGTCCTCCAGGCGCAGCTTGCCGATCGCCTCGCAGGCCGGGTAACCGAGCATGCGCTCGGCACCGGCGTTGAAGGTGCTGACCACGCCCTTGAGGTTGGTGGCGATGATCGCCACCTGGGTTGCGGCATCCAGCACGCTGCGCAGCTGGTTGTGGGTACCACGCAGTGACTGCTCGCTGACCCGCAGCTCGGCGGTACGCTGCTCTACCAGGGCCAAGGCGCGCTGGCGCTGGCTGAACAGGCTGTAGAGCAACACACTGAGCAGCAGGCTCAACAAGCCGCCCAGCAGGCTTACCGCCAGCACCGCGGAGGAGCGGTTGGCGCGCACGAAGGCCAGGCTCGGCCGGATACTCAGCTGGAAGTGGTGGTCAGCCAGGTGCAACAACTGGTTGATGGCCAGCGGCAGAGGTGCAACCGGGTTCTGCGAATCGAACATCACCTCGGGGCCATGCAGCCCGGTGGGGTCGACGATACGCACCACCAGGTTATCGTCTGCCGTAACCGGGCGCCCGTCACTGACCAGTTCCCGCATGCTCAGCAGGGCCATCACATAGCCCATTGCCGCGCCGCGGGGGTTGGCATCGGAAAACACTGGCGCCACCATCAGCAGGCCACGCGCATCCGAGCTGGTATCGAACATGGGTAGTGGCTCGGACACCGCCATGCTGCCGGGCCCCAGCGCCCGCGCCAGTGCCGCCAAGGGCACTTCCTGGCCGGCGAGGTCCAGACCATGGGGCAGCCCGGGCAATTCACCCGACTGGGTATAGAGTACCGGGAAGTAATGGTCGCGCTGGGGGGATGGGTGCCACTGGCCTTGTTCATCCTGGTCGCGGATCACATAACCCGGGCCGAAATGCACACTGGCCTGGCGCTCGAACTCGGCGCGTTGCGCGGCCTCGACACGCGGCGCCCAGGCGTAGGCCAGGGTCCGCTGCAGCAATGGCCGGGCGTAGCCGTCGAACTCGTGTGGGGTGATTTCGTTGGAAAAGCTGAAAAACCGCCGCAGCCCGTCCAGGCGCTGCTGCTGTTCGTCAAACCGCTCGGCGATCCGGCTGAAACGCTCGCTGGCCAGCAGCTCGAAGCGCTGGCGCAGTTGCTGCTTGTAGAAGGTTTGCGTGGCTAACGCCAGGACGGCCGTCAACAGGCCACCCACGACCAGGGCGACCAGGGCCACCGCCCAGGCGGACATTGCCTCTGTGCACAGGCCAAGCAACCGCGCACGCACGCCACCCTTTGACATACACCCATCTCGTCACGTCAGCGTCCTGCGGATTATCTTGCCCTGCCCTCAGTTATAGCCATTGGCCATTAGCCGCGCAATGTACCTCGTCGCCTCAACGAAGCTGCAGACGCCAGGCGCGATGGATACGGTTATTGCGCGCGAAGTCCGGGTCCAGGGTCTGGGCCGTGATCTCCTCCACCGCATAACGCGCCATAAGGTGCTCGTCCAACTGGAACTTGCGGAAGTTGTTGGAGAAATACAGCACGCCACCCGGCGCCAGGCGGGCCATGGCCAGGTCCAGCAGTTGCACGTGGTCACGCTGCACATCGAACACGCCTTCCATGCGCTTGGAGTTGGAGAAGGTCGGCGGGTCGATGAAGATCAGGTCATAGCTGTCGCGGTTGCCTTCCAGCCAGGCCATCACATCGCCTTGCTCCAGGCGGTTGCGCTCGGAGAAGCCATTGAGCGCCAGGTTGCGTCGCGCCCAGTCCAGGTAGGTTTTCGACAGGTCGACGCTGGTGGTGCTGCGCGCGCCGCCCTTGGCCGCATGCACGGTGGCCGTGGCGGTGTAGCAGAACAGGTTGAGGAAGCGCTTGCCGGCTGCTTCGCGCTGGATGCGCATGCGCATCGGGCGATGGTCCAGGAACAGGCCCGTGTCGAGGTAGTCGGTGAGGTTGACCAGCAGCTTTACGCCGCCTTCGTTCACTTCCTGGAAGCGGCCTTCGGTCGCCTGGCGCTCGTACTGGCGCGTGCCGCTCTGCCGCTCGCGACGCTTGAGCACCACACGCTGCGGCGAAATGCCCAGGGCCTGCGGGATGGCGGCCAGCGCATCGAGCAGGCGTGCCTGGGCCTTGTCCGGGTCGACCGAACGTGGCGCGGCGTATTCCTGCACGTGCACCCAATCCTGGTACAGGTCGACCGCCAGGGCATATTCGGGCATGTCGGCATCGTACAGGCGGTAGCAATCGAGCTGTTCGCGGCGGGCCCACTTGCCTAGTTGCTTTAGGTTTTTCTGCAGGCGGTTGGCGAACATCTGCGCCCCTTCCGACAGGCGCGCCGGCTCGCTGGCCGGTGCTGCCTGCTGGCGGGTTTCCGCGCCTTCAGGCTGCGTTTCGCGGCGCTCGCCGGTAACGAACTGGTCGGGCTGCACCTTGAACAGCAGCAGCTTGCACGGCAAGGCGCCGTTCCAGAACGCGTACTGCTTGTGGCTGCGAATGCCCATGCGCTTGCCCAGCTGCGGCGCGCCAGTGAATACCGCCGCCTCCCAGCCCATGCAGGCCTGGCGCAGGCGCTCGCCGAGGTTCTGGTAGAGGTACAGCAGGCTGGCTTCGTCACCCAGGCGCTCGCCATAAGGCGGGTTGCTGATGACCAGGCCTTTCTGGTTCTGGTCCGGGCGCGGCTCGAAGGTGCTGACTTCGCCCTGGTAGATCTTCACCCAGTCGCCCAGGCCGGCACGCTCGACGTTGTTGCGGCCTGGCTGGATCAACCGAGGGTCGGCCTCGTAGCCACGGATCCACAGTGGTGGCTTGGCCAGGCCGGCCTGTGCCCGCGCCTGCGCCTCGTCATGCACCTTGCGCCACAATGCCGGTACGTGGCCGAGCCAGGCACTGAAGCCCCAGCGCTCACGCTTGAGGTTGGGCGCGATATCGGCGGCGATCATCGCCGCTTCGACCAGGAAGGTACCCACACCGCACATCGGGTCGGCCAGCGCACCACCTTCGGCGGCAATGCGCGGCCAGCCGGCGCGGATCAGCACCGCCGCCGCCAGGTTTTCCTTCAGCGGCGCGGCACCTTGCTGCAGGCGGTAGCCACGCTGGTGCAGGCTGTGCCCGGAAAGGTCGAGCGAGAGAATGGCTTCGCCACGGTCCAGACGCAGGTGCACGCGCACATCAGGGTCGATCTTTTCCACTGACGGGCGCAGGCCTTCGCGGTTGCGCAGCTTGTCGACGATCGCGTCCTTGACCTTCAGCGCACCGAAGTGGGTGTTGTCGATGCCCGAGCCATGGCCGCTGAACTCCACCGCCAAGGTACCGTCGGCTGCCAGGTGATCGGCCCAGTCGACCGCGTGCACGCCGTCGTAGAGGTCGTCGGCGTTCTTCATGGAGAAGCGCTTGAGTACCAGCAGCACCCGGTTGGCCAGACGTGACCACAGGCACAGGCGGTAGGCGGTTTCCATGTCGGCGGCGCCGCGAATGGCCGAGGTGTGCTCGCGCACGTCATCCAGGCCGAGGCCCCGCGCCTCTTCGGCAAGCAGGCCTTCCAGGCCTTTAGGGCAAGTGAGGTAAAGTTCGAAACGGTCCGACATGAGTAATCCAGCGCCTTGGGCTATTTGACTGACGGGGCGACGCATCGCCCCGCGATGTTTGCCCGCACACCTTTCCAGCAGACGTGCGGGTGGCCCTTCCCGACACGCGAACGTGCAATGAAAGGCCGGGCCGCCTGACCGATCTGTGCTTGGCCCAGTGGCAAAGACAGCTTAGATCATCAGGCAGTATGAAAAATTCTGGCGATACCAGGACCAATGTGACCCTTCGTCGCATTTCAAATTATTTCTGTCATCCGCAAGCAACGCTGGCGAAATGACGTCAATGATCGGCAAACCCTGATCATAGCGGGCTCAACGCTAAACAAGGTTGAGTCGCATTTATTTACTTATCCCCTCACCCTTGGAAAGGTTACGTGCTTATGACAAATCGATCATTCACACCGTGACTCGCATTCGATAGAACTGGTCTCAGGCCGCTTCGCAACGAGGTGGCACTTTCAGCTCGCCACGCCGGCAGCGAGCGCACACCGGCAGAAAGACTCTGCCCGGCCTCGGAGAGGCCGACGGGACATTACAGTCAACAAGTGAGGGCAACACCCTATGAGAAGACTTAAGCGTGATCCGTTGGAAAGAGCATATTCACGTGGCTACCAATACGGGGTCACCGGCAAATCCCGCGAACTTTGCCCCTTCAATCTTCCTTCTGTTCGCCAAGCCTGGATCAACGGCTGGCGTGAAGGTCGCGGTGATAACTGGGACGGAATGACTGGCACCGCTGGCATCCATAGACTCAACGAAAATCACGCCGTTGGCTGAACGAGGACACTGAATTCGATTCACCATGCACGCCCTATCCGGGCGGCGGGCGAAGGCCCAGGGGCCCCTTGATGGGGCCCTTTTTTATGCTACTTGGCAAATGTTATCAAATGCACCGGCCCTTTCGCGGGTAAACCCGCTCCCACAGATGCCCTGCTGCCTTCAAGCGCTGTGCCTGTCAGGTTACCTGGACATTGCAGCGATAGCGTCCACCGCCTCGCGAATCAGCGCCGGCCCTTTATAGATGAAGCCGGAGTAGATCTGCACCAGGCTCGCCCCGGCAGCGATCTTCTCGGCGGCATGGCGGCCTTCGGTAATACCGCCAGCGGCAATGATCGGCAGCTTGCCGCCCAGCTCGCCCGCCAGCACCTTGACGATATGGGTGCTCTTTTCCAGCACCGGCGCGCCCGACAGGCCGCCCGCCTCGCCACCGTACGGTAACCCTTCGACACCTTCACGCCCCAGCGTGGTGTTGGTGGCGATCACCGCATCCATGCCCGACTCCATCAGCGCGGCGGCCACCAGGGCGGTTTCTTCGTCGCTCATGTCCGGGGCAATCTTGATTGCCAGAGGTACGCGCTTGCCATGCGTGCCGGCCAGTTGCTCGCGGCGCACGGCCAGGGCATCGAGCAGCTGCTTGAGCGAATCGCCGAACTGCAGGCTGCGCAGGCCCGGGGTGTTGGGCGAACTGACGTTGACCGTGATGTAACTGGCCTCGGTGTACACCTTGTCCAGGCAGATCAGGTAGTCATCGACGGCACGCTCCACCGGGGTGTCGAAATTCTTGCCGATGTTGATGCCCAGCACACCGTTGTAACGCGCAGCCCGTACCCGGCCGAGCAGGTGATCAACGCCCAGGTTGTTGAAGCCCATGCGGTTGATGATGGCCGTTGCCTCTGGCAGGCGGAACAGCCGTGGCTTGGGGTTGCCCGGCTGCGGGCGCGGGGTGACGGTGCCGATTTCGACGAAGCCGAAGCCCAGCTGGGCGAAACCGTCGATGGCCGCACCGTTCTTGTCCAGGCCGGCCGCCAGGCCCACCGGGTTGGCGAAGTTCAAGCCCATGACCGTAACCGGCAAAGCCGCCGGCTGCTTGCACAGCATGCCGTTGAGGCCGAGACGGCCACCGGCACCGATCAGGTCCAGGGACAGGTCATGGGAGGTTTCCGGGGAAAGCTTGAACAGCAGCTGGCGGGCCAGGGTATACATGGGCAGGCAAGGCTCGGGGTGAATGAGGGGGCGATTATAGCCAGCGTGAGGCCGGCATGACAGCAAATCGTGGGGCTGCTGTCAGATGGCACATCGGTTGCACCGGAAAAGCCCACAGCCTTATCAGTACGGGCGAGGACCCTTGTGAACACTGCACCCCGAGCAACGCCCCTGGCCTGGGTCAACGGCAGCGACGCGCCGGAAAAGCCCAGCCTGAACATCGGCTACATGGCCCTGACCGACTGCGCCTCGGTGGTAGTCGCCGCCACCCAGGGCTTCGCCCAGCAGCACGGCCTTACCCTCAACCTCAAGCGCCAAGGCTCCTGGGCCGGGCTGCGCGACAAGCTGGTCAGCGGCGAACTGGATGCGGCGCACTGCCTGTATGGCCTGGTGTACGCCGTGCACCTGGGCATCGGCGGTGTACCGGCCAGCGCCATGGCCGTGCTGATGGGGCTGAACCAGAACGCCCAGGCCATAAACCTGTCCCCGGCCCTGCAGCGCAAAGGCGTGACCAACCCTGAAGCACTGGCGCGCCTGGTGCACCAGCATGGCGCACGCCTCACCTTCGCCCAAACCTTCCCCACCGGCACCCACGCCATGTGGCTGTATTACTGGCTGGCCAGCCAGGGCATCCACCCATTGCGCGACGTCGACAGCGTGGTGGTACCACCGGCGCAAATGGCTGCGCATATCCAGGCCGGGCGCATCGACGGTTTCTGCGTGGGCGAACCCTGGGCTGCCGATGCAGTGGCCACGGGCCAGGGCTTCACCCTGGCCACCAGCCAGTCGATCTGGCCGGACCACCCGGAAAAGGTCCTGGCCTGCGCCCGCGCCTTTGCCGAGCAATACCCCAACAGCGCCCGCGCGCTGATCAAGGCGGTACTCGCCGCCAGCCGCTTCATCGAGCAAAGCCCGGAAAACCGCCGCAGCACCGCGCAACTGCTCAGCAGCAGCGCCTACCTGGACACTCCGCTGGCAAGTATCGAGCCGCGACTGCTCGGCAGCTACCACGATGGCCTGGGCAACCACTGGCAAGACCCGCACGCCCTGCGCCTGCACGATCACGGCCGGGCCAACCTGCCGTACCTGTCCGACGGCATGTGGTTCATGACCCAGTTCCGCCGCTGGGGCTTGCTGCGCGATGACCCCGACTACCTCGGCGTGGCCCGCCAGGTCCAGCAGCTGGCACTGTATGGCGAGGCGGCCCAAAGCCTAGGCGTGGCCTGCCCCGAGCAGCCGATGCGCAGCAGCCTGCTGATCGATGGCAGCCGCTGGGACGGCAGCGACCCCTACGGCTATGCCCGCAGCTTCAGCCTGCATGCCCTGGGCGACCTGCCCGATGCCCGTGTCGGCGCGTGAGGGGGACCATTCATGTTGCGCATCCTGCTGATCGACGACACCCAGAGCAAACTCGGCCGCCTCAAGGCGGCCTTGAGCGAGGCCGGCTTCGAGGTCATCGAAGCCCCAGGCCTGACCATCGACCTGCCCGCCTGCGTCGAAACGGTGCGCCCGGACGTGGTGCTTATCGATACCGACTCACCGGACCGCGATGTGATGGAACAGGTGGTCCTGGTCAGCCGTGACCAGCCACGGCCAATCGTGCTGTTCACCGACGAGCATGATCCCGGGGTGATGCGCCAGGCGATCCAGGCAGGGGTCAGCGCCTTCATCGTCGAAGGCATTCATGCCGCGCGGCTGCAACCGATCCTGGATGTGGCCATGGCCCGCTTCGAAAGCGACCAGGCGCTGAAGGCACAGCTGCTTGCGCGCGACCAGCAACTGGCTGAACGCAAGCGCATCGAGCAGGCCAAGGGTTTGCTGATGAAGATGAAGGACTGCAACGAAGAACAGGCCTACACCCTGATGCGCCGACAGGCCATGAGCCGGCAGCAGAAGCTGATCCAGGTGGCCGAGCAGATCATTGCCATGCACGAGATGCTGGGCTGACGCCTCGTTCAAAACCTCCCACATAACCCGAGTCAACCCACGGTCCGAGTTGGCCCATCTCTTGCTGAACAAATATCACCGGTAGCCAACGGCGGTTGCCCCACTTAATCCCCGACAAAGACGTCGCTCTCCCCTCCACGCACGTGGAGCGGGTAGCGGCGTCTTTTTCGTTCCGTTGCATTGCCGAGTGAGGTGTTCGATGAGTACCAGCTTCTGGAAATCCGGGCATGTGCCCACGCTGTTCGCCGCGTTCCTGTACTTCGACCTCAGCTTCATGGTCTGGTACCTGCTTGGCCCATTGGCGGTGCAGATTGCCGCCGATCTGCAGCTGAGTGCACAACAACGGGGCCTGATGGTGGCCACGCCGATCCTGGCCGGGGCGATCCTGCGCTTCGCCATGGGCGTGCTGGTTGACCGCCTGTCACCCAAGACCGCGGGGCTGATCGGCCAAGTGGTGGTCATCGTCGCCCTCGCCGCTGCCTGGCACCTGGGCGTGCACAGCTATGAACAAGCGCTGCTGCTGGGCGTGTTCCTCGGCTTTGCCGGCGCTTCGTTCGCCGTGTCACTGCCGCTGGCCTCGCAATGGTACCCGCCACAGCACCAAGGCAAAGCCATGGGCATTGCAGGTGCCGGCAACTCCGGCACAGTGTTCGCCGCCCTGCTGGCCCCCGCGCTGGCTGCGGGCTTTGGCTGGAACAACGTGTTCGGCTTCGCACTGATCCCGCTGTCGCTGGCCCTGTTGGTGTTCGCCCTGCTGGCACGCAATGCTCCGCAGCGGCCCAAGCCAAAAGCCATGGCCGATTACCTCAAGGCCCTGGGCGACCGTGACAGCTGGTGGTTCATGTTCTTCTACAGCGTCACCTTCGGCGGCTTCATCGGCCTGGCCAGCGCCCTGCCCGGCTATTTCAGTGACCAGTATGGCCTGAGCCCGGTCACCGCTGGCTACTACACCGCTGCCTGCGTGTTCGCCGGCAGCCTGATGCGCCCACTTGGCGGCGCCTTGGCTGACCGCTTCGGCGGCATCCGCACCCTGCTGGGCATGTATAGCGTGGCGGCCATCTGCATCGCCGCAGTCGGCTTCAACCTGCCAAGCGCCGCCGCCGCACTGGCCCTGTTCGTCAGCGCCATGCTCGGCCTGGGAGCCGGCAATGGCGCGGTGTTCCAACTGGTACCGCAACGCTTCCGCCAGGAGATCGGCGTGATGACCGGGCTGATCGGCATGGCCGGCGGCATCGGGGGCTTCCTGCTGGCCGCCGGGCTTGGCACCATCAAGCAGCACACCGGTGACTACCAGCTGGGGCTGTGGCTGTTCGCCAGCCTGGGCTTGCTGGCCTGGTTCGGCCTGCACGGCGTGAAACAGCGCTGGCGCACCACCTGGGGCTCGGCTGCGGTTACCGCGGCACGGGTCTGAGGCACAGCCATGAGCCTGCAACTGAACTTTGCCCAGGCCAGCGCCACCGGGCCGCGCGAGGAAAACCAGGACGCCCTGCGCCTGGTTACCCCGGCGCCGGAGCTGGCCGCCAGCAAAGGCTACCTGTTCGCCCTCGCCGACGGCGTCAGCCAATGTGCCGATGGCGGCCTGGCAGCCCGTGCCAGCCTGCAGGCGCTGGCCCTGGACTATTACGCCACCCCCGCGACCTGGAGCGTGGCCCAGGCACTGGACCGCCTGCTGCTGGCGCAAAACCGCTGGCTGCGCGCCCAAGGCAGTGGCCAGCCACTGCTGACCACCCTCAGCGCGCTGGTGCTGCGCGGCCGACGCTTTACCCTGGCCCACGTGGGTGACTGTCGCGTGTACCGCTGGCACGCCGGGCGCCTGCAATGCCTGAGCGAAGACCATGTATGGGACCAGCCCGGCATGCAGCATGTGCTGAAGCGCGCGCTGGGCCTGGACCAGCACCTGCTGGTGGATTATCTGGAAGGTGAGCTGCAGCCGGGCGAGAGTTTCCTGTTGTTGAGCGATGGCGTATGGGCCAGCCTGGGCGACCAGCACATCCAGGCGGTGCTACGCGAGCAACCCGACCTGCAACTGGCCGTCGATACCCTGGTCGCCAGCGCGCACCTGAACGGCAGCCAGGACAACGCCAGTGCCTTGCTGGTGCAGGTCGAGCAATTGGGCACTGCCAACCTGGGCGACACCCTGGCGCAACTGCAGCAATGGCCGGTGCCCGGCCCATTGCGTGAAGGCCAGGTAATCGATGGCTGGCAAGCCGAAAAGCTGCTTTCGCAAAGCCGCCAGTCGCTGCTGTACCGGGTGCGCGATAGTCAGGGCCGAGCCTGGCTGCTGAAGACACTGCCACCCGCGCGCGAGCAGGAGCCCGGCGCGGCGCAAGGGCTGTTGCTGGAGGAATGGTTCCTGCGCCGGGTCGCTGGCCGGCACTTTCCCGAGCTGCACACCGCCAGCCAGCGCCAGCACCTGTACTACGTGATGCGCGAATACCCCGGCCAGAGCCTGGCGGCGCTGCTGGCCGAGCATGGCCCGCTGCCCATGCCGCAGTGGCTGGAGCTGGCCCGGCAACTGCTGCAGGCGGTCGGCGTATTGCACCGGCGCAACCTGCTGCACCGCGACATCAAGCCAGAGAACCTGCACCTGGGCAGCGATGGGCAGCTTCGCCTGCTGGACTTCGGTCTGGCCTACTGCCCGGGCTTGTCCGAAGACCCGCTGCACGAGTTGCCGGGCACACCGTCATACATTGCCCCGGAAGCGTTCGACGGCCAACCGCCCAGCCCACGCCAGGACCTGTATGCCGTGGGAGTGACGTTGTATCACCTGCTGACCGGGCATTACCCCTACGGCGAGGTGGAGGCCTTCCAGCGCCCACGCTTCGGCCAGCCGGTCAATGCCGCGCGCTACCGCCCTGACCTGCCGGAATGGCTGCAGCACAACCTGCAGCAGGCACTGGCAGCCGACCCAGCGCAGCGCTTCGAAACCGCCGAACACTGGCTACTGCTACTCGAACGTGGCGACCGCCAGGAACTGCCCACCCGCCCACGGCCGTTGCTGGAGCGCGAACCGTTGAAGGTCTGGCGCACCCTGGCCCTGCTGTCCTTGCTGTTCAACCTGATTTTGCTGCTCACCCTGCTCAAGGGCTGAACGCACCTTGCCGATGAGGAAACCCTGATGAATGCGAAAGTCTGGCTGGTTGGTGCTGGCCCTGGTGATCCGGAGCTGCTCACTCTCAAGGCTGTACGCGCCTTGCAGCAAGCCGCTGTGGTGATGATCGACGACCTGGTCAACCCGGCGGTGCTGGAGCACTGCCCACAGGCCCGTGTGATTGCCGTGGGCAAGCGCGGCGGCTGCCGCTCCACGCCGCAGGCGTTCATCCAGCGCCTGATGCTGCGCCATGCGCGGCAAGGGCGCTGCGTGGTGCGGCTCAAGGGCGGCGACCCGTGCATCTTCGGCCGCGGCGGTGAAGAGGCGCTGTGGTTGCAGGGGCATGGTATCGAGGTGGAAGTGGTCAACGGCATCACCGCCGGCCTGGCTGGCGCCACGCAATGCGGAATTTCCCTGACCTCACGGGGTGTGAGCCGGGGCGTGACGCTGGTCACGGCACATACCCAGGACGACAGCGAACTGAACTGGGCGGCCTTGGCCCAGGGCGGGACGACGCTGGTGGTGTACATGGGCGTGGCCAGGCTGGAGCAGGTGCGCCAAGGGTTGCTGGACGGGGGCATGGCACCGGCGATGCCGGTGGCGATGATCGAGAATGCCTCGTTGCCGCAGCAGCGGGAGTGCAGGAGCGATGTGCGGGGGATGGTCGAGGATGCGCGGGGGTTTGGCTTGCGTAGCCCGGCGATTTTGGTGATTGGGGAGGTGGTTGGGGAACAGGTGGTTCAGGAATTGGTGGCAATTGCTGGATGATGCGCTGCCTGCGCCGGCCCTTTCGCGGGTAAACCCGCTCCCACAGGGATTGTGCATGACCTGAAGGGTGCGGCGAACCTGTGGGAGTGGGTTTACCCGCGAAAGGGCCGGCACACACCACACAAATCCCAGACAAAGAAAAACCCGGCCGAGGCCGGGTTTTTCATGAAGCTTCAAACCAATTACTTGGCCTGGGCTTCTACCTGAGCTTCAACGCGACGGTTGACAGCGCGGCCTTCTTCGGTGGCGTTGTCGGCAACCGGACGGGTTTCGCCGTAGCCAACCGAATCAACACGGCTGGATTCTACGCCGTACTGCTGGGTCAGGACCTGCTTGACAGCGTTGGCACGACGCTCGGACAGCTTCTGGTTGTAAGCGTCTGGGCCGACGGAGTCAGTGTGACCTTCCACGGTGGTGGTGGTCTGTGGGTACTGCTTCATGAAGTCAGCCAGGTTCTTGATGTCGCCGTAGCTGTTTGGCTTGACGACCGACTTGTCGAAGTCGAACTTGACATCCAGCTCAACGCGAACGACTTCGGCAACAGCCGGGCAGCCATCAGCGTCAACGGTAACGTTGGCCGGGGTGTCAGGGCACTTGTCGACGTTGTCGCAAACGCCGTCGTTATCGGAGTCGGAGCACACTTCGGCAACTGGGGCCGGAGCGACTTCAGCTTGCTTCGGGCTACCGCCGAAGTTCAGACCAACACCAACGGTCGGGCCCCATTCGGTGTTGCCGTTGTCGATGTTGTACATGGCTTCTACGCCAGCACGGGCGAAGAACATGTCGGTGATGTACCACTTGGCGCCAGCGCCAACGTTGGCGAAGGTGGAGTGGTCGCGGCCGCTACGAGTAGCCTGGCCCAGGCTCTCGTGAGCGAAACCGGCGGAAACGTACGGACGCAGAGCGTCGCCAACGGTACCGAAGTGGTAGGTAGCGTCGAGCTTGGCCTTGGAACCTTTGATGTCTTTGTTGAAGACTTCACCACGAGCGTTGTGGGTCTCGTTGTAGCCGAGGTCCAGGGAAACGTCGTCGGTCAGGAAGTAGCCCAGGCGAACACCAGGATTGGTGCCGTCGTTCTTGAAGTTACGTTCGCTGTCGTAGTACTGCTTGGTAACGTTGCCTTCGATTTCCACAGCGCCTTGGCCTTGAGCCAGAACGCCGAACGAAGTAGCAGCGACGAGCGAGCCAATGGCCAAGCCCAAGGTGTTTTTCAATTTCATCCGTTAAATCCCCATCTGGTGATAGTTAAGCAGTCCCACCACAAACAAGGGGGACAACTCGACGGCAAGTCTAGCAGAACTCGCCGGTTCGTTAGAGATATTTGCACGCCACTAAGTTTCATCGAGGCCGGCAAATTTCTCCCGAAGCTTGTCTAGCGCGCGCTTGTAGCGCATTTTTGTCGCGCTCAGGCCCATGTGCATGATGTCGGCAATTTCCTGAAATTCCAGCTCTGCGACAAAACGCAGCACCAGGATTTCCCGGTCAATCGGGTTCACATGCACCAGCCACTTGTCCAGCCCGCCTTTTTCTTCCGGCTTCGGAGCCTTGTCTTCGGACGCCTCTTCGACAGGGTCCAGACTCAAGGCATCCATCAGCCGACGTTTACGGCGCTCCTTGCGGTACTGGGTAATGCATTCGTTGTAGGTGATGCTGTAGAGCCAGGTCTTGAACTTGGACTTACCCTCGAAGTTCTTCAGCCCGTACAGCACTTTCAACATGACTTCCTGACAGACATCGTCCGCGTCACGGTCGTTCCCCAGATAACGCGCACAGACGTTGAACAGGGTCCGTTGGTAGCGCCGCATGAGCTCCTCATAGGCGCGGGTAACGTGATACAGCTCTTCATGCGAACGCGCCACCAACTCTTCGTCGGTGAGCTCGCGGGGGTCATAACGCATGGGCGGCGAATGAACTTTATTCAAAACGGATCTGGCCGACAGTCAGGTCAATGTCGCCGCGCGACCCCGTGGGTCGATTTTCGCGGCGGCATACATTAACAGCTTTGTGCGGTTAGCGGCTATTGACTCGCTGTTCAAGCAACTCGCGATTGGACAGCGACACCAGTTCGCCATCATCGGTCAGCAGCGTCGTCTTGACCGTACCGATTTCCTCGATGTGCCCTTCGACCTCTCCAATTCGCACCTGCTGGCCCACCTGATAAAGTTCGCGCACGTAGATGCCGGCGAGGATTTGCCCGGCGATTTCGCGGCTACCGAGGCCCATTGCCAACGCAACGGCCAGACCAACGGTAATCAGCCCGATCACGATCACATGGTTCAGCAGGTCGGTTTTCACCTCCAGCTGGCTGATGGCCACCGAGATGCTGATGATGATCACCAGGCCTTGGGTGATACGGCCCAGGCCTGCCGAGTATTCCAGGCCGATGCCTTCGGCAGCGCCGCGTACCAGGCCGTTGGCCACCTGGGCCAGCAGCACGCCGGCCAGCAGCACCAGGGCTGCGCCGAACACCTTCGGCAGGTAAAGGGCAAGCATGTCGAGGGTTGCCGAAACCCGCTCCAGGCCCAGCGACTCTGCGGCCGAGACCAGGAAGATGAGCAGCACGAACCAGTAGACGATCTTGCCGATCAGGGTGGAGATGGGTACCTGGATGCCGACCCGGCCGAGCATCTTGGTCAGGCCGGTGCCGGCCATCAGGCGGTCCAGGCCGAACTTGGCCAGCAGTTTGGACAGCAGCGTGTCGAGCAGCTTGGCCACCACGAAACCGAGCAGCACCACGACCAGCGCGCCGAACAGGTTGGGGATGAAGTTCGCTACCTTGGTCCAAAGGGCAGTCATGGCGGTGACCAGGCTCTGGGTCCAGAGATCGAGTTCCATATTCAATCGGCCTTATCTGCTTTGCTGCCGTTGGCAGCGTTGCGGGAAGAGTGTCGACGCACCGGCGCAACATGCGCCGCGCCATTGTTCACGGCGATCAGCAGCGCCTGGCTCCAGCGGCCAAGCAGGCTGAACAGATCGCCCGCGCCAACCTGGCGGTTGGCGGTTTTCAGCACGCGACCCAGGCAAGCGGCGTCGTCCCGGTCGTCCCGGTCATTGCCGGATGGGGACGCCTTGAGCAGGTCGCGCAGGGATTCTTCAAACGGATCGTGCATGGGCACCTCGCGCAGTGTCAGTCAGAGACGAGATGGCCGGACGATGGGTCACACATCGCATTGGGACGAGTGTTTCAAAATGAATGCGCGTCGGCTTCTTCGCGGGCACGCCCGCTCCCACAGGGATCCCACAGAACCTGAAGGCTGTGGTGTCCCTGTGGGAGCGGGCGTGCCCGCGAAGAGGCCAGAGCAGGTCAATCGACATCTATACCCACCGCAACCGCCGAAACAGCCACCACTGCCCCACCGCCAGCCCCAGCACGACGATGCAGGCGAACAGGAAACCATAGGGGTTTTCCGCCCCGGGGATGCCGCCGACATTGATGCCCAGCAGCCCGGTGATGAAGCTCATGGGCAGGAAGATGCAGGTGATGATGCCGAAGCGGTACATGGTGCGGTTCATGCGCTCGCTACGCCGGCGATCCTGGCTTTCCAGCACCAGCGCGGCACGTTCGCGGGTCAGTTCCAGCTCTTCGAGGTAGCGGATGAGGCTGTTGTTCAGCTCGTTCCAGTAATCGGCATCGGCATCGGCGAACCAGCTCCATTTGCTGCGCGACAACTGGGCGTAGATTTCCCGCTGCGGGGCAAGAAAACGCCGCAGACCGGCGGCACGCCGGCGGATCTGCTGCAGGCTGCCGTTCTCCGGGGTATACCGTTCGTCGGATTCAACCTTTTCTTCCTCAATGTCGGCCAGTTCGGACAGGTCGCTGACCAGACCCTGAACCTTTTCGGTGAGCAGTTCGCCCATCAGCAGCAACAGCTCGGAAGCCGATTTCGGGCCCCTGCCCTCTTCGAGCTGCTGGAGAATCTCGTCACTGGCGCGCAACGGCCGCAGGCGCAGCGAGATGACCCGCTGCGCCTCGGCAAAGATACGCACCGAGACCATGTCTTCCGGCTCTGCACCCGGGTTGAGGTTGACCCCACGCAGGAACAGCAACAACTGTTCATCGGCCATGGGCAGCAGGCGCGGCCGGGTGTTTTCTTCCAGCAGCAGCTCGCAGGCGAACGCGCTCAGGCCGCTGTCGTGCAGCAGCCAGGTGCGGGTTTGCGGATGGCTGCGATCCCAGTGCAGCCACAGGCTTTGCTCGGGTTGCAGCTGCAGGTCGTCCAGCTCGGTACGGGCAATCGAGCGCGCGCCACCTTTGCCATCGAGCACCAGGGCGTGCACCAGCCCCCACTGCGCGTTGTCTTCCTCGAA
Source organism: Pseudomonas sp. PNPG3 (assembly GCF_023093815.1). Lineage (NCBI taxonomy): Bacteria > Pseudomonadati > Pseudomonadota > Gammaproteobacteria > Pseudomonadales > Pseudomonadaceae > Pseudomonas > Pseudomonas sp. PNPG3. Next base: position 20,533 of record NZ_JALLKV010000077.1, read on the forward strand.
CATCAAAGCTCCATCAGCGCGGGCGGCGCCTTACTCAGGCATTTTCAACGGGCTTGGCGAGACCAGCACGCCATTGTTGTCGGCATACACATACTCGCCCGGGCGGAAGGTCACCCCGGCGAAGGTCACTGGCACGTTGAGGTCGCCGATGCCGCGCTTGTCGGTCTTCATCGGGTGGCTGGCCAGGGCCTGCACGCCGACGTCGGTCTGGATCAGCACGTCGACGTCACGCACGCAGCCGTAGATCACCAGGCCTTCCCAACCGTTCCTGGCAGCCTTCTCGGCGAGCATGTCGCCGAGCAGTGCGCGGCGCAGCGAGCCACCACCATCGACGACCAGGACCTTGCCCTTGCCATCGAGCTCGACCTGCTCCTTGACCAGCGAGTTGTCTTCGAAGCACTTGATGGTGACGATCTGGCCGCCGAACGAATCGCGGCCGCCGAAATTGCTGAACATCGGTTCCAGCACCTGCACCAGGTCCGGGTAGGCATCACACAGGTCGGGCGTAACGTAATGCTGCATGGGAAGCTCCTGTCAGTCACAACGAAAGCGGGTATCGGCCAAGGCTACACCGTAGAGCCCATTGCAGTCATCCGGGACCAAGCAGTCAGTTGTGTTTTGCCTGTACCGGCCCTTTCGCGGGCACGCCCGCTTGTATGGTTAGACTTGAAGGGGTGGTGGGACTAAATGCCCGATTCTGA
>NZ_JALLKV010000078.1:0-20343 GCF_023093815.1 Pseudomonas sp. PNPG3
ATGATGCTCCGGCTTCAATTCAATAACCGTGTTGCACTCAGCTCCTGCAACCGCCCTGATACGCATCGCTATCACCTCATGTGTTTATCACGCCGGCACCTCCGGAGAGAGCCGGACTGGGTTGATTAACAACAGTTTTCGGGCGCACGGATCCATGGCGAAATGCACACTTCGCCGAGCGCAGGCAAAATAAATCCGGAGCGCAAAAAATTATGCACTCAAACGTGGCAGTAAAAAGCCATTAATTAAAAAACGTGCCCTGGAATGCAGCCGTCTTTATTGCAATGCGCTACGTGGCGCTTTGCTGTGCTTGTTTTTTCAAGTGGAAAAATCCTTTGAAATCAACCACTAGGACGAATTGAAAGGGACGCTTCTCTCCTGCATGGACAGGGTTTTCGGGGGTTCCCGTCATACCTGTCGAAGTTGTTGGGGCTAGTAGTAGATACCTGCCGTTGTCATCTGTAAGTCATTTCTCACAGCCCAAGGGCAGGAAAATCGTTACGGCACTATGAGCGATTCGTCGTAGCAGAAGTTCCGGGGTGGGTTCGGCGTGGATGAAAGATTTCTAAATATTTTTTCAGTGGCGGACAATTTCAATCTGATAGCACTCGGGGGTTTTGCCCCGATATATAAAGGGCGAAACTGTTGCGAGATATTTTTATGCCAGCATCGAAAAATATTTTGAAAAATTCGTCAAAAAAGCTACGAACGGTCTTATGGCGTTTGGCTATAAGTTGCGGTATGTCGATTTTTTGGCGTCGGATTTGTGGCGTGATGGCGATATGAAGCGTGCCCTGTTGCAGGGCAGGGGAGGTGCGTAATGGCTGCTGGCCTCTTCGCGGCTAAAGCCGCTCCCACAGGTTTTGCACTGATCTTGAGTTCAGTGAAGTACATGTGGGAGCGGCTTTAGCCGCGAAGGGGGCGTGACAGGATCACTCGGAAGGATGATCCCGCAGGAACACCAGGTGGTCCGGCTTCGACTGTTCGGCACTGTAGTAGTACCCCTGCACATCGAACTGCTTGAGCTGCTCCGGGTCGCTGATGCGCTGCTGGATCACGAAGCGGCTCATCATGCCGCGGGCTTTCTTGGCGTAGAAGCTGATGATCTTGTATTGGCCGTTCTTCAGGTCCTTGAAGTCGACGTTGATCACCCGGGCCTTGAGCGCACTGCGTTTCACCGCGCTGAAATACTCGTTGCTGGCCAGGTTCAGCAGCACGTCATCGCCCTGTTCGGCCAAGGCCTGGTTCAGCCATTCGCTGATGCGTGTGCCCCAGAAAGCGTACAGGTCCTTGCCGCGGGCGTTGGCCAGCTTGGTGCCCATTTCCAGGCGGTAAGGTTGCATCAGGTCGAGCGGGCGCAGCAGGCCATACAGGCCCGAAAGCATGCGCAAGTGCTGCTGGGCATAGCTGAAATCGTCCTCGCCCAGGCTTTCGGCGTCGAGGCCGGTATACACGTCACCCTTGAACGCCAGCAGCGCTTGCTTGGCATTGGCCGGGGTGAAGTCCGGGGTCCAGCTGCCGAAGCGCGCGGCATTCAGGCCGGCGAGCTTGTCGGACAGGTGCATCAGTTCGCTGATCTGCGCTGGCGACAGGTCGCGCAACTGCTGGATCAGCTCCTGAGAGTCGTCCAGGTACTGGGGCAGGGTGAAACGCTCGGTCACCGGCGGGGTTTCGTAGTCGAGGGTCTTGGCGGGTGATATCACCGTCAGCATCGGGTCGGCTCCTGGCATCGTAGGCCGGGAATTCTACGGGCTGGGCGGTGCAAGTCCAAACTATGGCGACGATAGTCACAGACCATGGCCAGTGCAGAGGCTATAGTGCGCGTTTCGCCGTTGCGGAGCTTCAACCGTGCGTATTGCCTCTGCCTTGCTGGCCGCTCTGCTGAGCCTGGCCGCGCAAGCCGCCCCTTCAACCCAGGTGAGCCTGGACCGCAGCCTGTGGCCCGAAAAGCTGGACAGCCCGGCGTTGTTCGATGTGGCCTCGCGGGCCGAGATCCTCTCGTTCGCCCAGGTGCTGCATGAAAGCGAACTGCTGGACGACGCGGCGCTGGCGGCACGCTTGGGGCTACGGCAGGTCAACCTGCAGAAGGTGCGCCTGGTGCGGGCGCGCATGTGGCAGCGGTTGTGGGAAGGTTATCAACAGGCGCAGCGCAGTTGCGAACAGGATGCGTCGTTCTGCTATCCGGTTACGTCGATGGCGGAGTTGCGCACACAGGCAGCGACGTTCGCCGCCGATGTCGGCACGTTCTACACGGGCTGGATCGAGCCGAGCCACCAGTTCCATGCGCGGTACCTGGACGAACAACTGCGCAAGGCTGCGTTGCTGCCACAGACCAGCAGCGAGGTGGAGCGGTTGTCCTCACGCGAGCGCAATGGGGATGAACTGAACGACCGCATGTTCCTGCTGACCTTCGTCGGCGGGCCCGGGCCGGATGGCGGCAGTACCGATCTGCTGGCTGATTATCTGCGCCGGCAAAAGCTTGAAGGCACGTTCTTCGTGCTCGGCAACCGCCTGCAGCAACGCCGCGACGCCGGTGCGGCAGATGCCTTGCGCCAGCTCTATCGTGGGCATTGCGTGGGGGTTCAGGGTTGGGAGTACCGCTCCCATGCGCAGTGGACAGACTGGCAGGATTCATTGCGGCGCAGCCAGGCTCGGGTGCAGGCCGACTTGCCGGAGCAGTATGTACCGTTGTTTCGGCCGCCCTACGGGCAGCGCCGGGCCGATGGCGAGGCGTTCATGGCCAGCCAGCAGTTGCAGGTGTCGTTGTGGGACATCGATGCCCAGGATGATGGCGCACTGAGCGCCGAGGCCTCTGCCCAGCGGGTGCTGACCTTGATGCTGCTGTGGCGCAAGGGCGTGATCCAGTTCCATGACAGCCTGCCCAAGGCGCAGCCGGCGGTGGAGTGGTTGTTGCGCAATACGGCGCAGAGCGGGATTGGTTGGGGAGACTGCCAGGGATATGCCAACCGGGAGTGAGAGGGGGCTGCTGCGCCGCCCATCGCCGGCAAGCCGGCTCCCACAGGTACCGTGCATGGCTTGCTGGCGATAGCCCCTGCAATGGCAGCCTGATTTTTGACTGTAGTCCTCACGCGCCCCCTCGCCAACCCCTGTTCGTCATTTGGAAAAATAAACTTCACCTACGCGTAAAAAGACTTTTTTTAGTCATCATTTTTGCGGTATGAAGAAACCAGACAGCCGATTCCTGCAGCACAGGTGGCGTCATCCAGGCCCACCTAGCCAGGTTCGCTTCCCGCCCGTAACAACGCGGATACGGGGACAGCGGCAGTCACTCTGCGGCGTAACAGACCACGCCGTGTGGCTTCGACATAAGGTGACCGAGTATGGATGACCAAGGACGCAACCCTTCCTCCAGCAAGCCTATCCTGTATGTGCTCGATACCAACGTCCTGATTCACGACCCCAACGCGTTACTGAACTTCGAGGAGCACCATGTCGCCATCCCGATGACGGTGCTGGAGGAACTCGACAAGCTCAAGACCGGCAAACAGACCATCGCCGCCGAATGCCGCCAGGCCATTCGCCTGATCGACCAGACCCTTGGTGACGCCTCGCCCAGCGATGTCGAGCAGGGTGTGCCGATCCAGCGTGGCAAGAGCGGGCCCAAGGGCTTCCTGTCCATCCTGATGACTCCGCGCAACGAGCCGAACAAGCTGCTGCCGGAAAACCTCAACGACAACATCATCATCAACCAGCTGCTCGAAGTACGGGCCCGGCGCACCGACCTGGATGTTGTGCTGGTCACCAAAGACATCAACATGCGCCTGAAGGCACGTGCCTGTGGCATCGCGGCCGAGGACTACAGCACCGACCAACTGGTCGATGACGTGTCCTTGCTGTCCAAGGGCTACCATTCGGTCACCGGCTCGTTCTGGGACCGGGTGAGCAAGGTCGATACCCGCCAGGAGCGCGGCCGCACCTGGCACCGCGTGCAATTGATCGACAACCTGCCGGCGGTTCACGTCAACGAGTTCATCATCGATGAACAGGGCTTCGTCGGCTGGATCAAGGGTATCCGAAACGACGAACTGCTGTTGCTGGACCTGCACCAGGAACCGCTGCTGCATCAGGAAGCCTGGGGCTTGAAACCGCGGGACATCCACCAGAGCCTGGCGTTGTTCGCCCTGCTTGACCCGGATATCCACCTGGTCAACCTGACCGGCGCCGCCGGTTCCGGCAAGACCATCCTGGCCCTGGCCGCAGCCATCGAACAGACCATGGTAAGCAAGCGCTACCGGCGCATCATCGCCACCCGCAGTGTGCAGGGGCTGGACCAGGAGATCGGCTTCCTGCCGGGCACCGAGGCCGAGAAGATGGAACCTTGGCTGGGCGCCATCACCGACAACCTCGAAGCCTTGCACATGGATGACGAAAGCACCCATGGCAGCGTCGAGTACATCCTCGAGCGCGTGCCGTTGCAGTTCAAGTCGCTGAACTACATCCGTGGCCGTAGCTTCCAGCAGAGCCTGATCCTGATCGACGAGTGCCAGAACCTGACGCCGCACCAGATGAAAACCATCATCACCCGTGCCGGCTCCGGGTCCAAGGTGGTCTGCCTGGGCAACCTGGCGCAGATCGATACCCCCTACCTGTCCGCGACCAGCTCTGGCCTGACGTACCTGACCGAGCGCTTCAAGGACTTCCCCCATGGCGTGCACATCACCCTGCAGGGCGTGCCACGCTCGGTGCTGGCCGAGTACGCCGAGTCGCATCTGTAACCCTCTCCGCCGGGCGGTCCGCCGCCCGGCTTTTTCGCGGGCACGGTTGACGCCCCTCTGCTCAAACCTGACTCACAGGTTTACACTGCGAGTTCCCTTCACAGGAGCAGAGCAGTGCTGACACATCTTGATTCCCAGGGGCGGGCCAACATGGTCGACGTCACTGAAAAGGCCGTGACCGAGCGTGAGGCCACCGCCGAGGCGCGGGTGCGCATGTTGCCGCAGACCTTGCAGATGATCGTCGACGGTGAACACCCCAAGGGCGACGTGTTCGCCGTGGCGCGCATTGCCGGGATCCAGGCGGCGAAGAAGACCAGCGAACTGATCCCGCTGTGCCACCCGCTGATGCTGACCAGTGTCAAGGTCGAGCTGAGTGCCGAGGGGCAGGACGCCGTGCGTATCGTCGCCCGCTGCAAGCTGGCCGGGCAGACCGGCGTGGAGATGGAGGCGCTGACCGCCGCCAGCGTGGCTGCGCTGACGATCTATGACATGTGCAAGGCTGTGGATAAAGGTATGGTCATCGAGCAGGTGCGCCTGCTGGAAAAACTCGGCGGCAAGAGTGGCCACTACAAGGTGGAGGCGTGATGAAGGTCAAGGTGATGTACTTCGCCCGTTACCGCGAATTGTTGGGCGTGGATGCCGAGCGGGTGGAGGGTGCGTTCAAGGTGCTCGACGATGTGCGCCAGGCCTTGGTGGCCAAGGGTGGGCAGTATGAAGTGCTGGCCGAGCAGAACCTGATGTGTGCGCGCAACGAAGAACTGTGCAAGCTCGATGAGCCGCTGGAAGAGGGCGATGAAGTGGCGTTCTTCCCGCCGGTGACCGGAGGCTGAACATGGCTGTGCGAGTCCAGGAAGGTGCGTTCGACCCGGGAGCCGAGACCAATGCCATGCACGCGGCCAATGTCGGTGTGGGCGCGGTGGTCGGTTTTGTCGGCTACGTGCGGGATTTCAACGATGGCCGCGAGGTGGCGGGGATGTTCCTCGAGCACTATCCGGGCATGACCGAAAAGGCCTTGGCCAAGATCGTGGTGGAGGCAGAGCAGCGCTGGCCGTTGCTCAAGGTGGAGGTGCTGCACCGCATCGGTGCGCTCGAGCCGGGTGAGCCGATCGTGTTCGTCGGCGTGGCCAGTGCCCATCGGCAGGCGGCGTTCGATGCCTGCAACTTCATCATGGACTATCTGAAGACGCGGGCGCCGTTCTGGAAGAAGGAAAATACCCAGGAAGGGGCACGGTGGGTGGAAGGGAAACAGAGTGATCAGGATGCGGCGGAGCGCTGGTAGATCCTTGTTTGATGGCCGGGGCGAAGCCCCGGTTCGCGGGTGAACCCGCTCCCACAGGTGCATCACAGGTTTTGAAAGCTGTGCAGTACCTGTGGGAGCGGGTTCACCCGCGAAGAGGCCGGCACAGGTCAATGATGCTTGCGCGGCACCGGCTTCAGCAGCTCATCCGGCGGCATTTCACACTTGATCTTGCGCCCCAGCAGCTCTTCGATCGCTGGCAGCTGGTACGAGTCATCCTCACCGGCAAAGCTGATCGACACACCACTGGTGCCAGCACGGCCTGTCCGGCCAATGCGGTGCACGTAGTCGTCCGGGTCTTCCGGCAGGGTGAAGTTGATCACGTGGCTGATGCCATCGATATGAATGCCCCGCCCCGCCACGTCGGTGGCCACCAGCACGGTGATGCGCCCTTCGCGGAAGTTCTCCAGGGTACGGATACGCTTGTGCTGCGGCACGTCACCCGACAACTGCGCGGCATTGATGCCGTCGCGCACCAGTTTTTCCTCGATGCGCCGCACTTCGTCCTTGCGGTTGGCGAACACCATCACCCGTTCCCACTTGTTCTGGGTCACCAGGTTGTACAGCAGCTTGTACTTGTCGCTGCCGGCCACCGCATAGACGTGCTGCTCCACCGTTTCGCTGGCAACGTTCTCCGGCTCGATCTCGACGATGGCCGGGTTGGTGGTCCACTGCTTGGCCAGGTTCATCACGTCGTCGGTGAAGGTGGCGGAGAACAGCAGGGTCTGGCGCTCGCTTTTCGGCGGCGTCTGGCGAATGATCTGGCGCACCTGGGGGATGAAGCCCATGTCGAGCATGCGGTCGGCTTCGTCCAGCACCATCACTTCGACCATGTCCAGGTGCACCTCACCGCGCTGGTTGAAGTCCAGCAGGCGCCCCGGAGTGGCCACCAGGATGTCGCAATGGCGCGCTTCCAGGGCCTTGAGCTGCTTGTCGAAGTCCATTCCGCCGACGAAGCTCATCACGTTCAGGCCGGTGTACTTGGTCAGGGCGATGGCGTCCTTGGCGATCTGTACCACCAGCTCACGGGTGGGCGCGATGATCAGCGCACGTGGCTCGCCCATGTAGCGTTCCTTCGGCGGCGGCGTCTGCTGCAGCTGGGAAATGATCGAGATCAGGAACGCCGCAGTCTTGCCGGTACCGGTCTGGGCCCGGCCGATGGCGTCCTGACCGCGCAGGGTGTAACCCAGCACCTGTGCCTGGATAGGCGTGCAGTACGGGAAGCCCAGGTCGTGGATGGCATGCATCAGTTCGTTGGACAGCTTGAAGTCGTGGAAGCGGGTCTTGCCTTCCTGTGGCTCGACCACGAAGTCTTCCGGTTTCCACAGGCTGGCCTGCGGCTTGGGCTTGCGCTCGCGACGCGGTTTGTCCTTGGCCGGCTTGTCGGCGGCTGGCGTAACGGCGGCAGGCTGTTCGGCCTGGGGAGTGGGGGTGGCGCGTGGTGCGGCCGGTTTTTCCGCAGGCCGGGCCTCGCTGGCGGGTGCGGGCGCAGGGGGCGTCACGCTGGCAGCAGGAGCGACGGCCTGTGGCGCGGCGTCTCCCTTGCCGAAAATTTTCTTGAGTGCCTTGAGCACGATCGTCTCATCAACTGGTTAAGGAATGTACGCCGGGCAGTGTAATGCAAGATTCAGGCGCGGCGTAGTGGAATAGCCTTACAACTACAGACAGCCCTGGCTTATTGCAATTGCTTGCTCAGCCAGTCGTGGATGTCGCTCAACTCTTCCACCACCACTTCGTGTTCCATCGGGTATTCGTGCCAGCGGGCGGCAACGCCCCAGGTATTGAGGTACTCGAAGGCGGTGCGGCCCATGGAAGGGATCACCACCGGGTCGTGCACACCATGCAGGCACAGGGCCGGGGTGCGTTGCTGGCAGGCGCTCAACTGATGCTGGTCGTTGAAGGTGGGGGCGTAGGTGGACAAGGCGATCACGCCACCCAGCGCTTCTTGCCACTTTATATAGGCAGTGTGCAGAACCACCGCGCCACCCTGGGAGAAGCCAGCCAGGAAAATCCGCGACAGGCTGATGCCTTTGGCCTGCTCGGCCTTGATCAGGCTAATGACCTGTTCGGCCGATTCCTCCAGCTGCGCCTCGTCGATGGCGCGGGCCGGGGTCATGGCCTTGATGTCGTACCAGCTGGGCATGGCGTAGCCGCCGTTGATGGTTACCGGGCGGGTGGGAGCCTGGGGCATGACGAAACGGGTGCTGAGCAGGCGTTCCTGCATGAATTCGGCCACTGGTAGGAAGTCGTAACGGTCGGCACCCAGGCCGTGCAACCAGATCACACAGGCGTCTGCGGTTTTCTGCGGTTCGAGAATCAGTGGGTTGGTCATGACTGCTCCGAAAGTGTGCGGGTCTTGTTATGGCGTGCGTGAAAAGAAGGCGCTGGAAATGATTGTCGGAAAAAGAATGTCGCAACGATACAACTTTCCCTACTTGACGAGCGCTTAAACGCTACAGCCGCAAATTTTGGTACGCGCTTTGCAATTCACCCAATGATGCAAAGGGCAGGCCGTGACGGTAACACCCTTTGCACGCGAAGGCTGTCACAGAACAGTCCATTGCGCCATTGACCCAATAACAAGCCAATACGGGTCGGATACGCCTCAAAAGGGTGCGGTGCAATTCCGGCTCGATACAACAAGAGCGATTTGGAGGTTGTGAATGAAGATGTTGAAAACCACCCTGGCAGTCCTGACCGCTGCCGCCGCGCTGGGCGCCGTGAGCAACGCCCAGGCCGGCGCCACCCTGGATGCGGTAAAGAAGAAGGGCTTCGTCCAGTGTGGCGTGAGCGACGGTCTTCCAGGCTTCTCGGTACCTGATGCGCAGGGCAAGATCGTTGGCATCGACGCCGACGTGTGTCGCGCTGTGGCCGCCGCCGTGTTCGGCGACGCCACCAAGGTCAAGTTCAGCCAGCTCAACGCCAAGGAACGTTTCACCGCCCTGCAGTCGGGCGAAGTCGACGTGCTGTCGCGCAACACCACCTGGACCAGCTCGCGTGATGCCGGCATGGGCCTGGTATTCGCCGGTGTTACCTACTACGACGGCGTTGGCTTCCTGGCCAACAAAAAGCTGGGTGTATCCAGCGCCAAGGAACTCGATGGCGCGACCATCTGCATCCAGGCCGGTACCACCACCGAGCTGAATGTGTCGGACTACTTCCGCGCCAATGGCCTGAAGTACACCCCGATCACCTTCGACACCTCGGATGAAAGTGCCAAGTCGCTGGAATCGGGCCGTTGCGACGTGCTGACCTCCGACAAGTCGCAGTTGTTCGCCCAGCGCTCCAAGTTGGCCGCGCCGACCGAGTACGTGGTACTGCCGGAAACCATCTCCAAGGAACCGCTGGGCCCGGTGGTGCGTAAAGGCGACGAAGAATGGTTCAGCATCGTCAAGTGGACCCTGTTCGCCATGCTCAACGCCGAAGAGGCGGGCATCACCTCGAAGAATGTCGAGGCCGAAGCCAAAAGCACCAAGAACCCGGACGTCGCCCGCCTGCTGGGCGCGGATGGCGAGTACGGCAAGGACCTCAAGCTGCCCAAGGACTGGGTAGTGCAAATCGTGAAGCAAGTCGGTAACTACGGCGAAGTGTTCGAGAAGAACCTGGGCCAGAGCACCGACCTGAAGATCGACCGTGGCATGAACGCCCTGTGGAACAACGGCGGCATCCAGTACGCGCCACCTGTGCGCTGATGGCTGCACCCTGCGGCGGCATCCCGCCGCCGCAGGCTGTTCGGAACCCTACTTTCCGGGGCACTTCATGCAAAATCGAATCGGCGCACAAAAGGGTTTATCCCTGAGCGATCCACGTGTGCGCGCGTGGCTGTTCCAGATTCTCACGATAGTCTTCGTGGTCGGTCTGGGCTGGTATCTGTTCCACAACACGCAAGCCAACCTGCAACACCGGGGTATCACCTCGGGCTTCGACTTTCTCGACCGCAGTGCCGGCTTCGGCATCGCCCAGCACCTGATCCCCTACGTGGAATCAGACAGCTATGCGCGGGTGTTCGTCATCGGCCTGCTCAACACCTTGCTGGTGACGTTCATCGGCGTGGTGCTGGCGACCATCCTTGGCTTCATCATCGGTGTGGCGCGGTTGTCGCCGAACTGGATGATCAACAAGCTGGCGACCGTGTATGTGGAAACCTTCCGCAACATTCCGCCGTTGTTGCAGATCCTGTTCTGGTACTTCGCCGTGTTCCTGACCCTGCCGGGACCGCGGGGCAGCATCAATATCGACGACACCTTCTTCATCAGCAACCGGGGCCTGAACATGCCCGGCGCGTCCATGGCCGAAGGCTTCTGGCCGTTCGTCGTGGCCCTGGTCCTGGCGCTGCTGGCCATCGTGGTGATGGTGCGTTATGCCAACAAGCGCTTCGACGAGACGGGCGAGCCATTCCACAAGTTCTGGGTGGGGCTGGCGCTGTTCATCGCCATCCCAGGCGTTTGCGCACTGCTGTTCGGCAGCCCGGTGCACTGGGAAGTGCCGCAATTGAAAGGATTCAACTTCGTCGGTGGCTGGGTACTGATTCCCGAGCTGCTGGCGCTGACCCTGGCGTTGACCATCTACACCGCTGCGTTCATCGCCGAGATCGTGCGCTCCGGTATCCGTTCGGTCAGCCATGGCCAGACCGAGGCCGCGCGTTCGCTGGGCCTGCGCGAGGGGCCGACCCTGCGCAAGGTGATCATCCCCCAGGCACTGCGGGTGATCATTCCGCCGCTGACCAGCCAGTACCTGAACCTGGCGAAGAACTCGTCGCTGGCGGCCGGTATCGGCTACCCGGAGATGGTCTCGCTGTTCGCCGGTACCGTGCTCAACCAGACCGGCCAGGCCATCGAGGTGATCGCCATCACCATGAGTGTCTATCTCGCCATCAGCATCAGCATTTCGCTGCTGATGAACTGGTACAACAAGCGCATTGCGCTGATCGAGCGGTGAGGATACGCCAGTGAATGCCCATGTTTTCAAACCCGACATGCCGCCACCGGTGAAAACCGTCGGCGTGCTCGCATGGATGCGTGCCAATCTGTTCTCCAGCTGGCTCAATACGCTGCTGACCCTGTTTGCCATCTACCTGGTTTGGCTGATCGTGCCGCCGCTGCTGCAGTGGGCGTTGCTTGATGCCAACTGGGTCGGCACCACCCGCGCCGACTGCACCAAGGAGGGCGCCTGCTGGGTGTTCGTGCAGCAGCGTTTCGGCCAGTTCATGTACGGCTACTACCCGGCCGAGTTGCGCTGGCGCGTGGACCTGACCGTGTGGCTTGCCGTGCTTGGCGCCGCCCCGCTGTTCATCAAACGCTTCCCACGCAAGGCCTTCTACGGCCTTGGCTTCCTGGTGGTGTACCCGCTGCTTGCCTACACCCTGCTGCACGGGGGCATGCTGGGCCTGGAAAGCGTACCTACCAGCCAGTGGGGCGGGCTGATGCTGACCCTGGTGATTGCCACCGTGGGCATTGTCGGCGCATTGCCGCTGGGAATCCTGCTGGCCCTGGGGCGGCGCTCGAAAATGCCTGCGGTGAAGGTGGTGTGCGTGACCTTCATCGAGTTCTGGCGCGGCGTGCCGCTGATCACCGTGCTGTTCATGTCATCGGTGATGCTGCCGTTGTTCCTGCCTGAGGGCATGAGCTTCGACAAGCTGCTGCGGGCGATGATCGGCGTGATCCTGTTCCAGTCGGCGTATATCGCCGAGGTGGTGCGTGGCGGCCTCCAGGCCATCCCCAAGGGCCAGTACGAAGCTGCCGCGGCCATGGGCCTTGGCTACTGGCGGGCGATGGGCCTGGTGATTCTGCCGCAGGCGCTCAAGCTGGTGATCCCCGGCATCGTCAACACCTTCATTGCCCTGTTCAAGGACACCAGCCTGGTGATCATCATCGGCCTGTTCGACCTGCTGAACAGCGTCAAGCAAGCCGCCGCCGACCCGGCCTGGCTGGGCATGGCTACCGAGGGCTATGTGTTCGCCGCCCTGGTTTTCTGGATTTTCTGTTTCGGTATGTCCCGCTACTCCATGCATCTGGAGCGCAAGCTGGACACTGGCCACAAGCGTTAGGAGTTTCGAAATGAGTGAAGCGATCAAGCAGCCTGCCGGCCCCGAAGGCATCATCCAGATGCAGGGCGTGAACAAGTGGTACGGCCAGTTCCATGTGCTCAAGGACATCAACCTGAACGTGCGCCAGGGCGAGCGCATCGTGCTGTGCGGGCCGTCCGGCTCTGGCAAGTCCACCACCATCCGTTGCCTCAACCGCCTTGAAGAGCACCAGCAGGGGCGCATCGTGGTCGATGGTGTGGAGCTGACCAACGACCTCAAGCAGATCGAGGCCATCCGCCGCGAAGTGGGCATGGTGTTCCAGCACTTCAACCTGTTCCCGCACCTGAGCATCCTGGAAAACTGCACCCTGGCGCCGATGTGGGTGCGCAAGATGCCGCGGCGCAAGGCCGAGGAAATCGCCATGCACTACCTGGAGCGGGTGCGTATTCCGGAGCAGGCGCACAAGTACCCGGGGCAGTTGTCCGGTGGTCAGCAGCAGCGTGTGGCGATTGCCCGCGCGTTGTGCATGAAACCGAAGATCATGCTGTTCGACGAACCGACCTCGGCGCTGGACCCGGAAATGGTCAAGGAAGTGCTCGATACCATGGTGGGCCTGGCCGAGGATGGCATGACCATGCTCTGCGTGACCCACGAGATGGGCTTTGCCCGGACCGTGGCGAACCGGGTGATCTTCATGGACAAGGGCGAGATCGTCGAGCAGGCAGCGCCGGATGACTTCTTCGACCGGCCACGCAGTGACCGGACCAAGTTGTTCCTGAGCCAGATCCTGCATTGATGTAGCCGGGGGCCGCTTTGCGGCCCATTCGCAGCACAAGGCTGCTCCTACAAGGGAAATGCGATCTCCTGTAGGAGCAGCCTTGTGCTGCGAATGGGCTGCGAAGCAGCCCCCCAGAGACCAGATCGCAGCCTTACTTCTCTTCCTTGGCGACTGCCGGCGCCGGTGGCGGCCGCAGGCCCACCTCGGCGATCAGCTTCAACTGCTGCCCATTGCGCATCACCTCGATGGTGATCTTCTCGTTGGGCTTGATCCGCGCCACCTGGTTCATCGACTTGCGCCCATCACCGGCCGGCTCGCCGTTGATGCTCAAGATCACGTCACCCAGCTGCAGCCCGGCCTTTGCCGCCGGCCCTTCGCGGAAGATGCCCGCCACCACGATGCCCGGGCGGTCCTTCATGCCGAACGATTCGGCCAGTTCCTGGCTCAGTGGCTGTACTTCGATGCCCAGCCAGCCACGGATCACCTGGCCGTGCTCGATGATCGACTTCATCACCTCCAGTGCCAGTTTCACCGGGATGGCGAAGCCGATACCTTGCGAACCGCCGGACTTGGAGAAGATCGCCGTGTTGATGCCGATCAGGTTGCCGTTGGCATCCACAAGCGCACCGCCGGAGTTACCCGGGTTGATCGCCGCGTCGGTCTGGATGAAATCTTCGTAGTTGTTCAGGCCCAGCTGGTTGCGGCCAGTGGCGCTGATAATACCCATGGTCACGGTCTGGCCGACCCCGAACGGGTTGCCGATGGCCAGCGACACGTCGCCGATGTGAATGTTGTCGGAGCGGCCGATGGTGATCGCCGGCAGGCTCTTCAGGTCGATTTTCAGCACCGCCAGGTCGGTTTCCGGGTCGCTGCCGATGACCCGGGCCAATGTCTCGCGGCCATCCTTCAGGGCCACGACGATCTGGTCGGCGCCGCTGGTGACGTGGTTATTGGTCAGCAGGTAACCCTCGGGGCTCATGATCACCGCCGAGCCCAGGCTCGACTCCCAGCGGCGCTGCTTGGGCAGGTTGTCGCCGAAGAAACGGCGGAACTGCGGGTCCTCGAACAGCGGGTGGGCGCTCTTGTTCACCACCTTGGTGGTGTACAGGTTGACCACCGCCGGGGCGGCCAGGGTTACCGCGTCGGCATAGGATACCGGGCCCTGCATGATCCGCGTGGTCTGCGGTGCCTGTTGCAGGTTGACGTCCTGGCTGGGCAGGCCGACCCACTCCGGGAAGCGCTGGATGATCAGCATGGCGATCAGTACGCCGGTAAGCAGGGGCCAGCCAAAATAACGCAAAGCCTTGAACATGAATGAATCCTGGAAAGAGCCGGGGATGGTGACCGTGCGGTGGGCATGAGCGCGCGCGATCATACACCGGTTCCCCCAGTGCCGGCGACGGCCCATAATGGCCGGCATTATACGGGCGTTGCATGGGCGTTGTGCCCGAGAAAAACGCAGATTTCGAGGAGATTTTCATGGCCGTCGCTCTGAACACCCTGGTCGAGGAAGCCGAGCGTTACCTGGGCAGCGCGAAGATCCAGGATTATTGCCCCAACGGCCTGCAGGTCGAAGGCCGGCCGCAGGTCAGCCGCATCGTCAGCGGCGTTACCGCCAGCCAGGCGTTGCTGGATGCGGCAGTCGAAGCCGAGGCCGACCTGGTGCTGGTGCACCATGGCTACTTCTGGAAGGGAGAGAACCCTTGCATCACCGGTATCCGGCAGCGCCGGCTGAAAACGCTGCTGAACAACGATATCAGCCTG
Organism: Pseudomonas sp. PNPG3; assembly: GCF_023093815.1. Lineage (NCBI taxonomy): Bacteria > Pseudomonadati > Pseudomonadota > Gammaproteobacteria > Pseudomonadales > Pseudomonadaceae > Pseudomonas > Pseudomonas sp. PNPG3. Next base: position 14,601 of record NZ_JALLKV010000078.1, read on the forward strand.
CTCGCGTTTCATCTGCCGCTGGACGCTCACCCGGATGTGGGCAACAACGTGCAGCTGGCACGGCAGTTGGACATCACCGTCGAAGGGCCGCTGGACCCGGAGAACCCCAAGGTGGTCGGCCTGGTCGGCTCGCTGGCCGAGCCGATGACCGCGCTCGATTTCGCCCGGCGGGTGCGGGAGGTGCTGGGGCGTGAGCCTCTGCTGGTCGAAGGTGAGCAGATGATCCGGCGGGTCGGCTGGTGTACCGGGGGCGGGCAGGGCTACATCGACACGGCGATTGCGGCCGGGGTGGACCTGTACCTGACCGGCGAGGCGTCGGAACAGACCTACCATAGCGCCCGCGAGAATGGCGTCAGCTTCATTGCCGCCGGGCACCATGCCACCGAGCGGTATGGGGTGCAGGCGCTGGGTGAATACCTGGCGCGGCGCTTTGCCGTGGAGCACCTGTTCATCGATTGCCCGAACCCGATCTGACATCGGCGTCGCCTTCTTCGCGGGTAAACCCGCTCCCACAGGGACAGTGTTGATCCCAGGCCTGCGGGATCCCTGTGGGAGCGGGTTTACCCGCGAATAGGCCAGGCCTGCTGGCCCAAACCCGCAGTCATATCGTTAGACTTTTTCGATCTAGCCGGCCTCCTAAATAGAAGCAGCCGCTGTGATAAAGTGGCTCGCTCGAACACGGCCCGCAGGCCGTCCATAAGATCGTTTTTCGTGAGTAGCCATGGTCGACAAACTGACGCACTTGAAACAGCTGGAGGCGGAGAGCATCCACATCATCCGCGAGGTGGCCGCCGAGTTCGACAACCCGGTGATGCTGTACTCGATCGGCAAGGATTCCGCCGTGATGCTGCACCTGGCGCGCAAGGCCTTTTTCCCAGGCAAGTTGCCGTTCCCGGTGATGCACGTCGACACCCAGTGGAAATTCCAGGAGATGTACAGCTTCCGCGACAAGATGGTCGAGGAAATGGGCCTGGAGCTGATCACCCACGTCAACCCCGAGGGTGTGGCGCAGGGCATCAACCCGTTCACCCATGGCAGCTCCAAGCACACCGACATCATGAAGACCCAGGGCCTGAAGCAGGCGCTGGACAAGCATGGTTTCGATGCCGCCTTCGGTGGTGCGCGCCGCGACGAAGAGAAGTCGCGGGCCAAAGAGCGCGTTTACTCGTTCCGTGACAGCAAGCACCGCTGGGACCCGAAGAACCAGCGCCCGGAACTGTGGAACGTGTACAACGGCAAGGTCAACAAGGGCGAGTCGATCCGCGTCTTCCCGCTGTCGAACTGGACCGAGCTGGACATCTGGCAGTACATCTACCTCGAAGGCATCCCGATCGTGCCGCTGTACTTCGCCGCCGAGCGTGAAGTCATCGAGAAGAACGGCACCCTGATCATGATCGACGACGAGCGCATCCTCGAACATCTCACCGATGAAGAGAAAGCGCGCATCGTCAAGAAAAAGGTGCGTTTCCGTACCCTTGGCTGCTACCCGCTCACGGGCGCTGTCGAGTCGGAAGCCGAGACGCTCACCGACATCATTCAGGAAATGCTCCTGACGCGCACTTCCGAGCGCCAGGGCCGAGTCATCGACCACGATGGCGCCGGTTCCATGGAAGACAAGAAACGTCAGGGCTACTTCTAATTTTCAGGGTTACTCCATGTCGCACCAATCCGATTTGATCAGCGAAGACATCCTCGCTTATCTGGCTCAGCACGAGCGCAAAGAACTGCTGCGTTTTCTCACCTGCGGCAACGTGGATGACGGCAAGAGCACCCTGATCGGGCGCCTGCTGCACGACTCGAAGATGATCTACGAGGACCACCTCGAGGCTATCACCCGCGATTCGAAAAAGGTCGGCACCACCGGCGAGGAAGTCGACCTGGCGCTGCTGGTCGACGGTCTGCAGGCCGAGCGCGAGCAGGGCATCACCATCGATGTCGCCTACCGCTATTTCTCCACCGCCAAGCGCAAGTTCATCATTGCCGACACCCCGGGCCACGAGCAGTACACCCGCAACATGGCTACCGGCGCGTCCACCTGCGACCTGGCGATCATTCTGGTCGATGCCCGCTACGGCGTGCAGACCCAGACCCGCCGCCACAGCTACATTGCCTCGCTGCTGGGCATCAAGCACATCGTCGTCGCGGTCAACAAGATGGACCTCAAGGGCTTCGATCAGGACGTCTTCGAGTCGATCAAGGCCGACTACCTGAAGTTCGCCGAAGCCATCAACCTGACCCCGAGCAGCCTGCACTTCGTGCCGATGTCGGCGCTCAAGGGCGACAACGTGGTCAACCACAGCGAGCGTTCGCCGTGGTACGCCGGCCCGACGCTGATGGAAATCCTCGAAACCGTCGAAGTGTCGGCCGACCGCAACTTCACCGACCTGCGCTTCCCGGTGCAGTATGTCAACCGTCCGAACCTGAACTTCCGCGGTTTCGCCGGCACCATCGCCAGCGGCGTGGTGCACAAGGGCGATGAAATCGTCGTGCTGCCGTCGGGCAAGAGCAGCCGCGTCAAGTCCATCGTCACCTACGAAGGCGAGCTGGAAAACGCAGGCCCTGGCCAGGCCGTGACCCTGACCATGGAAGACGAGATCGACATCTCCCGTGGTGACCTGCTGGTACATGCCGACAACGTCCCGCCGGTCACCGACCAGTTCGACGCCATGCTGGTGTGGATGGCCGAGGAGCCGATGCTCCCAGGCAAGAAATACGACATCAAGCGCGCCACCAGCTACGTGCCGGGCTCGATTGCCAGCATCACCCACAAGGTCGATGTGAACACCCTGGAGCAGGGCGCTGCCAGCGCGCTGCAACTGAACGAGATCGGCCGCGTCAAGGTGTCCCTGGACGCCTCGATCGCCCTGGACGGTTACGAAAGCAACCGCACCACCGGTGCGTTCATCGTCATCGACCGGCTGACCAACGGCACGGTCGGCGCCGGCATGATCATCGCCCCGCCAGTCCTGCCGCACGGCAGCACCGGCCATCATGGCAAGCTGTGCCATGTGGCCACCGAAGAGCGCGCCCTGCGCTTCGGCCAGCAGCCTGCCACCGTGCTGTTCAGTGGCCTGTCCGGCGCCGGCAAGAGCACCCTGGCCTACGCCGTGGAGCGCAAGCTGTTCGACATGGGCCGTGCAGTGTACGTGCTCGACGGCCAGAACCTGCGCCATGACCTGAACAAAGGCTTGCCGCAGGACCGTGCCGGCCGCACCGAGAACTGGCGCCGCGCCGCCCATGTGGCGCGCCAGTTCAACGAAGCCGGTCTGCTGACTCTGGCCGCGTTCGTGGCCCCGGATGCAGAAGGCCGCGAACAGGCCAAGGCATTGATCGGCAAGGAGCGCCTGGTGACCGTTTACGTCCAGGCCTCGCCGCTGGCCTGCCGTGAGCGTGACCCGCAAGGCTTGTACGCTGCTGGTGGCGACAACATCCCGGGCGAAAGCTTCCCGTACGATGTGCCGCTGGATGCCGACCTTGTGATCGATACCCAGGCCACGAGCGTGGATGAGGGCGTGAAGCAGGTGCTGGACGTGCTGCGCCAGCGTGGCGCGATCTAAGCGCTAGCCTGCAAGAAAAACCCCGCCTCGGCGGGGTTTTTTGTTTCTATGCCCGGCATACATGCGCGGGTCTCCTGTGGGAGCGGCCTTGTGTCGCGAAAGGGCTGCACAGCAGCCCCCGGGTCTCAGCACTGATGCACAAATTGCTGGGGCTGCTGCGCAGCCCTTTCGCGACACAAGGCCGCTCCCACAAAGGATTGCGTGAGCTTTGGATTTTGAGCAAGGCAGTTGTTCCCGCACGGACTGTGCATTTCGTTCAGATGTGTTTTTCCGAAACCGGTATCACCCGCCGTTCCTTCACTGCCTTGTAGGAAAAACTCGAGTAGATCTCCTTCACCCCCGGCAACCGCTGCAGCACTTCCCGGGTGAACTCGCCAAACGACTCCAGATCCCGCGCCAGGATCTCAAGCAAGAAGTCGTAGCGCCCGGAGATGTTGTGGCAGGCGACAATCTCGGGAATTTCCATCAGCCGCTGTTCGAATGCCAGTGCCATGTCCTTGGTGTGCGAGTCCATCATGATGCTGACGAACGCGGTGACGCCAAACCCCAGTGACTTGGGCGAGAGAATGGCCTGGTAGCCGGTGATGTAGCCGTTGTCCTCCAGCAACTTGACCCGCCGCCAGCACGGCGAGGTGGTTAGCGCTACCTGGTCGGCAAGTTCGGCAACGGTGAGGCGGGCGTTGTCCTGCAGGGCAGCGAGCAGGGCGCGGTCGGTACGGTCGAGGCGTGAAGGCATGTTTTACCCTTCTGGTCCGGTAATTATTGTTTTTGTTCCAACAAGCACGCGTATGCGTGGGCCATTTTGGAAAAAATCGGGCAGCTCGGTGGCATAAGCTTATAGCAAACCACAAGAGGCTGTTGCCATGCGCGACTCCCATAACAACACCGGTTTTTCCACGCGGGCCATTCACCATGGCTACGATCCGCTTTCCCACGGTGGCGCCCTGGTGCCGCCGGTGTACCAGACCGCTACTTATGCCTTCCCCACAGTCGAATACGGTGCTGCTTGCTTCGCCGGGGAGGAGCCGGGGCATTTCTACAGCCGCATTTCCAACCCTACCTTGGCCCTGCTGGAACAGCGCATGGCCTCGCTGGAGGGCGGCGAGGCGGGGCTGGCATTGGCGTCGGGCATGGGGGCCATCACCTCGACGATCTGGACCCTGTTGCGCCCTGGTGATGAGCTGATCGTCGGGCGTACATTGTACGGCTGCACTTTTGCTTTCCTGCACCATGGCATTGGCGAATTCGGGGTGAAGATCCGCCATGTCGACCTGAACGATGCCAAGGCCCTGAAAGCGGCGATCAACAGCAAAACGCGGATGATCTACTTCGAAACGCCGGCCAACCCCAACATGCAGTTGGTGGATATCGCCGCGGTGGCCGAAGCGGTGCGCGGGCACGATGCGCATGTGGTGGTCGACAACACCTACTGCACGCCTTACCTGCAGCGGCCGCTGGAGCTGGGGGCGGACCTGGTGGTGCATTCGGCGACCAAGTACCTGAGTGGCCACGGCGATATCACTGCCGGTCTGGTGGTGGGGCGCAAGGCGCTGGTCGACCGCATTCGCCTGGAAGGGCTGAAGGACATGACCGGGGCGGTGCTGTCACCCCACGATGCGTCGCTGCTGATGCGCGGTATCAAGACCTTGGCCCTGCGCATGGACCGCCATTGCGCAAATGCCCAGCAGGTGGCCGAGGCTCTGGCGCGGCAGCCGCAGGTGGAGCTGATTCACTACCCGGGTTTGCCGTCGTTTGCCCAGTACGAGCTGGCGCAGCGGCAGATGCGTTTGCCGGGCGGGATGATCGCGTTCGAGCTCAAGGGGGGGATCGAGGCCGGGCGCAGATTCATGAATGCCCTGCAACTGTTTGCGCGGGCGGTGAGCCTGGGCGATGCCGAGTCGCTGGCGCAGCATCCGGCGAGCATGACGCACTCAAGCTATACCGCGAAGGAGCGGGCCCATCACGGGATATCGGAGGGGCTGGTGCGCCTGTCGGTGGGGCTGGAGGACGTGGAGGACCTGCTAGCGGATGTCGAGCAGGCATTGCAGGCCTGCAGCTAGGTTGCCTGGGCCGACCTCTTCGCGGGTAAACCCGCTTACAGGTCAGGCGCAGTATTTGAAACCTGCGCCGCCCCTGTGGGAGATTCTATGGTTTTCAGCAAGCCAGTTTCGCGCCTTTAGTGACGT
>NZ_JALLKV010000079.1:0-20158 GCF_023093815.1 Pseudomonas sp. PNPG3
CCTGCCCGAATGGCACGCTTGAAAATAAATTTCTAAAGACAGTTGCTCCCACATGGAGCGGGTTATCGCTGGCCCGGTGGGAGCTGGCTTGCCGGCGATGGGCCGCAAAGGGGCCCCTTACACTCACCCTGCGGGCGCGTCATCGACCACCTTGAAGCGCAGCACACCGATGACCTGCCCATCCTCTGTCAGTACCCTCACCTGCCACTTGCCCACCGGGTTCGGCGGGAAGTTCTGCTTGTGGGTCCAGGCCCGGTAGCCTTCCTTGCGCCCGCCATGGATGTCCAGGGCAATGCGATCAACTTCCTGGCCGTCCTTTTGCCACACGTGATAGATCCGCTCGTTCAGACCGCGTGGTGCGTTGATCGCGGTGTAGGCGTACAGGCCGCTGCTACGGATGCGGCTGGCGGCAATTTCGTGCAGCGAATCGCCCGGCTGGCGGTTCAGCACTTCGGTACTGACCGCCACTTCGGTCATCCACAAGGTTGCTGGTGGCACCCAGGAGCGCAGAAGCCAGCCCCCGCCGCCGACCGACAGGGTGACCAGCACCAGGGCCACGGCACGGCGCCAGTTGTTGATCGGGAAGCTGCTGGCAAGGCTGGGAAACGACAGGGCCATGGCTGCGATAAGGGCCAGCTTGAAGCTTTGCGCGGTGGTCAGGTGCAGGATGATCGGCAGCGCGGTCAGCAGGGCGGCGAACAGGGTCAGGGTATGCAGCGCCAGGAACAGCCAGCGCCTCGGTGCCAGCCACTTGTAGTACAGCGGATCGATGATCGAAATCAGCCCGGCGGCACCAAGCAGGCCGGTGAACACCAACTGGCCGCTGTTCCAGGTGGTGGTGATGAAGAAGAACGGCAGTACGAAGAACAGCGATTCCTGGTGGATCATCTGTGTCGCATAGCGCAGCAATGGCTGCGGTATTTCGCGGTTGAAGGTGCGCGCGAACAGGCCGGTGAGGGTGTTTTCCAGCATCAGCCAGAGCCAGCTGACCAGCATGAGCACAGCTACCCAGCTGGCAAGGCCAGCCTGGCGGTCGACTAGTATGAAACTGCCGATGCCGGAGAGGAAACCGCCGAGCGCGATGATGCCGGGGTAGCGTTTGAGCAGTTCGATGATGCGCTGGACGATGTGGGGGATTTGGGGCATTGGGGGCTACAACAGAAAGGATATGGTGGCTGTGCCGGCTTCTTCGCGGGTGAACCCGCTCCCACAGGGACCGCGTTGCGATACCCGCGAATGGGCCGGTACTGGCAAAAGGATACCGTCGTTTCACTGCTCGCGTGTAGCACCGCTCGGTTTTTCCGGACCATGCCGACGCCAGCGCAACAGCCCCGCTGCCAGGATCAGCCCCAACAGCAAGGCAACCAGCCCATAGAGTTCATCATAGCCAAGCAACGGCTTTTCGATACGCACATAGCCATCTTCCTTGAGCAGTTCCTTCAGCGCCTCGTTGGCCTGCGCCAGGCTGACCTGCCGCAGCTTGCGCACCGGGTTGGCGAAGCGTCCGTCGCTATAGTCGTTCAGCGCGCCCCAATAGTAGTCGGCCAAGGCACTGTTGCCCTGGGTGCTCCAGCTTTCCTTGGCGACGCTGGCGTACTTGATGCGCTCGAAGGTGTCCGGGTCGAGGCCTTCCTTGCGCAGGTGATCGAACAATTTCTGCATCACCTCGACCGCCTGGTCGACGTCCTCGCGCTCCAGGTCGGCATTGAGGCTCAGCAGGCCAGTGTCGCCGAAGCTCTCGCGTTGTGCCGAAGGGCCGTAGGACAACCCGTTGCGCAAGCGCAGCTGGTCATACAGCGCCCAATCCAGATAGTGCGACAGCAGGTCGAGGGTGGCCTGATGGTCGTTGTCTAGCACCGGCTCGACGAACAGCCAGTGCAGCTTGACGCTGTCGCCCAGCCAGCCGCGGGTCAGGTCGCGGCGCTGTTCAGCTTGCTGGCCGATGCTTTCCAGGGTGCGGCGCTCCTCCGGCTCGGTGGCGGGCAATTCGCCAAAGGTGCGCTCCAGGTAGGCCGGCAGCAGGCGGTCGAGGCCGCCGACCACGATCAGGGTCATGTTGTTGGCCGCGTACCAGCGGTCACGCAAGGTGTTCACCTGCTCCAGGGTCATGTCGTCGAGGTTGGAGCGCTCCGGGCATTTCAGGCCTAGCTCGGTGGCCAACTGGTCGCTGGCGGGGTGGCCGATGTCCTGGCGGTCGAGCCAGCGCTGCAGGTGGCCATAATGGCCGCCATCTTCACGCTCGATGATGCGCTTGGCGGTGGCCAGGGCCTTGGCATCTATGCGGGTTTCGTGGATCACCGCCAGTAGCAGGTCGAGGACTTTGCGCTGGTTGCGCGCCGGGGCTTCGATGACGAAGGTGGTGTCGGCGCTGCTGGTGTAGGCATTCCACTCGCCTCCCAGCGATTGCAGGCGCTCTTCCAGGCCACCCTCGCCGGTTGCGTCGATGCCGCTGAACAGCAGGTGCTCGAGCAGGTGCGGCAGCTCTTTCTGCTCGCAATTGAAGTCATCCAGGCCGACGCCGACCACCAGACGAATCGCTACATGGTCACGTTCATAGCCGTTTTTCAGGATGACCTGCAGGCCGTTGGGCAACAGGTAACCTTCAACTCGCGAGCGGTCGAGGGCGAATGAGGGCAGGCTGCAGATCAGCAGGCATACGAACATCAGGCAACGCATGGGCGAGCTTGGGTCCTCAGGTAGGCGAAATCACGGCAGGCGGGCTTCGTCCGGCACGCTGTCGAGCATCAGCCCGCCCGTGTCCGAGCCGCCCAGTACCACATAGGCACTGCTACAGAACAAAGAGTTCAACCGTTTCATGTCGGCGATCAGCTCCAAGTGTAGCGAACTGGTCTCGATACTTTGCACTACCTTGCGCTGCAGGCGGCTGACATGGGCGTGGGCAAGGCGCCGTTCCTGTGCGCGAAATCGGCGTTTTTCCCGCAGCAGCAGACGGGCGCTTTCCGGGTCGGCACTGAGAAACACCGACAAACCCAGGCGCAGGTTGGCCAGCAGCTGTTCCTGCAAGCCGGTGAGTTCTTCAAGGCCCACCTGGGAGAACTCCCGGCGCTGGCTGGTTTTCTGCTGCTGGACCTTGCGCAGCATACGCTCGATCAGGTCGCAGGCCAGCTTGAGGTTGATCGCCAGTTCGATGATTTCTGCCCAGCGGCGGTTGTCCTGTTCGCTGAGGCCTTCACGTGAAATCTGCGCCAGGTACAGCTTGATCGCGCTGTACAAGGCTTCGGCGTCCTCGCCCAGGGCGCGGACCTGCTGCGGCAAGGCGGCCTGGGTACCGCGCAGGGCACCGAGCATGGCTTCGAGCAGGCTGTCGACGATATCGCCCAGGCGCAGGGTTTCGCGGGAGGCGTTGGCCAGGGCCAGGCTGGGTGTTTCCAGCGCCGAGGTGTCGAGATGGCGCGGGCGAATCTGGCCGTTGCCGTTTTCCCGTTCGGGCAGCAGGCTGTTGCACAGCCTGCCCATGGGTTTGACCGTGGGCAGCATGATCAGGCAACGCAGCGTGTTGTAGAGCAGGTGGAAGCCGATGACCAGCTCCTGTGGGCTGAAGCTCAGTGAGTCCATCCAACCCACCAGCGGGTGCAGCACTGGGATGATCAGCAGCAAGCCGATCAGCTTGTACAGCAGGCTGCCCAGGGCCACACGGCGTCCAGCGGCGTTCTGCATGCTGGTGCTGATGAAGGCCAGCAATCCGCTGCCGATGTTGGCGCCCACCACCAGGCCGATGGCCACTGGCAGGCTGATCACTTCGGCGCCGGCCAGTGTCGCGGTGAGCAGCACGGCGGCCAGGCTGGAATAGGAAATCATGGCGAACAGTGCGCCGACCAGGGCGTCGAGCATGATGTCGCCGGTGAGCGAAGCGAACAGCACCTTCACGCCCTGGGCGTGGGTAATCGGTGTAGCTGCCTGCACGATCAGCTCAAGTGCCAGGATGATCAGGCCAAGCCCGATCCCTACCCTGCCCAGCTGGCCCGCCCGCGTCTGCTTGCGCGAGAGGAAGAAGATCACACCCAGGAAGATCAGCAGCGGCGACAGCCAGGACAGGTCCAGGGTCAGCACCCGGGCCATCAGCGCGGTACCCACGTCGGCGCCGAGCATGATTGCCAAGGCCGGGGTCATGGCCATCAGGCCTTGGCCGACGAACGAGGTGACCAACATGGCTGTGGCGTTGCTGCTTTGCACCAGGGCTGTGACCAGAATGCCTGCGACGAACGCGAGCGGGCGTTTGCTCATGTTCTGGCTGATGATGCGCCGCAGGCTCGAGCCGAATACCCGGAGTATGCCGGTACGAACGATGTGGGTGCCCCAGACCAGAAGCGTAACGGCCGAGAGCAGGTTGAGCAGGGTCAGCATGGCGACGGCCCCCTGTTGCATTGGCCCAGAGGGCCAAGAGACGAAGCGTGAGCATTTGAAGAATTTTCAGTGCTCACTCAAAGCTTTAGTTGTTCTGCGGAGCTGTCGCCAGCTTCGCATGGCTGTCATTTGTTTGAAATATGGCGGAAATGAAAAAAGGGCCCGAAGGGCCCTTTGTCCTGCACTTCCTGATCTTATTGACCCGGAATGTCCTTGCGCAGTTTCACTGGCTCGTGCTCTTTGCCGTTCTTGCGGGCCAAGGCAGTTCGCATGCGGATGTTGATGGCTTCCACCGCCAGCGAGAACGCCATGGCGAAGTAGACATAGCCTTTAGGCACATGTACGTCGAAAGATTCGGCGATCAGCACGGTACCGACCACGATCAGGAACGATAGTGCGAGCATTTTCAACGACGGATGTTTGTCGATGAAATCGCTGATGGTGCCAGCGCACAGCATCATCACCAGCACGGCGACGATGATCGCGGCGATCATCACCGGTACGTGGGACACCATGCCCACCGCAGTGATCACCGAGTCCAGCGAGAACACGATGTCGATGATGGCGATCTGGATGATGGTGTAGAAGAACTTGCCACCCGCGCCTTTCGGTTCTTCCGGGTTTTCGTCCTCGCCTTCCAGGCCGTGATAGATCTCTTGCGAGCTTTTCCACAGCAGGAACAGGCCACCAAAGAACAGGATCAGGTCCCGCCCGGAGATGCCCTGGCCCAGGACCACGAACAGGTCGGCGGTAAGGCGCATGACCCAGGTGATCGACAGCAGCAGCATGATACGAGTGACCATTGCCAGGGCCAGGCCGAAGATCCGGGTGCGCGGCTGTATGTGCTTGGGCATGCGGCTGACCAGAATCGAGATCATGATGATGTTGTCGATACCGAGGACGATCTCAAGCGCGGTAAGGGTAAAAAAGGCAACCCAGATTTCCGGGCTGGTCAGCCATTCCATGTGTCTTCCTTCGAACGGTAAAGGCGACGCGCCCGGATCCGGGCGCGTCGCGTTAGGGAAATACGTGTTTATTAAAGACTACTGAACAGCGGGAAAATCCCCATCAGCAGCGCGGCGAGCATTATGCACAGGCACACCAGCACTGCCCACTTCAAGGTAAAGCGCTGATGATCGCCGAACTCGATCCCGGCCAGGGCCACCAGCAGGTAGGTGGAGGGTACCAGGGGGCTTAGCAGGTGTACCGGCTGCCCGACGATCGACGCACGGGCCATTTCCACCGGGCTGATGCCGTAGTGGCTGGCAGCTTCGGCCAGCACCGGTAGCACGCCATAGTAGAATGCGTCGTTGGACATGAAGAAGGTGAACGGCATGCTCACGATCGCGGTTATCACCGCGAGGTATGGGCCCAACGCCTCGGGGATGACCGACAGCAGGCTCTTGGACATGGCGTCGACCATGCCGGTGCCCGACAGGATGCCGGTGAAGATGCCGGCGGCAAAGATCAGCCCGGTGACCGCCAGCACGCTGCCGGCGTGGGCGGCGATGCGGTCTTTCTGCTGCTGCAGGCACGGGTAGTTGACGATCATGGCGATGCTGAAGGCGATCATGAACAGCACGGGCAGCGGCAACACGCCGGCAATCAGCGCGACCATCAGGGCAGCGGTCAGGGCACCGTTGAAGTACAGCAATTTTGGCCGGCGCGCGTCCGGGTACTGCGAAACGGTAATTTGGCTGTGGTCGATGTCGTCGGTGGGCAGGTGCAACTCGCCCAGGCGGGCACGTTCGCGCTTGCCGTACATGTAGGCGATGGCCAGGATCGCCAGCACACCGAACAGCATGGCGGGGATCATCGGCACGAAGATGTCCGACGGGTCCACGTGCAGGGCGCTGGCGGCGCGGGCGGTCGGGCCACCCCAGGGGGTCATGTTCATTACCCCGCCGGCGAGAATGATCAGGCCGGCCATGATCCGCGGGCTCATGCCCAGGCGACTGTACATTGGCAGCATGGCGGCGCAGCAGATCATGTAGGTGGTGGCGCCGTCACCGTCGAGCGAGACCACCAGGGCCAGTACCGCGGTGCCGACGGACACTTTCAGCGGATCGCCCTTGACCAGCTTGAGGATCTTGCGCACGGCCGGGTCGAACAGGCCGGAATCGATCATCAGGGCGAAATAGAGGATGGCGAACATCAGCATCACGCCGGTAGGTGCGAGCTTGCTGATGCCCTCGAGCATCATCGGGCCGATCTTGGCGGAAAAACCGCCGAACAGGGCGAACAGGATCGGTACCAGGATCAGCGCGATCAAGGCCGACAGGCGCTTGGTCATGATCAGGTACATGAAGGTGATGACCATGGCAAAGCCGAGGAAGGTCAGCATGGCAATACTCCAGGCGTGGCGCGGCGAAAGGAACGTCGATTCGGGCGGATCAGCGCGCTTGGCGCTGTGCAGGGAGCATGCGGAGAGGGGCTACGGAAAGTCGGGCACAGGAATACATCAGAATCACCATTGTTGTTGTTGATTGGGCCGGGCGCGGTGGTTACCGGGTGCCCTGGCTGACCGGTCTTGTGCCGGTAGTGGGGGCTATCCTATGAGGGCAAGCTTTCAGCCAGCTTTCGCCGAAGCAAAGGTGACGAGAGGTAGGTGATGCAGGATGTGACCGAGGGTGGCTGCCATTGTGGCGCCTTGCGTTATCGGTTGGAGGGCGACCTGACGGACATTGCCCATTGCCATTGTTCGATCTGCCGGCGGGTCAGTGGCGGGCTGGTGGTGACCTGGCTCACCCTGCCCCGCTCGGGGTTCCGGTGGCTGGCGGGCGAGCCGAACTGCTATGTGGCGCCGGCCAGTTGCAGCCGGTACTTTTGTGGGCATTGCGGGGCGCATGTGGCGTTGGTGACTACACATAGCCCGGAGACGGTGGATGTGACGGTGGCGACGCTGGACCACCCGGAACGGGTCAGGGCCAACCGGCATATCTGGGTGGGTAGCCGGTTGCCTTGGTTGCATCTGGATGAGGATTTGCCTTCGGAGGCCGAGGAGAACCTGTAGGCTTTGTGCTGTCTGTGCCGGCCCTTTCGCGGGTAAACCCGCTCCCCACAGTGACGGCGCAGATCTCAGGTGTTGTACAGATCCTGTGGGAGCGGGCATGCCCGCGAAGAGACCGGCACAGTGGACGTTACAATTGCAGGCCACCGGCGGCCTTGTGCAGCGCCCGCAGATGTTCGCCCACCTGCTTCACATTGGCTTCCACCGCCACAATTTCCTTGGCCCGCGACGGCTCCAGCAGCGCCCTCACCTCTTTGTCCAGGCTCGTGCTCAAGCGCAGCAACTGCGCTTGCCGCTCGCTGCTGACCTGCTCCAGATGCTTGCGCTCCTGCGGCTGCGGCAGCCCGTAGCCCTTGCTGTCGAGCAACTCTGCCGGGCGGCTGAGGAAGCCACTGTTGGCAAGCATCTGCCTGAGGGTCGCATCGGCCTTGCTGACGCTGCCATCCTTCAGCGCGGCGGCGTTCAGGTAACGCTGCTTGACCTCGTCCTGGGCCAGCAGCAGTTGCCGGCGCAAGCTGGCCTGTTCAAGCAGCAGCAAGGCGGCGCTGGTACGCAGGTCGGCCTGGGCGAACCAGGCCCGCCGTTGCTCGGCGTCCAGGGCCAGCCAGTCCTCGACCTTGTCCTGCTTTATTGGCAACTGCTTCTTCAACACCTCGAACATGGCCTGGTAACGGTCACGGTAGGAGTCGAAGCGATAACCCAGGCGCAACGCTTCGCGGGGGTCGTCGAGCACGCTGGTGTCGGCAAGCCCCCTGCCCTTGAGCACAGCCAGCAAGCCATTGGGCATGATGCTGTCGAGGTCGTTCAGGCGCGGGTTGGCGGTGCCGCTGCGCAGCAGCTTCAACGACTCTACTGCGCAATTGTTGGACAGGAACCAGTAGTTACCATCGTAGCTCCAGTGCATTTCGGCGGCCTGACGCACTAGGTTCTCGATCTCGTCGCGGTCGAGCCGCAAGGGCACCGAGGCCAGGCTGCGCAGTTCGGTCTTGGTGTACTCGTCGATCACCTGGCCCAGCGGCAGCACGAACAGACGCGAGGGGTAGGCACCGACCAGGCCGTCCCAGCTGGAAAGCTGTACATCGTTGACGAAGGCGCGGTACGACAGCACCAGGCTCTGGTCGAGGTCCAGGCGGCAGTCCGGCCCGCGTGGGCGGCCCGGCTTGCAGATCACGAGGCGCAGCATGCTGTGGCCCCAGCGGCTGACCAGGTTCTGGTTGGCTTCGGCCAGCAGGTAGTCCACCTCATAGACCCGCTCGGGGTCGATTTCGCCCAGCGGCTGGCGGCCGAAGTCGCTGCCGGCATTGATGAACGGCAGGCCCTTGGCGCAGCTGTCCTGCTGTGGTGCCCAGCCGAAGTGTTCGCGCAGGTACTGGTTCAGCGCCGGGCGGCGGCAGCCGTAGCTCGGGTCGAGGAGGAAGTACTCCATGTTGACCGCGATGTACTCCTTGGGGCTGCTCAGTTCATAGCTGTCGGGGCTGCGAACGAACTGGCCGTTGTGCTGCTCGCGCTCGCCGCGTCGGCCCACGTACTGCTGCCAGCCGGCCAGGTCGAGCAGGCGCGGGTCGTCGCTGAGGGTGAAGCGGCGCTCGGCCTGGCCACGGCATGCTTCGGGCAGGCCGACCTTGCCCAACGTACCTTGCTGGCGCTTGCAACGGGCGATCAGCGCGTTCTCGGCGCTGGGCCACAGCCGGGCACGGTCATAGATATGGGTGAGTTCGTGCAGCACGGTGGCCAGCAGTTCTTCTCGCACCGTGCCATGCGGGCGGTTGGTGCGTTCGGTGGCTGCACTGCCATCGGTGAGGCTGGGCAGCAGGCGACGATTGAGTTCGAGGGTAGAGACCAGCGATGCCTGGCCATAGGCGTCGGCCGGCATATTGTCGCTCCAGTTGACCCGCACTCGGCGGTTCAGCTTTTGCTTGAAGCTGGGGGGCAGCTTGCCCATGGCTTCGTCGAGCAGAGCCTGAGTGGCCAGGGCCTGCTGTGAATCGAGGCCGGACGCCTGCAGCTCAAGCTGCAGGTCGGCCAGGGCGGGCGTGCCGAGCAGCGTCAGGGCGCAGCCGAGCAGCCAGGCGCGCACGCGGTTCACAGCGCGAGGATGGCTTCAGCCAGTACCTGGTCGCTGGCGTCACGCGCTTGCGGCACGCGCTCGCGCAGGGTGTTGAAGGCAGCCTCAAGCTGGGCGCCGCGGATGTCACCGTTGCTGGCGACAAAGCTGGCGGCGTCGTCATGGGCTTCGCGCACCACTTTTGAATCGCGGATCGAAGTGGTGGTGTCAGAGGTGAAATCGATCGAACGGCCAAAGGCGCGCACGATGATATTGCTGGTGGCCACCAGGGTCTGTGCCTGGGCCAGGTCGGCCAGCAGCAGCATGCCGAGGGTAGCGGCAATCAGCGGTTTACGCATGGAGCATCTCCGAAAAATACAGGGAGTCAGATTTAATTATTGGACGAGAATTGCTTGCGCCAGTTCCAGATCGCCGACGGTATGCCGTGCGCAATTGTGGCGTAATGATTCCAGTGCTGCCTCCAGCCGTGCACCGCGGATCTGGCCGTCGCTGGCGACGAAGGCAGCGGCATCGTCCTGGGCCTGGCGGACCAGTTTGCGGTCGAACGGTGCGCTGGTGACCTGGCTGGTGACATAGCCGGTGATGACCAGGCTTTGCGTAGTGGTATCCATGGCATGGGCGCTGGCCATGCCAATAACGGAGAACAGCAACGGCAACAGATAACGCATGGGCTCTACAACAGCTGGAAACGTGGGCGGCAATGGTGAGTACGGCTGTGCTGGTGGTGACCAGCACAGCTGAACGGCTCAGGCGGGGTCAGAGCGCCAGAATGGCCTGGGCCAGTTGCGCGTCGCTGGCCTGCAGGGTTGGCATCTGCGAGCGGATGTGCAGGAAAGCGCTTTCCAGCTTGGCACCGCGGATGTCGCCCTGGCTGCCAACGAAGCTGGCGGCGTCGTCACGGGCGGCCTGGACGATCTTGTCGTCACGGAACGAGGAGGAAATATCGGAAGTGGCATCGGTGGACGCGGCCACTGCGCCAACGACGGCGTCGGTGGTGACAACGAAGCTGGTGGCGTTTGCGGTGCCGGCCAGGCTCAGCATCAGGGCGGCGCCAATCAGGTATTTACGGGACATGATCGTGGACTCCTGGACTAGGGTCGGGTGGTTCTGCTTTATCGGACGCTCGCACAGCTCGTCGCGGTACTTTTCAACAGTGCGTTCTACCAGACTGTTACGCCAAGCGTATCATGCGCCGGTGTTTCTGGATGTTAATGAACAGCGCACCAATAAACTGTTCTGGTCTGTTTTATGATTTTTAAAACTGTACAGGTTCGCTTGTAAAAGGCTCTGGCATGCCGCCTGCAAACAAAAAACCCGTCGCAGTCACCTGCAACGGGTTTCGGGAATTCGCGGTGCCGACCGAAGCCGGCAAGCCGGAGCTTAGCGCCAGAATGGCTTGCTCAGCTCTTCGTAACGCTGCGACTCGCTGATACCGGCGTCGGCCAGCAGGCGGGCGTCCAGGCGAGCCAGTTGACGGCGGCTGGCCATGCGGCGCTGCCACAGCAGCAAGGTGGACAGAGCGCGCAGCGGCAGCGAAGCGTTGGATTGTTGGGCGTTGCTTTCAAAAACCAGACCGGAACTGAGGGTACGTTCCATGATGTTTCATCCTTCCGCTTATGGCGGGATTAGGTAGTGATTTAACTGATGCCAATGATCCTCCTCTGTCGTCCATAACAGTAGATACAGTTCAGTTGAAAGACGATGGTCCAGTTAACTGTGTAACCCTACTGTTGCACTCGAAATTGGCGTAACTGTACTGGTCTGCCCTTATTTGGTGCATTTTCATTAAAATAAAGGTATTTGTCTGCCAGGAAGGCGTGAAATTACCAGTACAGTAGTACAGATTAACTGAGTAACGGCGACCAGGTATCTTGATAGACGGGTTGGACTGTTATGGCCCATTCGCTAGCGAGCATGTGAAGAAGCCGGAACAGCGGGAGCAGGGCCGCCGTTCCGTACCACATCTGTATCAGCTAGCCAGCATGCGCCCGGTTTCTTCCAGGTTCTCGTGCCAACTCAGGGCTTCACGCAGGATGTGCGGGGTATGGCCGCCACGCTGGCAGGCGCGATCGAAGTAGTCGTTCAGTGCTGCGCGGTAGTCCGGGTGCACACAGTTGTCGATGATCGCCCTGGCGCGCTCGCGTGGCGCCAGGCCGCGCAGGTCGGCCAAGCCTTGCTCGGTGACCAGGATGTCCACATCGTGCTCGGTATGGTCGACATGGCTGACCATCGGCACCACGCTGGAAATCGCCCCACCCTTGGCAATCGACTTGGTGACGAACACGGCCAGATGGGCGTTACGGGCGAAGTCACCCGAGCCGCCGATGCCGTTCATCATCTTGGTACCGCACACGTGTGTGGAATTGACGTTGCCGTAGATATCGAACTCAAGCGCGGTGTTGATACCGATGATGCCCAGGCGACGGACCACCTCCGGGTGGTTGGAGATTTCTTGCGGGCGCAGTACCAGCTTGTCCTTGTAACGCTCCAGGTTGCCGAACACGTCGGCGTTGCGGCGGGTCGACAAGGTGATCGAGCTGCCCGAGGCGAAGCTCAGCTTGCCGGCGTCGATCAGGTCGAAGGTGGAGTCCTGCAGTACTTCGGAGTACATGGTCAGGTCTTCGAACGGCGACTCGATCAGGCCGCACATCACTGCGTTGGCAATGCTGCCGATACCGGCCTGCAGCGGGCCGAGCTTGTTGGTCATGCGGCCGGCCTCGACTTCTTTCTTGAAGAAGTTGATCAGGTGGTCGGCGATGCCCTGGGTTTCGTCATCCGGAGGCAGTACGGTGGACGGCGAGTCCGGCTGGTCGCTGATGACGATGCCGACGATCTTGGCCGGGTCGATCGGGATGGCGGTGCTGCCGATACGGTCGTCGACCTTGACCAGCGGGATTGGCGTGCGGGTCGGGCGGTAGGTCGGGATATAGATGTCGTGCAGGCCTTCGAGGTTGGTGTTGTGCGAGAGGTTGATCTCGACAATCACCTGCTTGGCGAAGATCGCGAAGCTGGCGGAGTTGCCCACCGAGGTGGTTGGCACGATGTGGCCCTGCTCGGTGATGGCCACGGCTTCGATGACCGCGATGTCCGGCAGCTTCAACTGCTGGTTGCGCAGTTGCTCGACGGTTTCCGACAGGTGCTGGTCGATGAACATCACTTGGCCGTCGTTGATGGCCTTGCGCAGGGTGCTGTCGACCTGGAACGGCATGCGGCGAGCCAGCACGCCGGCCTCGGTCAGTTGCTTGTCCAGGTCGTTGCCCAGGCTGGCGCCGGTCATCAGGCTGATTTTCAGTGGCGACTGCTTGGCACGTTCGGCCAGTGCATGTGGTACGGCCTTGGCTTCGCCGGCGCGGGTGAAACCGCTCATGCCGACGGTCATGCCGTCCTCGATCAGACCAGCGGCATCAGCCGCACTCATTACCTTGCTGTGCAGGGAGGACAAGCGGATACGATCACGGTACATGGATTGTTATCTCGGGCTACTGAAACTACTGCAGCGCAGTCTAGAGACTTCGCCCCTTGCCGTCCCACGACCATGGTCGTATGAGAAGCCTTGGAATAGAGCCGTTGATCCGGATCAATAAAAGAAAAGCCCCGGCAGATTCTGACCGGGGCTTCCTTTATATCAACTGGTTTGCAGCGGGCGTTGTCACTCCACCGCCTTGACCATGTCTTCGATGACTTTCTTGGCGTCGCCGAACACCATCATGGTCTTGTCGAGGTAGAACAGTTCGTTGTCCAGGCCGGCATAGCCGCTGGCCATGGAGCGCTTGTTGACGATGATGGTCTTGGCCTTGAACGCTTCGAGGATCGGCATGCCGGCGATCGGCGACTTGGGGTCGTTCTTCGCCGCAGGGTTGACCACGTCGTTGGCGCCCAGCACCAGCACCACATCGGCCTGGCCGAACTCGGCGTTGATGTCTTCCATCTCGAACACTTGGTCGTACGGCACTTCGGCCTCCGCCAGCAGCACGTTCATGTGCCCTGGCATACGGCCGGCCACCGGGTGGATCGCGTACTTCACGGTCACACCGTTGTGGCTCAGCTTCTCGGTCAGTTCCTTGAGCGCGTGCTGGGCGCGAGCCACCGCCAGGCCGTAGCCAGGGACGATGATCACGCTGTCGGCGTTGCTGAGCAGGAAGGTGGCATCGTCGGCCGAGCCAGACTTCACCGGGCGCTGCTCTTTGGAGCCTTGCGCCGCGCCAGCATCGGTATCACCACCGAAGCCACCGAGGATGACGTTGAAGAACGAACGGTTCATCGCCTTGCACATGATGTACGAAAGGATGGCACCGGACGAGCCGACCAGAGAGCCTGCGATGATCAGCATCGAGTTGTTCAGCGAGAAGCCGATACCGGCCGCTGCCCAGCCCGAATAGCTGTTAAGCATCGACACCACCACCGGCATGTCGGCGCCCCCGATCGGAATAATGATCAGCACGCCCATGATGAAGGCCAATACCAGCATCAGGGTGAAGGCACTGTAGTGGCCAGTGAAGGTGAACAGCAGGCCCAGGGCGATGGTGGTCAGGCCGAGGATCAGGTTCAGCTTGTGCTGGCCGGTGAACTGTACCGGTGCGCCCTGGAACAGGCGGAACTTGTACTTGCCCGACAGCTTGCCGAAGGCGATCACCGAGCCGGAGAAGGTAATGGCACCAATGGCTGCGCCGAGGAACAGCTCCAGACGGTTGCCGGTGGGGATCGGGTCGCTCATGGCGGCAACGATGCCCATCGATTGCGGTTCCAGCACCGCGGCGATGGCGATGAACACCGCTGCCAGGCCGATCATGCTGTGCATGAAGGCGACCAGTTCCGGCATTTTGGTCATCTCGACGCGCTTGGCCATGATCGAACCGGCGGTGCCGCCGACCAGCAAGCCAACGAGGACGTAGCCGATGCCGGCGGTGGCAAGCTCGGCCCCGAGCTTATAAATGAGGCCGACCGTAGTGACGATGGCGATACCCATGCCGATCATGCCGAACAGGTTGCCGCGCCGCGAGGTAGTCGGGTGCGACAGGCCCTTGAGCGCCTGGATGAAGCACACCGAGGCGACGAGGTAGAGGAGCGTTACCAGATTCATGCTCATGCTTACTTCTGCGCCTCGTTCTTGGTTTTCTTCTTGAACATCTCAAGCATGCGACGGGTGACCAGGAAGCCACCGAACACGTTGACTGCGGCCAGGGCCACTGCCAGGGTGCCCATCAGCTTGCCGGCCGGGGTCACCGTCAGGGCGGCGGCCAGCATGGCGCCGACGATGACGATTGCAGAGATGGCGTTGGTCACGGCCATCAGCGGAGTGTGCAGTGCCGGGGTGACGTTCCACACCACGTGGTAGCCCACATAGATGGCCAGCACGAAGATGATCAGGTTGTAGATGCCATGGGAAATCAGCATGTCTTCCATTGTCGTGCTCCTTAGCCGTTCTTGCGGACGACCTGACCATCACGGCACATCAAGCAGGCCGCGACGATGTCGTCTTCGAGGTTGATGACCAGCGCGCCGTCCTTGTCGAACAGCAGCTTCATGAAGTCCAGCAGGTTGCGTGCATACAGTGCCGAGGCATCGGCGCCCACTTGGGCCGGCAGGTTGGTCGGGCCAACGATGATCACGCCGTTCTCCTGTACCACCTGGTCGGCGACAGTCAGTGGGCAGTTGCCGCCTTGGGCTGCTGCGAGGTCGATGACCACCGAGCCGGGCTTCATCTGCGCGACGGTTTCGGCGCTGAGCAGGGTCGGCGCCTTGCGCCCCGGGATCAGCGCAGTGGTAATGACGATATCCGCCTGCTTGGCGCGCTCGTGCACGGCCTGGGCCTGGCGTTGCATCCAGCTTGCCGGCATCGGCCGGGCATAACCGCCGACACCTTCGGCGCATTCGCGCTCTTCATCGGTTTCGTAGGGTACGTCGATGAACTTGGCGCCCAGCGACTCGATCTGCTCCTTCACGGCCGGGCGTACGTCGGATGCCTCGATCACCGCGCCCAGGCGCTTGGCCGTGGCAATGGCCTGCAGGCCGGCAACGCCCGCGCCCAGGATCAGCACGCGCGCGGCCTTGACGGTACCGGCGGCGGTCATGAGCATGGGCATGAAGCGTGGGTAGTGATGGGCAGCCAGCAACACCGCCTTGTAACCGGCGATGTTGGCCTGCGACGACAGCACGTCCAGGCTCTGCGCCCGCGAGGTGCGCGGCGCGGCTTCCAGGGCGAACGCGGTAATGCCGCGCTCGGCCATCTTGCCGATCAGCTCGCTGTTGAAGGGGTTGAGCATGCCCACCAGGAGGCTGCCACTGTTGATCAGGGCCAGTTCCTGGTCGTTGGGGGCGACCACTTTGAGCACCAATTGGGCGCCGTAGGCATCGGCTGCACTCCCCAGGGAAGCACCCACGGCCTCATAGGCACTGTCCGGAATGCTGGCATTGAGCCCTGCCCCCCGTTGGACGGTGACCTGATGGCCCTGGCCAATCAGTTTCTTGATGGTTTCCGGGGTCGCAGCGACCCTTGTCTCACCGGTCTGCGTCTCGAGAGGAACACCAATGTGCACGACTATTTCTCCTGCGGTGACCTTTTGTCTTTTTAAAAGCCAGCGCACTTCGGATGGTGCGCTGGGGCGGCTGTGGAGCGCCGACCCGCCGAATCCCGGGCGGGCGAAGCATTTTGCAGACGAAGCCAGAGGCCTTCAACCGGTTCTGGAGCGAAACGAAGTTAAAACTACAAGTCACCCTGTGACCGTATGTCGCAACGGCCAGGCTGCAGCCTGTCAAACATAGGCTATTGGCAGATTAGGAGAAAAAAACAAAAAATTTGCGGTTGATTCGCTTACGGCTTGGTGAATGTCGCAAAATAACCCGCGAAGCCGCGCCGTAAGCAGGGTTAAAGCGGATTTTTGCTACTGCATAACAGTTTATGTATATGCGACAAATACATATATCTGTAGGTGTTAAAAATAATTGACTACGAAGTCAATTTATCATGACTGCTCACGTCTTGGCCGTGTACGCCTGGGCCTGGCTTACCAGCCAGTCACGGAAGGCGCGTAGCGAAGCCGACTCCACTTTGCGCTCCGGAATCATCAGATAGTAGGCCTTGTCACTACTCAGGGCATGCCTGTTAGCGACCACCAACCTACCCTCCTCCAACTCGCGCTGGATCAGGAACGGTGGAATCAGGGCGATGCCCATCTCATGCATGGCCGCCTGGGCGAGCATCGAGAATAGTTCATAGCGCGGGCCTGTCATGTCGCGTTCCACATTCATGCCGACGCTGCCGAACCATTGCCGCCAGGCATAGGGGCGCGTGCTCTGCTGCAGCAACGGCAGTTGGGCAATACGCTGAGCGTCGAGTGAGCCCTGCCCGTCCAGCAGCGACGGGCTGCACACCGGTACCGGGTTTTCCCCCATCAGCCGGTGCGACTGGGTGCCGGACCAGTCGGCATCGCCGAAGTAGATAGCGGCATCGAAGGTGGTGTCGGCAAACAGGAATGGCCGGGTGCGGTTGGTGAGGTTTACCGTGACCTCCGGGTGGCGCTGCTGGAAGTCCTTGAGCCGCGGTAGCAGCCATTGGGTGCCGAAGGTGGGTACCACGGCCAGCTCGATCACGTTGGCGCCCTGCTGGCGCATTACCGACAAGGTGTCGCGCTCTACCGCGTCCAGTTGGGCAGCCACCTGGCGGCTGTAGGAAAGGCCGGCTTCGGTCAGCTTCACGCCGCGGCGCGAGCGGCGGAACAGTTCCACATTGAGGAAGGCTTCCAGGCCGCCTATCTGCCGACAGACGGCACCCTGGGTCAGGGCGAGTTCCTGGGCGGCCTTGGTAAAGCTCTCGTTGCGCGCCGCCGCCTCGAAGCAAACCAGAGCGGCGGTACTGGGGATCTTGCGGCGCATGTACGTCAACCTCACTCGTAAGGCTGTCAATATGGCGTTTTGCCGATTTACGAAGTGACAAATTATCACTAATTGGTGCGCAATCCTCGTTTGTCCCGGCGGCCGATCAGGCCTAGGCTCAAAGGCACAAGAAACTGCCCCCTATTTCGAGGATTTCGCTCATGGCCGGTAAAGCAAGCTTCAACTGGATCGACCCACTGCTGCTCGATCAGCAGCTCACTGAAGAAGAGCGCATGGTGCGTGACAGCGCTTATCAGTTCGCCCAGGACAAGCTGGCCCCGCGTGTGCTCGAGGCCTTCCGTCATGAACAGACCGACCCGGCGATCTTCCGTGAAATGGGTGAGGTCGGGTTGCTGGGCGCCACCATTCCCGAGCAATACGGTGGCAGTGGCTTGAACTACGTGTGCTATGGCCTGATTGCTCGCGAGGTGGAGCGCATCGACTCGGGTTATCGTTCGATGATGAGTGTGCAGTCGTCGCTGGTGATGGTGCCAATCAACGAGTTCGGTACCGAGGCACAAAAGCAGAAGTACCTGCCCAAGCTGGCCAGCGGCGAGTGGATCGGTTGCTTCGGCTTGACCGAGCCCAACCATGGTTCCGACCCGGGTTCGATGATCACCCGTGCCCGGAAGGTCGACGGCGGCTACCGCCTGACTGGCAGCAAGATGTGGATCACCAACAGCCCGATCGCCGATGTATTCGTGGTCTGGGCCAAGGACGATGCGGGTGATATCCGTGGCTTTGTTCTGGAAAAGGGTTGGCAAGGTCTCAGCGCGCCGGCGATTCACGGCAAGGTCGGCCTGCGCGCCTCGATAACTGGCGAAATCGTCATGGATAACGTGTTCGTGCCGGAGGAAAACATCTTCCCGGATGTGCGCGGCCTCAAAGGCCCGTTCACCTGCCTGAACTCCGCCCGCTATGGTATCTCCTGGGGTGCGCTGGGCGCTGCGGAAGCCTGCTGGCACACCGCGCGTCAGTACACCCTGGACCGTCAGCAATTCGGTCGCCCGTTGGCTGCCAACCAGTTGATCCAGAAGAAGCTGGCCGACATGCAGACGGAAATCACCCTGGCACTGCAGGGCTGCCTGCGTCTGGGGCGCATGAAGGACGAAGGCACAGCTGCAGTGGAGATCACGTCGATCATGAAGCGCAACTCCTGTGGTAAGGCGCTGGATATTGCCCGCATGGCGCGTGACATGCTGGGTGGCAATGGCATTTCCGATGAGTTCGGCGTGGCTCGTCACCTGGTCAACCTGGAGGTGGTCAACACCTATGAAGGTACTCACGATGTGCATGCACTGATCCTGGGGCGCGCGCAGACCGGCATCCAGG
Source organism: Pseudomonas sp. PNPG3 (assembly GCF_023093815.1). Lineage (NCBI taxonomy): Bacteria > Pseudomonadati > Pseudomonadota > Gammaproteobacteria > Pseudomonadales > Pseudomonadaceae > Pseudomonas > Pseudomonas sp. PNPG3. The sequence continues at coordinate 18,645 of NZ_JALLKV010000079.1, forward strand.
CCTTCTATTGATAAGGAGTCAGCCCATGGGCGCGCTATCACATCTGCGGGTGCTGGACCTTTCTCGCGTGTTGGCCGGCCCATGGTCTGGCCAGATTCTCGCTGACCTTGGTGCCGATGTGATCAAAGTCGAGCGCCCTGGCAGTGGTGACGATACCCGCTCATGGGGGCCACCCTTCCTCAAGGATGCCGAGGGTGAGAACACCAGTGAGGCGGCCTATTACCTGTCGGCCAACCGCAACAAGCGCTCGGTTACCATCGACTTCACACAGGCCGAGGGGCAGCGCCTGGTGCGTGAGTTGGCGGCGAAGTCCGATATCGTCATCGAGAACTTCAAGGTTGGTGGGTTGGCTGCCTACGGTCTGGACTACCAGAGCTTGAAGGCGATCAACCCGCGGCTTATCTATTGTTCCATCACCGGGTTCGGCCAGACCGGGCCTTATGCAAGGCGCGCGGGTTATGACTTCATGATCCAGGGGTTGGGCGGGCTGATGAGCCTGACCGGCCGCCCGGAAGGTGAGGAAGGTGCGGGCCCGGTCAAGGTAGGGGTGGCGCTGACCGACATCCTTACCGGGTTGTATTCCACGGTGGCGATCCTCGCTGCCCTCGCCCATCGCGAGCAGACTGGAGTGGGCCAGCATGTCGACATGGCGTTGCTCGATGTGCAGGTGGCCTGCCTGGCGAATCAGGCGATGAACTACCTGACTACGGGCAACCCGCCTCGTCGCCTGGGTAATGCGCACCCCAATATCGTGCCTTATCAGGATTTTCCGACGGCGGATGGCGACTTCATCCTTACCGTGGGCAACGATAGCCAGTTCCGCAAGTTCGCCGAGGTGGCCGGGCAGCCGCAGTGGGCGGACGACCCGCGTTTCGTTACCAACAAGCTGCGGGTTGCCAACCGGGCCGAGTTGATTCCTCTGATTCGCCAGGCCACGGTGTTCAAGACCACAGCGGAGTGGGTGAGCCAGTTGGAGGCTGCGGGGGTGCCGTGCGGGCCTATCAATGACCTGGCGCAGATGTTCCAGGACCCGCAAGTGCTGGCGCGCGGGTTGGCGGTGAGCATTCCGCATCCGTTGGCGGGAAGCGTGCCGCAGGTGGCGAGCCCGATACGGCTGTCGGAGACGCCGGTGGAGTACCGTCGGGCGCCGCCGCTGCTGGGTGAGCATACCGAGGTGGTGCTGGAGGATGTATTGGGGCTGGGTGCCGGTGAGGTGCAACGGCTACGCAGTGCCGGCGTCCTTTAAGGGCCTGTGGTCTTGGTGAAAGCGGGGAGGCCGTCAGGCCTTCCCGCTTTGCTTTTCAGCGATATCAAAGTTTCTTGAAATTAAGTGTTGACGCGGTTTCGAATCCCCTTATAATGCGCCCCACTTCTGACGTAGTCGAAGCGCAAAACTTCTTGCAAATCAATTAGTTAGGCGATTCAGGTAGTGTCAGGAGCGCTTCGGTCGAATGATTGTCAGCGGTTGAGATGATGGTTGACAGCGTTTCTAAACGCTGTATGATTCGCCTCCC
>NZ_JALLKV010000007.1:0-57187 GCF_023093815.1 Pseudomonas sp. PNPG3
GGGCGCATTATAAGGGGATTCGAGAGGGCGTCAACCTTTAATTTCAAGAAACTTTAATATCGCTGAAAAACAAAGCGGGGAGGCCTGTCGGCCTCCCCGCTTCTGCGTCATCCCTTACAAACTAGGGAACGCAAACTGCGAAGCCTCATGGCTGGCCCGCTGCGGCCAGCGCTGGGTAATCGCCTTGCGACGGGTATAGAAGCGCACACCGTCCGGACCATAGGCATGCAGGTCACCGAACAGCGAGCGCTTCCAGCCACCAAAGCTGTGGTAGGCCACCGGCACCGGCAGCGGTACGTTCACACCGACCATGCCCACTTCGATCTCGTCGCAGAACAGGCGCGCCGCTTCACCGTCACGGGTGAAGATGCAGGTGCCGTTGCCATACTCATGATCGTTGATCAGTTGCATGGCCTGCTCCAGGCTGTTCACACGCACTACGCAAAGCACCGGGCCGAAGATCTCTTCCTTATAGATACGCATCTCCGGGGTCACCTTGTCGAACAGGGTGCCGCCGACGAAGTAGCCATCCTCATTACCAGCCACACGGAAGCCACGGCCATCCACCACCAGCTTGGCGCCAGCAGCAACACCGTCATCAATGTAGCCCACCACCTTGTCACGGGCAGCAGCCGTCACCAGCGGGCCCATGTCCAGGCCGCACGAGGTGCCGGCACCAATCTTCAGGGCCTTGATCTGCGGTTCCAGCTTGGCAATCAGGGCGTCAGCCACCTGGTCACCCACGCATACCGCCACCGAAATGGCCATGCAACGCTCGCCGCACGAACCGTAGGCCGCCCCCATCAGTGCGCTCACGGCATTGTCCAGGTCGGCATCCGGCATCAGCACCGCATGGTTCTTCGCACCACCCAGGGCCTGCACACGCTTGCCGCGCTTGGTGCCTTCAGCGTAGATGTACTCAGCGATCGGAGTCGAACCGACGAAGCTCAGGGCCTTCACTTCCGGCGCTTCGATCAGCGCATCCACCGCTTCCTTGTCGCCGTGCACCACGTTGAGGATGCCCTTCGGCAGGCCGGCTTCCAGCAGCAGCTGGGCGATGAACAGAGTCGAGCTCGGGTCGCGCTCGGAAGGCTTGAGGATGAAGGCGTTACCGCAGGCGATGGCCAGTGGGTACATCCACAGCGGCACCATGGCCGGGAAGTTGAACGGGGTGATACCGGCAACCACGCCCAGTGGCTGGAAGTCGGACCAGGCATCGATGTTCGGGCCAACGTTGCGGCTGTACTCGCCTTTGAGCACTTCCGGCGCGGCGCAGGCGAACTCGACGTTCTCGATGCCACGCTTCAGTTCGCCGGCAGCATCTTCCAGGGTCTTGCCGTGCTCTTCGCTAATCATCTGCGAGATACGCGCTTCGTTCTGCTCCAACAGTTGCTTGAAGCGGAACATCACCTGGGCGCGCTTGGCCGGTGGGGTGTTACGCCAGGCCGGGAAGGCAGCCTTGGCCGAGTCGATCGCTTCCTGCACGGTCGCGCGGCTGGCCAACTCGACTTTGCGCACGGCCTGGCCGGTGGACGGGTTGAAGACATCGGCGGTGCGCTCACCCTTGGTAACCAGTTCGCCGTGGATCAGGTGCTGAACAATGCTCATGCAAAACTCCAGATAAAGAAGGTTGAGGCAGGCGCGCGATGCGTTCACGCGCCAGGCATCAGAATCGGAAAGATCAGTCGATCAGGTTCAGGGTTTCGCCTACTGCGTCGAACAGGCGATCCAGTTCCTGCGGCGTGGTGTTGAAGGTTGGGCCGAACTGCAGGGTGTCGCCACCGAAGCGTACATAGAAGCCTTTCTTCCACAGTTTCATCGCCGCCTCGTACGGACGCACGATGGCATCACCGTCGCGGGCAGCGATCTGGATCGCGCCGGCCAGGCCGTAGTTGCGGATATCGACGATGTTCTTGGTGCCCTTCACGCCATGCAGCAGCTTCTCGAAGTGCGGCGCCAGCTCGGCGGCGGCCTGCACCAGGTTTTCCTTCTGCAGCAGGTCCAGCGCGGCGATACCGGCGGCGCAGGCTACCGGGTGGGCCGAGTAGGTGTAGCCGTGCGGGAATTCCACGGCGTACTCCGGGGTCGGCTGGTTCATGAAGGTCTGGTAGATCTCGCTGCTGGCGATGACCGCGCCCATCGGGATGGCGCCGTTGGTCACCTGCTTGGCGATGCACATAAGGTCCGGGGTCACGCCGAAGGCTTCGGAGCCAGTCATCGCGCCCATGCGGCCGAAGCCGGTAATCACTTCGTCGAAGATCAGCAGGATGTTGTGCTGGGTGCAGATTTCACGCAGGCGCTTCAGGTAACCCTTCGGCGGCGGCAGAACACCAGCCGAACCTGCCAGCGGCTCGACGATCACGGCAGCGATGTTGGAGGCGTCGTGCAGCTCGATCAGCTTGAGCATCTCGTCAGCGAGGGCGATACCACCCTCTTCCGGCATGCCTTTGGAGAAGGCGTTGACCGGCAGCACGGTGTGAGGCAGGTGGTCGACATCCAGCAGCTGACCGAACAGCTTGCGGTTACCGTTGACGCCACCGAGGCTGGTGCCGGCGATGTTCACGCCGTGGTAGCCGCGAGCACGGCCGATGATCTTGGTCTTGGTCGCCTGGCCTTTCAGACGCCAGTAGGCACGCACCATCTTCAGCGCGGTGTCGGCACACTCGGAACCGGAGTTGGTATAGAACACATGGTTCAGGTCGCCCGGGGTAAGTTCGGTGATCTTCTCGGCCAGCTGGAACGACAGCGGGTGGCCGAACTGGAAGGCCGGGGAGTAGTCCAGTGTGCCGATCTGACGAGCCACCGCTTCGGTGATTTCCTTGCGGGTGTGCCCGGCGCCGCAGGTCCACAAACCGGACAGGGCATCGAAGATCTTGCGCCCCTGGTCGTCGAACAGGTAGCTGCCTTCGGCCGCCACGATCAGGCGTGGGTCGCGCTGGAAGTTGCGGTTGGCGGTGTAGGGCATCCAGTGCGCATCCAGCTTGAGCTGGCTGGCGATACCGGCGGGGGCGGTTTCGGGCATGTTCATCGGCGGTTCCTCGGAAGACGATTAGGCAACGATGGATGTTGTTGCAGCTAAATTGGCACGGCGATAAAGTCTGGAAAAGCCAACATTTCTAATCTTCAGACAGGCCTTGACTAAACTAATGAGCCGACGCCCCGATCCACTCGCCCAAGTCAGCGATTTTGACATCCGTCTGCTGAAGATCTATCGCAGTGTCGTAGAGTGTGGCGGTTTCTCGGCCGCCGAAAACGTGCTGGGCATTGGCCGTTCGGCCATCAGCCAGCAAATGAACGACCTTGAGCAACGCCTTGGCCTGCGCCTGTGCCAGCGCGGACGCGCCGGGTTCTCGCTGACCGAGGAAGGCCGCGAGGTCTACCACTCGGCGCTGCAACTGCTCAGCGCTCTGGAAAGCTTTCGCACCGAGGTCAACGGCCTGCACCAGCATTTGCGTGGCGAGCTGAACATTGGCCTGACCGATAACCTTGTGACGCTGCCGCACATGCGCATTACCCATGCCCTGGCCGAGCTCAAGGACCGCGGCCCCGATGTGCGCATCCAGATCCGCATGATCGCACCCAGCCAGGTCGAGCACGGCGTGCTTGATGGCAGCCTGCATGTCGGCGTGGTGCCGCAGACCAGCCCGCTGTCGGGCCTCGAGTACCAGCCGCTGTACAGTGAGCGCTCGCTGCTGTACTGCGCAGTCGGCCACCCGCTGTTCTATGCAGATGACCAGCAGATCGACGACGACCGCCTCAACAGCCAGGAAGCCATCACCCCCACCTTCCGCCTGCCGGCCGAAATCCAGGCGCATTACCAGGCACTGAATTGCACGGCCAGTGCTTCGGACCGCGAAGGCATGGCGTTTCTCATCCTTACCGGGCGCTACATCGGCTACCTACCAGACCACTACGCCACGTTCTGGGTGCAGCAAGGCCGCTTGCGTGCCCTCAAGCCCCGGGAACGCTTCTATGATCTGAGTCTCAGCTGGGTAACGCGCAAGGGCCGGCGGCCGAACCTGGTACTGGAAAGCTTCCTCGAAAGCCTGGCTGCGACACGCTGATGCCAGTCTGTGCCGCAAACGCTTGTCACTTCGGCACAGGCAGGTAATCTTGTCCGACAGCCGCAGCCACTGACCCGTACGGAATCGTCCATGACCCTAGAAGTCCCTGCGCATCGCCTCTCCGCCTCGGGCAAGCCCGCGGGCCGCATCCGCCAGAAGAACGAACAGGCCATTATCCAGGCCGCCGAAGACGAGTTTGCCCGCCATGGTTTCAAGGGCACCAGCATGAACACCATCGCCCTCAAGGCGGGGTTGCCCAAGGCCAATCTGCATTACTACTTCACCAACAAGCTGGGCCTGTACATTGCAGTACTCAGCAACATCATCGAGTTGTGGGACAGCACCTTCAACGCCTTGAGCGTCGACGACGATCCGGGCGAAGCCCTGAGCCAGTACATCCGCACCAAGATGGAGTTCTCCCGGCGCAACCCGCAAGCCTCGCGGATTTTCGCCATGGAAGTGATCAGCGGCGGCACCTGCCTGAGCGAATACTTCAGTGCCGACTACCGCGAATGGTTCCGCGGCCGGGCCGCGGTGTTCCAGGCCTGGATCGAAGCCGGAAAGATGGACCCGGTCGACCCGGTGCACCTGATCTTCTTGCTGTGGGGCAGCACCCAGCACTACGCCGACTTCGCCACCCAGATCTGCCAAGTGACCGGCCGCAGCCGCCTGACCAAGCAGGACATGGAAGACGCGAGCAACAATCTTATCCACATCATTTTGAAGGGCTGCGGCATAAAGCCGGCTGCCTGATCGTCATTTATGCCTTCTACCTTGCTCGACCTCTGCGAGTATCGCGAGGAAATCCGCAAAAGCCGCTTCATCACCATGGCCGGGCCGATCAGCAGTGCCGCCGACGCGATGAGTTTCATCGAACGCCACAGCGACCTGGCCGCCACCCACAACTGCTGGGCCTGGAAGCTTGGCGCCCAGTACCGCAGCAGCGATGACGGCGAACCTGGCGGTACCGCGGGACGGCCAATCCTCGCGGCCATCGAAGCGCAGGACTGCGACCAGGTGGTAGTGCTGGTAATCCGCTGGTACGGCGGCATTCAGCTGGGAACTGGCGGCTTGGCCAGGGCCTACGGCGGCGGCGCCAACAAATGCCTGCAACAGGCACCCAAGCGGCTGCTGGTGCAGCGCAGCGAATTCACCTGCAGTTGCAGTTTCAGCGAACTGGCACTGGTGAAGCTGCGCCTGGCGGAGGTTGACGGCCTGGTCCTGGATGAGCAGTTCACCGCCAATGGCGTGGACCTGTTGATTGCACTCGGTGACGCCCACCTGGCGCCACTGCAGCAGCAGTTGGCCGACTTGAGCCGCGGGCGCATTCTGCTCGAAGCACGTTGAACATTGCCCACAACAACTGTGGGCCGGCCTGTGGATAAGCTTGGGGCATTCGCTTGCAGGCAGCATTAATCAAGGGCTACAGAGGCTTGATCATATTTTGATCACCATTTGATGACAGCCGCAAACCGTTGATGCTCCTGACGTTATCCCCAGGTCCCCAGCCTGCGTACCCCCGCACAGCCATCTGCGCTTGCACACAATAACTGTGGACCAGCTTGTGGATAACCCGTGCGCCAACAAGCCGAAGGCCACGCCGTACAAGGGCCTGACGCAACTGGTGATTTTTCGTACAGCCCACCACGAGGCGCTCGGCACCACAGTGCATTATCCTCAATATCCTTCTTCGAACCGATCACGGAGCGCATCCAAATGGCTAACGCAAAAACCGCACTCATCATCGGCGCCTCGCGCGGGCTGGGACTGGGCCTGGTGCAACGCCTGCAGGAAGACGGCTGGACCATCACCGCCACCGTGCGCAACCCGCAGCAGCCCGGCGCCCTGGCGGACGTGCCCGGCGTGCGCATCGAACAGCTGGAAATGAACGACACGGCCCAGCTCGATGGCCTCAAGCAACGCCTGCAAGACCAAGTCTTCGACCTGGTGTTCATCAACGCCGGGGTCATGGGGCCTCTGCCGCAAGACCTTGAGACGGTGCAGAACAAGGACATCGGCGACCTGTTCATGACCAACGCCGTGGCGCCAATCCGCGTGGCCCGCCGCCTGGTCGGCCAGGTACGCGAAGGCAGCGGCGTACTCGCCTTCATGAGCTCGATCCTGGGCAGCGTGACCATCCCCGACGGCGGCGAAATCTGCCTGTACAAGGCCAGCAAGGCGGCCCTGAACTCGATGATCAACAGCTTCGTCGTCGAGCAACAACGCCCCGACCTTTGCGTACTGGCCATGCACCCGGGCTGGGTGAAAACCGACATGGGCGGTGAAAACGCCGAGATCGACGTGCTGACCAGCACCCGCGGCATGCTTGAACAGATCAAGGCGCAAAGCGGCAACGGCGGCCTGCGCTTCATCAACTACAAGGGCGAACCCTTGGTCTGGTGATTCACCAGGTCGCAGCCTGGCCGTGCGCAATGCCCGGCCAGGCTCTGTAGAATGGCGGCAACCGTACCTGATCGAGATGACCCACCATGTATGACTGGTTGAACGCCCTGCCCAAGGCCGAACTGCACCTGCACCTGGAAGGCTCGCTGGAGCCCGAGCTGCTGTTCGCCCTGGCCGAGCGCAACAAGATCGCCCTGCCCTGGGCCGATGTGGAGACCTTGCGCGGTGCCTATGCCTTCAACAACCTGCAGGAGTTCCTGGACCTGTATTACCAGGGCGCCGACGTGCTGCGCACCGAGCAGGACTTCTACGACCTGACCTGGGCCTACCTGCAACGCTGCAAGGCGCAGAACGTGATCCACACCGAACCGTTCTTCGACCCACAGACCCATACCGACCGCGGCATCCCCTTCGAGGTGGTGCTCAACGGCATCAACCAGGCGTTGAAGGACGGTCGCGAACAACTGGGCATCAGCAGTGGCCTGATCCTCAGCTTCCTGCGCCACCTCAGCGAAGATGAAGCACAGAAAACCCTCGACCAGGCCCTGCCATTCCGCGATGCGTTCATCGCCGTTGGCCTGGACAGCTCGGAAATGGGGCACCCACCGAGCAAGTTCCAGCGAGTGTTCGACCGCGCCCGCAGCGAAGGCCTGGTCGCCGTTGCCCATGCCGGCGAGGAAGGCCCGCCCGAGTACATCTGGGAAGCCCTGGACCTGCTGAAGGTCAAGCGTATCGACCACGGTGTGCGCGCCATCGAGGACGAGCGCCTGATGCAGCGCATCATCGACGAGCAGATCCCGCTCACGGTGTGCCCGCTGTCGAACACCAAGCTGTGCGTGTTCGACCACATGAGCCAACATAACATCCTCGAGATGCTCGAGCGCGGCGTGAAGGTCACGGTCAACTCTGACGACCCGGCCTACTTCGGCGGCTATGTCACCGAAAACTTCCACGCCCTGTACACCCATCTGGGCATGACCGAAGACCAGGCCCGTCGACTGGCCCAGAACAGCCTGGATGCCCGGCTGGCCTGAATGACCTGACGGCGACATATCTGTGGCGCCGTCAACCTACCTGCAACGTCGGCACGCGGGCAATGCGATTGATCTGCTGGATACCCAACGCAGAAATATGCAATGCCCGCGAGTCCTCGGCCTCGCGCATCCAGCCAGATTGCAGGAACAGCCGGAACAAGGCCTGCCCCAGCACGCCGCCCAGGTGCGGCCCCTGGTCGTTCCACTCGGTGCAGCGGCAGATCACGCAGCCACGTTGCTGGTGCGGCGCCAAGGCATCGATGTAGACCCCGACCAAAGCCAACTGCGTCCGCCCCTCTTCGCTTACCATCAACTGCCGACCACTACCCTCCAGCCAGCCGGCCACCACCAGACGGTGATACAGCTCACCGGCCAGTTCCCCCCCCAAGTGATCGCCACAGCGACGCGCCCTGCGTATCGACATGGGCAGCGGTGATACCGGTGCCTTGGCCCGCTCCCCCCTGGCACTCTCCAACTGGACACTGGCCAGGGCCTCCACCGCTGCCCCGACTTGCGGGGTGGCCAGCCGGAAGTAGCGCTTGCGCCCCCGCGCTTCGTGTCGGAGCAAACCGGCCGACGACAACAACGAAAGATGAGCGCAGGCCGATGACGAGGTCAGGCCTGTCATTACCGCGAGCTCGTTGGCCAGCCGCGGCGTGCCATCGATCAATGCCCACAACATGGCACTGCGCTTGGGGTCGGCCATCAGGCTGGCAATCTGGCTGATACTGCTGGCTGCGTTCATGTCCCTGTAACTCCCTGCAAGTTCACTGTGTGGATGCGATGGCCACCCCTGGCAGGGAAGCGCCTCTCGCTGGCACTGGCCTGGTTCGCCAGTATAAGCCGCAAAAAACGCCATTCAGGCAGCGCCGCGCAGTGGTGCCACAGGCAAAATACCACTGGGTATGCCTACCCATGGCAGGCAGCGGAACAGTGCGTGAAAGCTGCCCGGACCGCGTGGGCAAGCAGCCCGGCACACATGGCAGGAGCCCGGGAACGACAGGCGGAAAAAACACCGGATGCAACTTCGGACGCGGCCGACAAGCAATTTCCACAAGTAGCGCAAGCCAAAGCGAAGGTTCCACGTGCTTGCGGGCATTGCACCCCAAGCTGGAAAAAACATGTAGAAAACGTTCTTGCCGACCGTCAGTCAGGACACTGATGCAGGTCATGGCGGGCAGAAAGTGCAGCGCTACACTTCATCCGCTCTCCCCCTTTGGAGGTATGCCGCGATGAAAATTGTCGTCAGTGCGTCGAGCCGAAACCCCGCTTGCCCCTGGCAGGTCCAGCTCGATCAACACGTGGTCAGTTTCCGCAGCGAGGCCGAGGCGCGTGCCTTCGTCGCCACGCTGGAAACCCGTCTGCAGGCACCTCACCCGCTTATGCGGGAGCCTTGGCCGGCAAGCGTCGGGTCAGCAGCGCGACACTGACCACCAGCGCCCCGCACAGGCTGATCACCAGCGCCATCGGTACCGCACTGCCATCATGCAGCAGCCCCACCAGCGCCGCTGCACCGGCGGCGACGCTGAACTGCAGGCAGCCCATCAGCGCCGAGGCACTGCCGGCCCGCGCCCCCTGCCCGCTCATGGCACAGGCAGAGGCGTTGGGGATGATGCAGCCGAGGCTGGAAATGCAGACGAACAGCGGTACCAGCAGTGGCCACAGCTGTGTTGGCCGCATTGCCGCCACGGCCAGCAACACCAGGCCCGCAGCCAGGTACAGCCATACCGCACGCGCCAACAGAAATGCCGGCCCGCGCTTGGCCAGCAAGCGTGCATTCACCTGCGCCACCAGGATGAAGCCGGCGGCATTGGTGCCGAACAACCAGCCGTAATGCTCGGCCGGCACGCCATAGAGCTTGATGAACACGAAAGGCGAACCGGCGATGTAGGCAAACATGCCGGCGATGGCGATACCACCGGTCAGGGCATGGCCGACGAACACCCGGTCAGCGAACAGGCGCAAGTACTGGCGCATGGCGCCAGACAGCGGTTGCCGCGGTATGTGCTCGGGCAGGCTTTCCGGCAGGCCCAGGCTGACCGCCAACAGGCAGCCGGCACTGAACAGGCTCAGGGCGAGGAAGATCGATTGCCAGCCGGCCACGTTCACCAGCACCCCGCCCAGCATCGGTGCCAGGATTGGCGCCAGCCCCATGACCAGCATCAGCTGCGAGAACACCTTGGCCGAGGCCACCGGGTCGCACTTGTCACTGACGATGGCCCGCGAAAGCACCATCCCGGCGCAACCGCCCAACGCCTGGACAAACCGCGCCAGCACCAGGGTATCGAGGTCGGGGGCATAGGCACATGCCAGTGACGCCAGGGTGAACAGGGTCACCCCGAACATCAGCGGCTTGCGTCGGCCAAAGCGGTCAGCCACCGGCCCGTAGGCCAGTTGCCCGATGGACAGGCCAAGGAAGTAGGCGGCCAAGGTGGCCTGGACGTGTTTTTCATCGGTGGCGAACGCCTGCGCCATGGCCGGGAAGGCGGGCAGGTAGAAGTCGATCGCCAAGGGCCCGAACGCACTGAGTGCGCCCAGGATGAGCACCATTCGCAGGTTCATCAGGAATCCATAGCAGGCTAAGCAAGTGCTCGATTCTACCTGCTGTGGCCCCTATCCATGTGAAAACATTTGCAACAATACCGAGCCTGGAGCGCCCCCTGTGGGAGCGGGCGTGCCCGCGAATCAGGCGGCGCGGTGGATGGCACCGGCTACGCCGGTGTTCGCGGGCACGCCCGCTCCCACAGGTCAGTATTCAGGCCGCCTCGACCTGATAACCTTCATCGCGAATGGCCGTGAGGATCCGCTCCTGAGCCAACTCGCTCTGCACCCGTACCTGCCTGGCCGCCAGATCGACCTCCACCTTGGCCGCGGCATCCTGCTCCTGCACTGCCCGGGTCACGGCTTTCACGCAATGGCCACAGGTCATGCCTTGTACATTGAACACTTGCATGGGGGTTACCTCCTTCAGGTTTTCCACAAGTCTCAAGCTTGCCATCGGGGCAAGGTCAAGACTTGCCGACACCAGCCGGGGTGGAAATCCGCGCGCGCGTCGGCCAAGCTGCGCCTTTGATGATCAGGCAAGCAGGAGATTCTTCATGTTCAGGGCAGCATTGGCCGTCGTCGGGCTATTGAGCACGCTGGCTGCAGTGCCACCGGCCAGCGCCGAGGGCAACTCGGACTACAGCGTGCTGATCATTTCCCGGGAGCGTCTGGAAGTGGCCACCAGTTGCGAAATCGGCATCTACCTCAACGACCAGCTCTCCGGGCGCGTGTTCCAGGAGCAGTCCACCTCGTTCAACCTGCCGCCCGGCCCGGTGGACGTGCGCCTGCGCCTGCTGCCCGGGCAAATGCCCGGCTGCGCCCCGGGTGTCGAGGACCAACACAGCACGCGACTGAACCTGCAGGCGGGCCAGATCAACAAATACCGCATCGCCATGGGGCAATATGGGCTGGAGTTGAAGCGAGCCGGCCTGGGCTATTGACCTTACCTGCGTGGCAAGGTTGATGCTGGAGGCCTGTCCAAGGAGGAGAGCCATGCCCGCATCCACCACATACGACCTGCCGATCTCCGGCATGACCTGCGCCAGTTGTGCCGGCCGGGTCGAACGCGCCCTGCGCAAGGTCACCGGCACTGAACAGGTCAGCGTCAACCTCGCCACCGAACAGGCCCGGGTCCAGGCCCCGGTCAACAGTCTGCCCGCGCTGGTCGAGGCCATACGCGAAGCCGGCTATGGCGTACCCACCCGCACCGTCGAACTGCAGATTGGCGGCATGACCTGCGCCAGTTGCGTCGGCCGCGTAGAGCGCGCTCTCGGCAAGCTGCCGGGTGTTGAACGGGTCAGCGTCAACCTGGCCAGCGAACGTGCGCACCTCGAAGTGCTCGCGGCCCTCGACGACAACCTGCTGATCGATGCCGTGCAAAAGGCCGGCTACAGCGCCAGCCTGCCGCAAACAGCCAGGGACGACCAGCACGCTGCCCAGCACCGCCTGCGTAACGAACGCCTGGCGGTCGGCGCAGCGTTGCTGCTCGCCCTGCCGTTGGTGGTACCAATGGTGGTGCAGCCGTTTGGCGTGCACTGGATGTTGCCAGCGTGGGTGCAGTTCCTGCTGGCCACACCGGTGCAGTTCATTCTCGGCGCGCGGTTCTACGTGGCCGCCTGGAAGGCCGTGCGCGCAGGTACCGGCAACATGGACCTGCTGGTGGCCCTGGGTACCAGCGCCGGCTACGGCTTGAGCCTGTACCAGTGGGCGCAAGCCCCCGGCGGCATGGCCCCTCACCTGTACTTCGAAGCTTCGGCCGTGGTGATTGCCCTGGTGCTGCTGGGCAAGTACCTGGAAAGCCGTGCCAAGCGCCAGACCGCCAGCGCCATCCGTGCCCTCGAGGCCCTGCGCCCGGAACGGGCCGTGCGCCTGGTCGATGGCCGGGAAGAAGACGTGGCCATTGCCCAACTGCGCCTCGGCGACCTGGTACTGGTCAAACCCGGCGAGCGCTTCCCGGTCGATGGCGTGGTGGAAGACGGCAGCAGCCATGCCGATGAAGCCCTGATCAGCGGCGAGAGCCTGCCGGTGCCCAAGCAGCCCGGCGACAGCGTCACCGGTGGCGCCATCAACGGCGAAGGCCGGCTGCTGGTACGCACCAAGGCACTGGGTACCGAAACCGTGCTGGCACGCATCATCCGCCTGGTGGAAGACGCCCAGGCGGCCAAGGCACCGATCCAAAAGCTGGTCGACCGGGTCAGCCAGGTATTCGTCCCGGCCGTGCTGGTACTGGCGCTGATCACCCTGGCCGGTTGGTGGCTGGCCGGCGCGCCGCTGGAAACCGCGCTGATCAATGCCGTCGCGGTACTGGTCATCGCCTGCCCCTGCGCCCTCGGCCTGGCCACACCCGCAGCGATCATGGCCGGCACCGGGGTTGCCGCCCGCCATGGCATCCTGATCAAGGACGCCGAAGCGCTGGAGCGCGCCCATGCGGTCAACCGCGTGGTGTTCGACAAGACCGGCACCCTCACCTCCGGCAGCCCGCGCGTTGTCCACAGCCAGGCGCAGGTGGGCAGCAGCGCCGACCTGCACCGCCTGGCCGGTGCCCTGCAGCGCGGCAGCGAACACCCGCTGGCCAAGGCGGTACTGGATGCCTGTGCCGAACAAGGCCTGGACGTGCCTGGCGTTACCGACAGCCAGTCGCTGACCGGGCGTGGTATTGCCGGGCGCGTGGAAGGCCGCGAGCTGGCCCTGGGCAACCGCCGCCTGCTCGATGAAAGCGCCCTGCCACCCGGCGACCTGGCCGCCAAGGCCCAGGCCTGGGAAGCCGAGGGGCGCACCCTGTCATGGCTTATCGAACGCGGCGCGCAGCCGCGTGTGCTGGGCCTGTTCGCCTTTGGTGACAGCCTCAAGCCCGGCGCCGCGCAGGCAATCGATACCCTGCATGCGCAACACATCAGCAGCCACCTGCTGACCGGCGACAACCGCGGCAGCGCCAAAGTGGTGGCCGATGCCCTGGGCATCGACGACGTGCATGCCGAAGTGCTGCCGGCCGACAAGGCCGCGACCGTGGCCGCGCTCAAGCAGGATGGCGTGGTCGCCATGGTCGGTGATGGCATCAATGATGCGCCGGCGCTGGCCGCCGCCGATATCGGCATTGCCATGGGGGGCGGTACCGACGTGGCCATGCAGGCCGCCGGCATCACCCTGATGCGCGGCGACCCACGCCTGGTACCGGCCGCCCTGGAGATCAGCCGCAAGACCTATGCGAAGATCCGCCAGAACCTGTTCTGGGCGTTCATCTATAACCTGATCGGCATCCCGCTGGCCGCGCTGGGTTACCTCAACCCGGTACTGGCCGGCGCCGCCATGGCCCTGTCCAGCGTCAGCGTGGTGAGCAACGCGCTGTGGCTCAAGGCGTGGAAACCCACCAGCAACACCCAGGAGGCCCCATGAACATAGGCCAGGCCGCCCGCCGCAGCGGGCTCAGCACCAAGATGATCCGTTACTACGAGTCCATCGGCCTGCTCAAACCCGCCACGCGCAGTGACAGCGGCTACCGCCTTTACCAGGCGGAAGACTTGCACAGCCTGGCCTTCATCAAGCGCTCCCGCGACCTGGGCTTTTCCCTCGAGGAGGTCGGCAAGCTGTTGACCTTGTGGCAGGACCGCCAGCGTGCCAGCGCCGATGTGAAAGCGCTGGCCATGCAGCACATCGATGAGCTGAACCGGCGCATCGAAGAGCTGGTGAGCCTGCGCGACACCCTTGGCGAACTGGTATCGCACTGCCAGGGAGACGAGCGCCCGGACTGCCCGATCCTCAAGGATCTGGCCAATGGCACTGCTGGTGGCTGCTGTCACTGAGCCACCCGCAACGCTTCTGGTATGCCATATACGTCCAAACACGACCGAATAGTCACCAACTGCGACTTTATCCAATAAATACGGGCGTTTCCCTACATTAAACCCGGATGCTGCCGATGCAATTGTTACCTGCCTCGTATGTCGAAAATAACAAATCCGGGAGCGTCGATGAGCATCAAACAGAAACTGACCTGGGCATTCGCGGTCATCGCCGGCTTGCCCATCGTCCTAGTGGCCACCCTTGTGGTCCTCAACCTGCGTGGCGAAGCCCGCGACGGATTCCTCGATGGCAGCAGCCGGGAAATCCGCCAGGTCAGCAACGCGATGAACATCTTCTTCCAGGGCATCAACCAGAACGTCGAGTACCTGGCTGCGCAGCCGATGGTCGCTGCCACGGGTAGCGAACTGAACAAATACATGAGCGCAACCCCGTCCTATGAACTGAGCGAGCAGGCCAGCAAGCTGCTGGAGTTCATGACCCGCCTGGCCACCACGCATCCCAGCTATGCGTACCTGTCCTACGGGGTGAATGACGGTGGCTATGTCGGCTGGCCGGCCGGGCAGAAGTTCGTCAATTACGACCCGCGCACCCGCCCCTGGTACCAATTGGCAATGGCCAACCCTGGCAAGACCTTGCGTACCGGCGCCTACTACTGGGCTGCCGACGACGCTGTGCTGGTCAGCACCGTGCGCACCGTCGCCAACCAGTTGGGCAACCCTGGTGGCGTGGTCAACGTCGACGTCTCGCTCAAAGGCCTTACCGAGATCGTCCAGCAGATCAAGCTGGGCGAAAGCGGCTACGTGCTACTGGTGGAAAACAACGGCAACGTATTGGTCGACCCTCGTGACGCCAAGCATAACTTCAAGCAACTGGCGAGCTTTGGCGACGGGTACGCCGAGCTGGCCAAGCACGGCAAGGGGCTGGCCGAAGTGGAGCTGAATGGCGTGCGCTACATGGCCAACATCTACCCGGACGAACAGCTTGGCTGGACCCTGATCGGCCTGATCGAACAAAGCGAAGTGATGCAGACCACCACCCGGCTGACCTGGCTGATCGGCGTGGTGGCCCTGGTACTGGCCGCGCTGTTCGCCGTGGTCGGTGCCACCTTCGCCAAGCTGATCGTACGCCCGATCAACAGCGTCACCAGCGGCCTGGAAGATATCGCCCAGGGCGAGGGCGACCTGACCCGCAATCTGGAGATCCGTGGCCGCGACGAAACCGCACAACTGGCCAGCTGGTTCAACCAGTTCCTCGGTGCCATTCGCAGCCTGATCCAGCACATCGGTGCTGCCGCCAGCAAGATCCTCAGCACCTCCAGCAGCTCGACCCGCGTTTCCAGCGACATGGCCGAAGCCGCAGGCCGCCAGCGCGAAGCGGTGGACATGGTCTCAACCGCCTTCCACGAAATGGTCGCCACCGCCAACGAAGTGGCACGTTCCTGCAGCCAGGCGGCGCAATCGGCCGACAGCGGCCAGCAACAGGCCCGCGAAGGCCAGCAGCAGATCGATGCCGCGGTACATAGCGTTGACCGCCTGAGCCAGGAGATCGAGCAGTCGGCGCAGTCGATCCAGCAACTGGAGCGTGACAGCAACGCCATCCAGTCGATCCTCGGCACCATCCGCTCGATTGCCGAGCAGACCAACCTGCTGGCGCTCAACGCCGCCATCGAAGCGGCCCGTGCCGGCGAGCAGGGCCGTGGCTTTGCCGTGGTTGCCGACGAGGTGCGGGCGCTGGCCAAGCGCACTGCCGACTCCACCGCCGAGATCGACGGCCTGCTGGGCAACCTGGCCAGCCGCACTGCCGAAGTGGCTGCACAGATGCACGCCAGCCTGGAGGTTTCGCAGCAGTCGGTGAGCCGCATCGGCCTGGCCCGTGACAGCTTCGGGCAGATCCGCGAGTCGGTGGATGTGATCCGCGACATGAACACCCAGATTGCGACGGCGGCCGAAGAGCAGCACCAGGTGGCCGAAGACATCAACCGGCACATCAGCCAGATTCACGGCGATGCGCAGCTGGTGGCCGAACTGGCCCAGGCGGCGCGGATGGATTCGGAGAGCCTGGCCGGGCTGTCCAATGAGCTGGATGCACTGGTGCGCAGGTTCCGTACCTGATGTGTTGCCTGCGCTGGCCTCTTCGCGGGTGAACCCGCTCCCACAGGGATCACCGCAGCTTTGCAAGCTGTGCAGTACCTGTGGGAGCGGACGTGCCCGCGAAGAGGCCGGCACAAGCGACCAATCACTAAAGCCTCAATTCTCCCGGCGTCGCGCCGAACAATTGCTTGAACGCCGCAATGTAAGCCGAGGTGGAGTCATACCCACACCCCAACGCCGCCTCGGTCACACTCTCCCCGGCCTCCAGCAGCGCCAGCGACGACAACAGCCGCATACGCTGCCGCCAGTTGCGAAAACTCAAGCCCGTCTCCCGCTGGAACAGCCGCATCAGCGTCTTCTCCGAGCAACCCAACTCTCGCGCCCACTGCTGCAAGGTCTGCGACTGGTCCGGTGCAGCGATCAGACCATTGCACAGCGCCAGCAACCCCGGATGCCGTGGCAGTGGCAACGAAAAGCCGACTTCGGGCAGCATGCGCAACTGGTCGAGCAGCACCGCCACCAGCCGCGCCTCGGCGCTGTCAACCTCCGGGTATTCTGCCGGGAACAGGCAGAACTGCTTGATCAGTTCGCGCGCCAACGGGGTCACTTCCAGTACCCGGCATTGCTCCGGGGCCCACGGGCAGGCATCCCGGCGCACGTAAAGGCTGCGCATTTCGGCCTGCATCGAGGTGACCACTTCGTGTTCGGCATCGGCTGGTATCCACACGCCCCACTGGGGCGGGGCGAAGTAGCTGCCTTCCTGGGTATACACCCCGAGGACGCCGCTGATGGCATAGGAAAACTGCACCCAGTCGTGCTGGTGGCGGGTGGTCCAGGAGCCGGCGCCAAGGCTTTCGGCTCGTGCATAGAGCGGCCTGGGCAGGTGGTCCAGCGCCGGAATGGGGCGGGGGTGTCCGATGATGGGCATGGTGGTTTCTTTTAGTTCTGACCAGACAAGCCTAACAGCTCAGCGCTCGACGATGACGGTCACCCCCTGCCCACCCGCAGCGCAGATCGATATCAACCCCCGCCCCTTCCCCGACCTCGCCAGCAGCTTGGCCAGGTTGGCCAATATCCGCCCCCCGGTCGCGGCAAACGGGTGCCCGGCCGCCAGCGAACTGCCCTTGACGTTGAGCTTGCTGCGGTCAATCGCCCCGAGCGGCGCATCCAGCCCCAGCCGTTCGCGGCAATAATCGGCATCTTCCCAGGCCCTGAGCGTGCACAGCACCTGGGCAGCAAAGGCTTCGTGAATCTCGTAATAGTCAAAGTCCTGCAGCGTCAGGCCATTGCGCGCCAACAGCCGCGGCACCGCATACACCGGCGCCATCAACAGCCCTTCGCGACCGGTAACGAAATCCACCGCAGCGGTTTCACCATCGACCAGATAGGCCAGCACCGACAGCCCCTGCTGCTCGGCCCATTCCTCACTGCCCAGCAACACCAGCGAAGCACCATCGGTCAGCGGTGTGGAGTTGCCCGCCGTCAGCGTGCCCTGCCCGCTGCGGTCGAAGGCTGGCTTGAGCTTGGCCAATTGTTCCAGCGTCAGGTCGGGGCGCAGGTTGTTATCACGGGTCAAAGACAGAAACGGCGTCAGCAGGTCATCCTGCCACCCTTCGGCGTACGCGGCAGCCAGCGCCTGGTGGCTCAGCAGCGCCAGCTCGTCCTGCTCGGCACGGCCAATGCGCCAGGCCTGGGCCATGCGTTCGCAATGCTCGCCCATAGACAAACCGGTGCGCGGCTCACCGTTGCGCGGTAATTCGGGTTTCAGGTGGTGAGGACGCAGCTTGAGAAATGGCTTGAGCCGTTCGCCCAGGCTCTTGCCACGGTTGGCCTGCAACAGGATGTGGCGCAGGCCTTCGTTGACCGCAATCGGCGCATCGGAGGTGGTGTCCACACCGCCGGCTATGCCGCAGTCGATCTGCCCCAGGGCAATCTTGTTGGCCACCAGCAGTGCCGCCTCTAGCCCCGTCCCGCAGGCTTGCTGGATGTCATAGGCTGGCGTCAGCGGCGACAGGCGCGAACCCAGCACGCACTCACGTGTCAGGTTCATGTCTCGCGAGTGCTTGAGCACAGCGCCAGCCACCACCTCCCCCATGCGCAACCCATGCAGGCGGTAGCGTTCGATCAGCCCTTCGAGGGCGACGGTTAGCATCGCCTGGTTGCTGGCCGTGGCGTAGGCGCCATTGGAACGGGCGAAGGGAATTCGGTTGCCGCCCAGGATCGCGACCCGGCGAAGTGAACGCATGCGCTTGTTCCTCCTGAAACAATTTGATCCGTACAGCCTAGGTGTTTTTACCGCATTCGAACGACCTTGCCACAAAGTTGGTCCACACTTTCAAGCTTGCCTTCCGGGAGACCCACTCATGAGCGATCGCTACCTCGGCTTTGCCAACTCCAACCTCGGCCGCCGCCTTGTGGATGCCCTTGGCCTGCCACGTCCAGCGCCGCTGGAGCGTTGGCAGGCAGGCCGCCTGCGCCCGGTCGAAGGTGCCCTGGTACTGGGTGGCGGGCCACTGGCGAGCCAGGTCGAAGCCATTGCCCCGCGCCTGACCGACACGCTTTACAGCTTCAATACCGACAACCTCCAGGCCGAAGCATGGGTGGCTGGTCTGGGGCCGAAGATCAAGGCCGTGGTATTCGATGCCAGTCACCTGTCCGACAGCGACGCGTTGAAGCAGTTGCGCGAATTTTTCCAGCCACTGCTGCGCAGCCTGGCATCGTGCGCCCATGTGGTGCTGCTGGGCCGCACGCCAGAAAGCCTCGACGACCCGTTGGCCAGCATTGCCCAACGAGCCCTGGAAGGCTTCAGCCGCTCGCTGGCGAAGGAACTGCGCAACGGTGCGACCGCGCAGTTGCTGTATGTCAGCCCCAGCGCGGAGGACCAGCTGGAAGGCGCCCTGCGCTTCTTCCTCTCGCCCAAGAGCGCCTTCATTTCCGGCCAGGTGCTGCGCCTGCATGCCTGCGCCAGCCAGGTCGAGGACTGGACACGGCCGCTGGCTGGGCGCCGCGCCCTGGTGACCGGTGCCGCGCGCGGCATCGGTGCCGCCATTGCCGAAACCCTGGCCCGGGACGGTGCCGACGTACTGCTGCTGGACGTGCCCCAAGCCAGCCAGGACCTAGACGCCCTGGCCGCGCGCCTGGGTGGCAAGGCGCTGCCCTTGGACATCTGCGCCGGCGACGCGGCAACGCAACTGCTTGCGGCCCTGCCCGACGGCGTCGACATCGTGGTGCACAATGCCGGTATCACACGCGACAAGACCCTGGCCAACATGACCCCGGAATACTGGGACGCGGTGCTGGCGGTAAACCTCAAGGCACCGCAGGTGCTGACACAGGCGCTGTACGACAACGGCGCCCTGGGTGAAAACGCGCGCATCACCCTGCTGGCCTCGGTCAGCGGTATCGCCGGCAACCGCGGGCAGGCCAACTATGCCGCGAGCAAGGCCGGGCTGATCGGCTTGGCCCAGGCGTGGGCGCCCCGGCTCGCCGAGCGCGGCGGCAGCATCAATGCCGTGGCACCCGGTTTCATCGAAACCCACATGACCGCCGCCATGCCCATGGGCCTGCGCGAGGCCGGGCGACGCTTGAGTTCGCTTGGCCAGGGCGGCCGCCCGCAGGATGTCGCCGAAGCCATCGCCTGGCTCAGCCAGCCAGGCTCCGGTGCAGTCAACGGCCAGGTGCTGCGGGTATGCGGCCAGGCCTTGATGGGGGCTTGAGCATGAGCCGACACTGGCACGACCTGCACAGCCCGGCTTCGCGCACCAGCCTGTACCTGCGCGCGGCCAGCAAGCGCAGCATCAGCGGCGACCAGCTGCCGGACGACGGCCTGCGCTGCTTCATCCGCGTCCAGCCGGGCAACCTGGCCGCCTATCGACGGTTGTGCCACTTCACCGACGATGGCCGCCTGCCGGGGACTTATCCACATGTCATGGCGTTCACGCTGCAGCTGCAGTTGATGACCGCGCCAAACTTCCCCTTCCCGCTGCTCGGCCTGGTGCACCTGCACAACCGCATCGAGGTGCTGCGCCCGCTGGGCGGTATCGAAGGGCTGCGCTTTGCGGTGCATGCAGGCAATCTGCAAGCGCATGCCAAGGGCGGCACCTTCGACCTGGTCACCGAAGCCGAAGACGGCATCGGCCTGCTGTGGCGCGAGACCAGCCGTATGCTGGTGCGCGGGCTGAAGCTGGAAAGCCAGGCAGGTGAGCCTGCCGAGGACGAACCGCAAGCGTTGCCGGAGGCAACCCGCTGGTACGCCGACAGCGATATCGGCCGGCGTTATGCCAAGGTCTGCGGGGACTACAACCCGATCCACCTCAGCGCGGCCAGTGCCCGGCTGTTCGGCTTCCCCACGGCCATTGCCCATGGCATGTGGAGCAAGGCCATGGCCCTGGCGGCATTGCGCGGGCACCTGCCGCACAGTGGCTTTGCCTTCGAGGTGGATTTCCGCAAGCCGGTGCGGTTGCCATCGGAGGTGGTGCTCGGTGCCAGTGAGGCGGGGGCTACGGGAGAGCTGCGGCTGGATGGCCATGGAGGGGTACTGCATATGGTCGGGCGCTGGGACCGGCTTTAAATCGTGAGGCTGCTTCGCAGCCTTTTCGCGACACAAGGCCGCTCCCACAGGTACCGCGTTCGGTTTGATGCCGGTGACCTCCTGTGGGAGCGGCCTTGCGTCGCGATGGGCCGCATAGCGGCCCCCTTGCTTTGCATCGGGCCTGCGCAGAAGCTATGCAGCATTAGGAGACCCCCGATGAACCTGCAAGAACTCACCCAACGCCTGCACCAGATCCGCGACAACAACGACTGGCGCGGCTTTCACAGCCCGAAGAACCTCGCCATGGCCGCCAGTGTCGAAATGGCCGAGCTGGTGGAAATCTTCCAGTGGCTGAGCGAAGACCAATCGCGCCAGCTGCCAGCCGATAAGCTGGCCCATGCCGGCCAGGAAATCGGCGATGTGGTGCTCTACCTGTTGCTGCTGTGCAGCGAACTTGGCCTGGACATGGACCAGGTGGTGCGAGCCAAGCTGGCCGACAGCGAGAGGCGCTTCGCCCGATGAACGACCGTCACTTCGATGAGCTGGCTACCCGCTTTGCCGAAAAGATCTACGGCGGCGCCAAGGGCGCGATCCGCCTGGCCGTGCTGCAGGCCGACCTGGCCGAAGCCCTGCCTGACCGCCCGCTGCGCATCCTCGACATCGGTGCCGGGTTGGGTCACATGGCTTTGTGGCTGGCCCAGCGCGGCCACCAGCTGACCCTGGCCGAACCCGCCGAGCCTATGCTCGACGGCGCACGGGCGCGCTTTGCCGAAGCCGGCCAACCGGCCACCTTCATCCAGGCCCCCTGGCAAGACCTGCTTGGCCAGCTGACCGAACCCTACGATCTGGTGCTATGCCACGCCGTACTCGAGTGGCTGGCCGAGCCCGAAAGCATCCTGCCGGTGCTGCACCAGCTCACGGCCCCTTCCGGGTGGCTATCGCTGGCCTTCTACAACCGCGACGCCCTGGTCTATCGCAACCTGCTCAAGGGCCATTTCCGCAAGTTGCGCAGCAACCGGCTGGAAGGTGAAAAGCAGAGCCTGACCCCGCAAAAACCGCTTGATCCACGGGAACTCAGGGCGCAACTTGATCCTATGTGGCAGGTTGAAAGCGAAAGTGGCGTGCGGGTGTTCCACGACTACATGCCCAAGGAATTCCAAGGCAAGGCCGAGCTGCTCGACCTGCTGGAAATGGAACTGGCCTACCGTCGCCACCCCAGCTTCGCCGGGCTCGGCCGCTACCTGCACTGGGTCTGCCGCCCCCGTTGACCTGCCCGCCGGGAGGAATACATGCCGTACCGTCTGTTGTGCCTGGCCGTGCTGCCGCTTGCCCTGGCTGGCTGCCAGGGCAGCAACCCCTACGTGGCCAGTAGCCGCCCGTTACCACCGGCACCGGCCCAGGCGGCCAGCACCTTCGATGCCAGTGCCTACCCGACACCGGCCTGTGATTACGGGCACTACCGTAGCTGGAGCTGGCTCAACGGCCAGTTGCCCAGTGGCTCGGTCGATACCGACCCGGCGCAACTGGCCGATGCCGTCAGCGGCGCACTGGACCAGCATGGCCTGCGTCCCGCCCGGGGCGGCCCCGGCGACTTGCTGGTCAGCGCCGACATACGCCTGGAAAAGCGCTTGCGCCAGGTACGTGACTACGATGCCTACGACCCTTACTACGGCCCGTATCCCTATGGCGGTGTCGGCTATGGCGGCTACCGCCATGGCTATGGGGGCTATGCCAGCGTGCCCATCGTGCGCACCTACGAAGTGCAGGTGATGGTGGTGCGTATCGACCTGTACGACGCCCGCAGCGGCCAGCCGGTATGGAGTGCCAGTGCCGAAAGCGGCAGCGACAAGGACTCGCCGCGTGAACGCGAAAGCGCCCTGCGCGATTCTGTGCACAAGGCGCTCAACGGCTATCCTCCCAGTTGATATCCAACGGAGAACCATCATGTTGCGCCGTCTCGTTCTACTGTCATTCGCGTTGTTGCTCGCCGCCTGCTCCAGCAATAACGTCCAGCAGGATTTCGATGCCAGCCGTGACTTTGCCGCCTACCGCAGCTGGGCATGGCAGGAACCGGGCCTGCAGTACCGCCCGGATGACCCACGAATCAAGAGCGACCTCACCGAGCAACGCATTCGCCAGGCAGTTGCAAGCCAACTCGACCAGCGTGGCCTGCGCCCGGTACAAGGCGGCGCCCGGCCGGACGTGACAGTGCGCGCGTACCTGATCGTCGAGCAGCGCCAGCAACAGATCACCACCAACTACGGCGGTGGCTGGGGAGGCTACTGGGGCGGCTACTGGGGTGGCCCGATGTACAACGAAACGCGCAGCGTCGACTACAAGGTCGCCACCATCCAGATCGACCTGTTCGATGGGCGTGACGGCAAGCTGGTGTGGCGCGGCAGTGCCGAGCAGATCATGAACAACTACCCGCCAAGCCCTGAAGAACGTAACAGCGCTATCCAGAACACCGTGACCAAGGTGTTGGCCAACTACCCGCCGGGGAGCAGGAAGTAACACCGAACGCGGTTATGCAGGCGCCGCAGCCCCTGTGGGAGCGGGTTTACCCGCGAAGAAAACAACGCGGTGCATGGCACCGGCTTTGCCGGTATTCGCGGGTGAACCCGCTCCCACAAGGGTCGCCTGCGAGGCCTGTTTCAACAGCGACAAAATCCATCCCGACCACGCCTTTTTGCCTTTCCCGCCCCACTCGCCCGCAGGTTCCCGTCTATCTTCACTTAAGGAAACCTGACTGACCGGGTAGATGTGTTCAACATTTGGGAAGGGCTACCTGCCAATGCAAAGCATTGTTCTCCTGCTGTGGCTTGCCTTGTGCTCCGAACAGGACGTGCGTCAACGCCAGATATCCAACATGCTCACCCTGGGTGTGGCTGCCTGCGCCCTGGCCTGGCTTTTCGCCACTGGCCGCAGCTGGATCGGCGCCGATGCCAGCGATGCCGGATGGGCGCTGGCCATCGTCATGTTGCTGACCCTGCCCGGTTACATGCTCGGCCGTTTCGGTGCCGATGACGTCAAGCTGATGGGCGCCCTGGCCCTGGCCACCAGCCCGCAATACGTGCTTGGCACCTTCATCGGCGCCGGTGTCAGCGTGCTGCTGTGGCTGCTTACCCGCCGGCGCCTGTGGACGTTGCTCAACCCCAAGGTAAAAAAGCGCTTGCAGGCCTTGACCGAGGAAATGGGTGACAAGCAGGCGTTCGTCCCCTATGTGCTCACCGGTTTTCTTTTGACTGCTGTATGGATCCAGTGAGCAATCTCGTGGTCCGATGGCTGTACAGAATTTGTAACTTGTACAAATCCACTACCCCCGACTATTTTTAGTTTGCAACGCGCTTGGCCCGGGAGCAGGACCGCGTAACGACAGGGAGTTGATCGTGTCCAGAGCATTCAGTGATGTGAAGATATTGGTGGTCGATGACCAACCAGTGATAGTCGAACAATTGTGTGAGTTTCTCGAAACCAAGGGTTACCGCTGCCTGCCGGCCCACTCCACTGACGAAGCCC
Source organism: Pseudomonas sp. PNPG3 (assembly GCF_023093815.1). Taxonomy (NCBI): domain Bacteria; kingdom Pseudomonadati; phylum Pseudomonadota; class Gammaproteobacteria; order Pseudomonadales; family Pseudomonadaceae; genus Pseudomonas; species Pseudomonas sp. PNPG3. Next base: position 23,987 of record NZ_JALLKV010000007.1, read on the forward strand.
TGGAACGTTACCTGGCAGACGAGGCCATTGGCGTGGTCATCTGTGACCTGCACATGCCTGGTCGTGATGGTATTGAACTGGTCCGCGAACTGAAGATACAAGGCGGGCAGCGCGCGTTCGAGGCCATCATGGTGACCGGTCGCGCGGAGAAGCAGGATGTGATCCGAGCGTTGCGCGAGGGCTTTGCCGATTACTACCAGAAACCCATGGACCTCGATGAACTGCTGGAGGGCGTACGCCGCCAGGAACAGGCCGTGCAGGAGCGCCAGCGCAGCTTCCGCGAGCTGGGCGGGTTGAGCCAGCGTCTGCAAGAGCTGGCAGAGTCGATGGACGAGCTTTACCAGGACCTGCAAAAAGCCCGGGGCCAGGGCATGCACCGGCGTGCCAGCGATGTGGACGAGAGTGAAAGCGAACTGCCAGCGGCGTTCGAGAAGCTGTCGCCACGCCAGCTGGAAGTAGCCCGCCTGGTGGGCAAGGGCCAGACCAACTACCAGATCGCCTGTGAGCTGGGCATTACCGAGAATACCGTGAAGCTGTATGTGTCGCAGGTGCTGCGCCTGACCCACATGCACAACCGCACCCAGCTGGCACTGGCACTGACACCCAGTTCGTCGCCGGTGCATCAGCGGTTTACTACCCACTAAACAGGTAGCTTCAAGATTTTGGCGGCTGCGTTGCAGCCCACAGCGACCCCTTACATCTGAACGCCAAGCGTCAAAGTCAGCCGAGGCGCGCGGTCCAGGCTGTCCAATGCCACATCCGCCAAAGGCTTGGCCAGCTCCAGCGCCACATTGAACAAGCGCCCATCGCCCAACCGCACACCAAGCGCCGCCGAAGCCAGGTGGGCATCCTGCACAGGCCCCCGGTTATGCCAGGCCTGCGCCGTATCAACCACCACATAGGGCTGCACCAACGCCAGCCAGTTGGCGTGCATGCTGTAATTCACCTCGTAAGCCACACCCCAGCCCTTGTCCCCGTCCGCCTGGTCGCGCGGGTAGCCACGGCCGAAACTCTGCCCGCCAAACCCCGCACGCTCGCTGTCGGGCAAGCGGTCATCACTCCAGTACAGCGCCCCGGACACCACCCCCTGCCAGTTACCGAGCAACCTGTCGCTCTGCAAGCCGGAAAGCCGCAACCGCAGAAAATCCAGATTGTAGTCGGCATCGCTGCGTGCCCCCAGATAATCCAGGCCCTGATAGACCCCGGCGCTGACGATGCGCAAATGGCCCTCTTCCACCTTGCGCCAGTCGCCCTCGAATGACAGCGCACGCACGTAGGTGTCGTAGTCCCGTGCCGATGGCAACCCATCTACCCGGTCTTCGAAGTGCTCACTGACCGAATATACCTGCCCCTGCACCACCATCCATTCATCCGGCCTGACGATCACCGGCTGGCGCAGGCCGATCGCATAGCGATCGCTGTCGCGCTTGCGAGTGATATCACGGCCATCATCCAGCCGAATCCGCGTGCCCGGTTCGCTGCGATAACGCGAGGCCGACAGCAGCAGCTGGCTGCCGCCCGCATCCAGGTATTGGCTGTAAGCCAGGCGCTGATAATGCACCTGGTCATTCCCTGGTGGCAGCAACACGCTGGCCTGGATCTGTTCGGCAAAGCGGGTCTGGGCGTGGCTGGTTGCCGTCAGCAGCGCCTGCGCATCGTCGCGGTTGCCATCAACCACGGTAACGGCAGCGCTGAACGGCTTGCGCCGGGCATGCACGGTCAACAACGTGGCACCATCAGCGGTTCGCGCCATGGCCAGCTGTGAGTCTATCTTCACCCCTGGCAGGCGCTCGGCCAGGCCCAGGTAGCGCTCCAGCGTTTCCCGGGTCAGCGGGCGCTCGGTTGCAAGCCGCTCCAGCAGCTGGTGCAGATAGGCGCTTGCCGGGCCGATATCGCCGACCACGCGGTAATCCCGAATATAGCCTTCGACCAGCACCACATTGACCTGGCCATCAGCCACCTCCTGCGGCGGCAGGTAGGCGTAAGACAACAGGTAGCCTTCCTGCCGATAGCGCTGGGTCAGGCGCGCGGTGTACTGCTGCAGCTCGCCCAAGGTAGTCTGGCGCCCGATCAGCGGTTGGTAGTGTTCGCGCAGGTCGCTCAGGGGGAACACCGTGCCGCCTTCGAAGCGCACTTTATGCAGCACCAGCCGGGTATTCGCAGGCGCCCACGCGGGGCTGTCGCCATCCTCCTCGGCCAGCTGCAGGTGAGCACTGACCGGGCGGTAGGCGTCTATCGGCAGGTTGGCGCCGGGCAGGCGACGTTCGTACTCATGGCTGTCGAGAAAACCTGGCAAAGGCTCGGCATGGGCCGCAAGCGCCCAAGGCAGCAACAACAGGGGCACGGCCAGAGGACGCATAGCGCGCTCCATGTTCCCTGGGGCTGCAAAGCGGCCCCAAATTGCTTGACTGACAGGCATCAGGGGCGCCAGCCGGTCACACCCGTTACCTGCAAGCGTAGGTGCTGCCTCGGCCCTCGTCGAACGGCTACTCGCTGACCTGGAACGCCACGCGCGCCGTCTCGCCGCTTTCATCCAGCGCGCTGATTTCGGCCTGGCCTACCTGTTGGAAGCGCACCAGCAGGCTGTCCTGGCCCTGGGTTTCGCCCAATGGCTGGCCGTTGAGGAACCACCAGCGCCGACCGCCGCCGCCCAGCGCCGACACATGCAGTTGCAACGGCTCGCTGCTGGTGGCCGGACGGCGCAGGTTGTCGCCCGGGCGCACGCCCACGATCGAAAGCGGTGGCGCGCTGACCGGCACATGCGGCGGGCAGGCCGGATCGATGGCCGGCAGGCGCGCCGCACGCCGCTCCACACGTGGCAGCCAAGGCTCCAGCGGGGCGGGCCATAGGGCGATATCGCGGGCCTTGGCGCCCGGGCAACTGCCATCGACGCGCAGCCCCTGGTCGTTGACCCATACGCTTTCACGCAGGCCCAGGCCGAGTGGCTGGTCGGCGGCCTGCAGGGTTGGCGGCGTAGTGCCGTCCAAAGTCCAGGCGAAACGCTGACGCCGGCAGTTGGGGTCCTTTTTGCTCATCGGCTGGCCCAGTGGCCAACAGATCGCAGCCACGCTGACGTTCGCCGGCACCCGCTCCACCGGCACGCTGATGCCACGCTGGCTGTCACGGTTGCTCAGCAGGTCGTGCACCTGCAGCATCAGCGGCGCTGCCGAAGCCAGCCCGAATTGGCCGGGGACCGGTGTGCCATCGGGGCGGCCAATCCATACGCCGATCAGGTAGCGCGGGCCCACGCCGATCGACCAGGCATCGCGAAAGCCGTAGCTTGTGCCCGTCTTCCACGCCAGTTGCGGGCGTTGCACCAGCTCGGCATGCGGGTCGCGGTCGGGGCGCGCCTGGCCGCTGAGGATGCGCCGGATGATCCACGCAGCCCCTGGTGACAGCAGGCGCCGTTCCAGCAACGGATCCTGCGGTTGCAGGCGCACCCTCGCACTATTGCCACCCCGCGCCAGCGCAGCGTAGCCACCCACCAGATCCTCCAGGCGGCTGCCCGCGCCACCCAGGATCAACGACAGGTTGGGCTCTGCCAGAGGCGGCAATATCAGCGGCATGCCCGCCATGCGCAGTTGCGCGGCAAAGCGTTTCGGACCATAGGCCTCCAACAGCTGCACCGCCGGCAGGTTGAGCGACAGCGCAAGCGCCGAACTGGCCGACACCGGCCCGCTGAAGCCCATGGAGAAGTTGCCGGGGCGGTAGTCACCGTAGCGTCGCGGCACATCCTGCAACAACGACTCGGAATGGATCAGGCCGTCATCCAGCGCCATGCCGTAGAGGAACGGCTTGAGGGTGGAGCCCGGCGAGCGCAACGAACGCACCATGTCGACATGCCCGAAGCGGCGCTCGTCGGCCAGGTCGATAGAACCCAGGTAGGCACGCACCGCCATGGTTTGCGCATCGACCACCAGAATGGCAGCGGAGGTGCGCTCTGGAAGCCGCGCGCGCCAGCCCAGCAGCAGGTCTTCGAGGCGCCGCTGCAGTGCGGCGTCGAGTGTGGTACGGATCAGCGGCGGGCTGTCGGCGCTGTTCAGGCGCCGGGCCAGCAGCGGCGCCAGGGCCGGTTCCTGACGTGGCGCCAGCACCAGCGGTTCTTCGGCAGCCTCACGGATTTGCTGAGCCGGCCACACCTGGTATTCGGCCAGGCGTTGCAGCACCTTGTCCCGGGCGCGCTGGGCACGCTCGGGGTGGCGGTCCGGGCGCAGGCGGCTGGGCGCCTGGGGCAGCACGGCCAGCAGTGCCGCTTCGGCCGGGGTCAGGTGCATGGGCGACTTGCCAAGGTAGGCCCAGCTGGCCGCCGCCACGCCCTGCAGGGTGCCGCCGAAGGGCGCGCGGTCCAGGTAGATCTGCAGGATTTCGCGCTTGGACAAGTGCCATTCCAGCTGCGCCGTGCGCCATAGTTGGCGCAGCTTGCCGGCCAGGGTGCGCTCATGCGGGTCGAGCAGGCGTGCGACCTGCATCGACAGCGTGCTGCCGCCCGACACCACACGCCCGCCACGCAGGTTCAGCCAGGCAGCACGGGCCAGGGCCAACGGGTTGACCCCGGGGTGGCTGTAGAACCAGCGGTCCTCATAGGTCAGCAACGCCTGCAGATACAGCGGCGAAACCTCGTCGGGGCTAACCGGGTAGCGCCACACGCCATCGGCATCGGCAAAGCGCCACAACGGCGTGCCGTCCTCGGCCAGCACCACGCGGGCCAAGTCGTCTCCGGGCATGGGCAGCGGCCATAGGCGGTCGGCCAGCCACAACAGGCCGAACAGTACCAGCATGCCGATCGCCGTGGCGCGCAACAGCCTGCCCGCACGGGTATTCGGCCGCGTTAAGCTTGGCATCGGGAACCGACCTGGCCAGGTGATGGCCAAAGGCTTGGGAACGGCAACATCGCCGATTCGTTCATCAGGAAGCAACTATGCATGTAGAAGGTTTTTTCGAGTGGCTGGGCCAGGCGCTGGGGTCGTTGATCCGCTTCATCGTCGACGCATTGAGCGGGCTGTTCAACCTGCTGGCCAGTGCCGGAGGCAATTTCATCGATGGCCTGGCGCGCACCTTGGGCATGGAGACCTCGCTGCTCAGCATCCTCGCCCTGATCATCGGGCTGGTGCTGCTGTACTCGGCAATCCGCGCGTTCATGCGCGCCTCGATCATCCTCGGGATCATCTGGCTGCTGTTGGGGTTGTGGGTGATGAGCTGGGTGATTCACTGACATTGAACTGCCCGGCGCAGACCTGTGGGAGCGCAAGGCAGGTGCTTAGCGGGCTTTTACGGTCATCTCCCCTTGCCCATCCCCCACAGCCTGCAGGTTTGGCCGGTACATCGATTCAACCTGCGGCGGCGGCACGCGGTAGGTGCCCGGGGTCACCGCCCGAGCCAGGTACAGCAGGTGGGTGGTGCCATAGCTGTCCAGTTTGAGCGCGGCGACGTAACGATCATCGCGATACTCCTGGTGCACCACGCTGGCGTTCTGCATCGATTCGCGCCATTCCTTCACCGCACTGCTGGCGTTTTCCAGGCTGGCGGCACTTTGCGCCAGGTTCTGGTTTTCCAGCTCCAGGCCCGCCGGTAACAAGTCCACCACCAGCGCATCCGGCACCCGGTCTTCAGCCTTGAGCGCCAGGTGCACCAGCACCAGGTCTCCGCTGCGCAGGTTATGCAGATCCAACGGCTGACCATTCATGCCCAGGTACTCACGGCGGATCTGCATGCCGTTGCCAACGGCCGCAGGCGCCTGGCGTGGGTAACCCGACAAGGTCAGTTGCTGGTACAGCGTCTCGCTGCCTTGGTTCTGCACACTAAGCGGCGAAGCCAGCAACGGGCCTTCGAGCTTCATGCCAGACTCGGCATTGTTGAACTCGCGCACTTCGCCCGCGCTGTCCAGGCGCGCCTGCCACTGGCCTTCCGGTTTGCCCAGCAGGCCACGGCCGGCCAGGAACAGCGCATTGCGCTCCTGGGTCGACAGCCAGCGGTTGGCCGCCAGCTCATCCGACAGGGCGAACAGGCGCTGGTCGACCTGGCGGCTGGCCAGGTTGTTTTCCTGCAGCAGCGCCAGGATCAGTGCCTGGTCGCGCAGGGCGCTACCATAGTCGGCCATCCAGCCTTTACCGCGGCTGATGCCCAGGCCTGCCTGCAGGGCCTGCTCGGCACGCGGCTTGTCGCCCATCTTGTCCAGCGCCACCGCCAGTTGCACCAGTGGCAGGCCAGAGCGGGCGTCGGCGCGGCGTTCGAACAAGCCGCGCAGTGCCCCCAGAGGCGCCTGCTGGCTGCGCGACAGCACCAATGCCGCATAGGCCTGCACGGCGAAGCGGGTGTGTTCGGCGTTCTCGCTGTAGTCGACTTCGATCAGGTTGCGCTCCTGCAGGTAGCGCAGCAGGCGCTCGCTGGCCTTCTTCAGCGCTTCGGCCGGCACACCATAGCCTTGGTCACGGGCGCGCAGCAGGAAGTCGGTGACATAGGCGGTCAGCCAGTATTCTTCTTCGCTGTCCGAGCTCCACAGGCCGAAGCTGCCGTTGTAGCGCTGCATGCCCAGCAGGTGCTCGATACCCATCTCGATCTTGCGCTTGCGCACATCGGCTGGCTCGCCCTTGATGCCCAGGCGCTTGAGGCTGTCGGCATCGGCGTACAGCGACGGGTAGAGGCCGCTGGTGGTCTGCTCCAGGCAACCGTAGGGGTAGGCTTCGAGGGCACGGATCTGCTCGGCCAGGTTCAGCGGTGGCCGGCTCGACAAGGCCAGGCTGGCTTCAAGCCCGGCGGGTTCGAAGGCGGCCAGGTCTGCTTCAGGCAGGGTCCATGGCTGGTCCTTCAAGGCCACGCGGTAGTGCTTGAGCATCGCCGGGTAAGCCGGGCGCACGCCCAGCGTCCACTCGCGCTCGAACGCGCCGGTCGGCTCGTTCGGCAGCTGCAGGCCAGTGACCCGCACATGCACCTTGCCCTGCCCCAGGCCACCTTGGGCCTGGACCGGGATCAACAGCGTCGAGCGCTGGCCTTCAGCCAGGGCAACGTTCTGCACGGCGTTGGCCGCCAGGCTCAGCTGCCCTTCGGTGCTGATTTCAACGTTCAGTTGCTGGGCACGACCCGACAGGTTGGCCAGGTCCAGCGCCAGGCTGGTACGGTCGCCACCGGCCAGGAAACGCGGCGCCGAGAGTTCGGCGATCAAGGGCGCGGCGACCACGGTCTTGCCTTCGGCCATGCCGAAGTGTTCGTCGGTCCAGGCCTGGGCCATCAGCCGCAGTTCGCCATTGAAGTCGGGGATATCGACCGTGGCCAGGCCCTCGCCCTTGTCGTCCAGGGTCACCGGCAGGCTCTGCTGGGCGACGATGGTCACCGTGGTGTTGGGGCGCTTGCCACCCTTGGCCATCGCCGCGTCACCACCAAATGCCAGGCTGGCCAGGCGGCCTTGGCCGGCTTCGATCAACTGGCCGTAGATATCCAGCTGGTCAGCACCATAGGCCTTGCGCCCGAACAGGCTGGCGAACGGGTCGGGGGTCTTGAAGTCGGTGATGTTGAGGATGCCCACGTCCACCGCCGACAACAGCACATGCACCTGTTCAGGCACACTGCCATCGGCATTTGCAGCCTTGACCTTCACGGTCAGCGGCTGTTTCGGGCGCATTTTCTCCGGCGCCTGCAGGCTCACCGCCAGCTTGCGTTCGGCGCGGTTCAGCGGCAGGTGCAGCACGCCCACCGCGCGTTTCGGCGTGGCGTTGGCCTTGCGCTCACCCGGGCGGATCACCAGCGCGCTGATGTACAGGTCATGGCGGGCCCACTGCTTGTCCAGCTGCACGTCGAACGTCTTGCCCTCGGCGGGCACGTCGATCTCCTGCCACCACAGCGGGCCATCGCTGGACTCGATCATCAGGTAGCCACTGCCGGCTGCGGGCGGGGTGACGGTGACCTTGGCGGTAGCGCCGTCGGCGTAGGCCGGTTTGTCCAGCGCCAGCTTGACCTGGTCCGGCCGCACCGCTCCGCCCTCGGCGTTGTCCTGGGCGCGGTAGCCAGCCCAGAAGCGCGCGCTGGACACAAGGCCCGTCTCCGGGTCCTCCACCTCGACACGGTACGGGCCCCATTCCACCTGGAAGCTCAGCTTGGCCGTGGAGCCGGCCTTGACGCTGACGGTCTCTTCGCTCTGGGTGAGGAACTTCTCGTTGTAGGCGTAGCTCCAGCCATCGCTCTGCGAGTAGTTCCAGTAGTAGTCGCGGCGCTCGCGTACCAGCCGCACCTTGAGGTCGTTGGCCGCCAGCTTCTTGCCGTTGCGGTCGGCCACCAGGAACTCGAACTCCACCGGCCCGTCACTGTCGGTTTCCTCGCCGTCGAACAGGCCACGCAGGCCCGGCAGGCGCTCGGCCGGCCAGATGGGTTGTTCCAGGCGCCGGGTGATCGGCCGGCCACCGGACTCCTGCAGGCTGGCCTGCACGGTCAGTTGCAGCGGCGAGCGGGCTTCGGCCCAGCGGCTTTCGATATCGACCACGGCCTTGCCGGCCTGGTCGAGGGTGACTTCGTCCAGCTCCAGGTCCTGGTTCAGCTCGGTTTCGGTGACCGAGCCGAACTGGTAGCCAGGCAGCGCCGGTACCGCCTCGCGCAGTGGGCGAACATAGGCCTGGCCGCTCAGGCGGTTGCCGGCAGCCGGGGCGCCGTAAAGGTAACGGCCATTGACCTGGATGCGCGCATCCTGATCCGGAGACAACGGTTTGCTGCTGCCCTTGAGTTCCAGCGCCAGGCGCTCGGGCAGGAAGTCTTCGACGAGAAATTCATACACCTGCTTGCGCCCGCCGCCCAGGTCGAGCAGCAGTTGCCAGCGGCCGGTCGGGGCCTCGCTGGCCAGCTGCAACTGGTACTGGTACAAGCCATTGCTGTCGGCTTCCCAGACGAACTTGCGGCTGACCTGCTCATCCGGGCGACGCACTTCCACGCTCACTGGCTGCGCCTTGACCGGCTTGCCGTCCTGGTCGCGCAGCAGGCCGTTGAGCAACACCGTTTCCCCGGGGCGATACAGGTCACGCGGGCCGAAGATGAAGAACTGCAGCGGGTTGGCCTGCGGGCCGGTGATGTCGAACTCGGCCAGGTCCAGCGCCGCGCTGCTCAGGCGCAGCAGGGTGGTGTGCACGCCCTGGGTGGCGATCAGGGTGTCGGCCTTGGGCGTGATCGGCAGCTGGGCGTGGCCATCGCTATCGGTGCTGGTCTGGGCCAGCAGCTTGCCCTTGTCGTCATGGATTTCCAGGTTGACGCCGTTCATCGCCTTGCCACCTTCCAGGGCCTGGGCGAACACATCGAGGCGGTCGCGGTAGCGGTGCGCGGACACACCGATGTCGCTGAGGGTGAACAGCGTCGCTGGTTGCGAGTAGTCGTAGGTGCCCGAGGCACGCATCACCGCCAGGTACACGCCTGGCTCCTGCAGCGGCTTGATGCCGGCGATCGGCAGCAGCACGGTCTCGCGGGTGTTGCGTGCGGGGTTGAGGTCGAAGCGGCCGCTGTAGACCAGCTCGGCCATGTCCAGGGTTTCCTTGGACTGGTAGTAGTACAGGCTGCTGTTGCGCCCCCAGTTGACCAGAAAGGTCGAGAGCATGTCCGGCTTCACGCGGAAGAACTCGACATCGACCTTGTCGACGTTGAGGGCGATCACCGGCAGACCCTCGGCCAGGCGCGTGGGCAGCAGCGAACCGCGGCTGGCGAAGCCGATGGTCGGCTGCATGTCGCGGGTTTCCAGGCGGCTGATCGACTCGCTGTCCAGTTGCTTGCCATTGACCGCCAGCAGGCCCTTGTCGACGGTCAGCACCAGCTTGCGCTGCGGCTCCAGATGGCGCAGACGCAGCTCCATCTGGTTGTCAGAGAGCTCCCAGGCGCCGTCGAGCTTGCCTTTGACGGTGTCGACCAGGTGCACTTTGCTGGCGAAGTCCTGCTTGGCATCCAGCGGCGCGGAGAAGCTGATCGACAGCGTCGCGGCGCCATCGAGCTGCACTTCGGAAACATCCAGCACCGTCAGCTCGCGGCCCTCGTAGCGTTTTCCGAGTTCGGCCTGGTCTTCGCGTTGGGGTGCCGGGGTGGCGACGGGCGCTGTGGCCGCCGGCTTTTCGGATGGCGCCGGCTTGTCCGGCGTCGAAGAGTCACAGGCACTGAGCAAAGCCAGCGCGCAGGCCAGCAACAATCCTTTGTTGAACATGGAGTAGAACTCTTTGGCAGCGTGTACGTGAGGGCAGCAACTATAGCGCAACTATGGTCGCGCGAATTGGCTGCATGGCCGGTACACTGCTGGCAATTTAGAAAAGCGGGGGCGCTTTGCGCCCCTTTCGCGACGCAAGGCCGCTCCCACAGGTACTGCACAGGCTTCGGTTTACACGATTCTTGTGGGAGCGGCCTTGTGTCGCGAAAGGGCTGCGCAGCAGCCCCAAGATTCCCCAAGGACACCCGATGACCTCACTGACCACCGACTGGCAGCACCGCCCCACCCACCACAAGGTCTGGGCCCTGGCCGCGCCGATGATCCTGTCCAACATCTCCGTGCCGCTGGTAGCCCTGGTCGACAGCACGGTCATCGGCCACCTCCCCCACGCCCACCAGTTGGGTGCCGTAGCCGTGGGCGCCACGCTGTTCACCTTCATGGTTGGCCTGATGGGCTTCCTGCGCATGGGCTCCACCGGCTTCGCCGCCCAGGCCGCCGGCCGTGGCGACGGTGCAGCGTTGCGCCAGGTACTGGTACAAGGGCTATTGCTGGCGGTCGGCTTCGCCCTGCTGATCGGCCTGCTGGCCCTGCCCTTCAGCCAGCTGGCGCTGCACGCGATGCAGCCCAGCGCGGCCCTGCAGCAAGCCACCGAAGACTTCTTCCATACCCGCCTGCTCGGCCTGCCCGCGGCACTGGCCAGCTACGCCCTGGTCGGCTGGTTCCTCGGCACCCAGAACGCCAGGGCGCCACTGGCCATCCTGCTGACCACCAACCTGCTGAACATCGCCTTGAACCTGTGGTTCGTGCTTGGCCTGGACTGGGGCGTGCTGGGTTCGGCGCGGGCGTCGGTGATCGCCGAATGGAGCGCCGCCCTGCTCGGCCTGGCCCTGACCCAACCGGCCCTGCGCGCCTACCCGGGGCAGATCGTGTGGGCGGCGCTCAAGTGCTGGCAGGCCTGGCGGCCGCTGCTGGCGGTGAACCGCGACATCTTCCTGCGCAGCCTGGCGCTGCAACTGGTGTTCCTGCTGATCACCGTGCAAGGCGCTCGTCTGGGCGAAGCCACCGTGGCGGCCAATGCCCTGCTGCTCAACGGCCTGCTGCTGACTGCCTATGCGCTTGACGGGTTGGCGCACGCGGTAGAGGCCCTGTGCGGCCATGCCATTGGCGCCCGCGACCGCGACACATTGCGCCGCTCGCTGGTGGTGGCCTGTGGCTGGTCGCTGATCACCAGCCTGGGGTTTGCCGGGTTGTTCCTGCTGGGCGGGCACCTGTTCATCGATTTGCAGACCGACATCGAGAGTGTGCGGGCAGCGGCTTATCCGTACCTGCCGTACCTGGCATTGCTGCCATTGATTGCGGTGTGGAGCTATTTGCTGGATGGCTTGTTCATAGGCGCGACACGGGCGCGGGAGATGCGTAATGCGATGTTGGTGTCGGTGGTGATTGCGCTGCCCTTGGGGGTGCTCATGAGTGCGTTTGGCAACCATGGGTTGTGGTTGGCGTTTCTCGGGTTCATGGGGTTGCGGGCGGTGACATTGGGGTGGGTGGGGTGGAGGTTGCAGGAAAAAGGGCTTTGGGTTCAGTAATGCCGGGGCCGCTCCCACATTGATCGGCGTACGCAGGACTTTGTGGGAGCGGCCTTGTGTCGCGAAATGAGGGCGAAGCCCTCACCTGCGGATTCACAGCCACACACAATCCCAATGTGGATAATCACCAGCCCGCCGCACCAGGCCAGCCCGAATGGGATTGGCGATGATGTAGCGCGCCACTGCCCTCACATCCTCCTCGCGGCGCAAAGCCCGATCATGAAAGCTGGTCTGCCAGATATGCCGCCTTTCAGCCCCCACCTTGTACAGCGCACAACTGCTTCTGGACTTGAACTCGCACATCAGCCTACCCAGGCTCGACGGCCCAAGCTCGAGAAGCCAGTGAAGATGATCCGGCATCAAGACCCACGCCAGAGATCGACACGCCTTGCGCTCTTCGCTGAGCCGCAATTGCTGGATAACTGTTCTGGCGAACAAGAAGTCTTTGAACAACGGTGTTCGGTTGCGAGTGGTCGTGGTGAGCAGGTAGAGACGCCCTGGTTCGGACACTCGGCCACTACGTAAACGATGGGAGCCGGGACTTTCCATGTCGTCCTCCTTTGAACATTGCATTCAAAGGTAGCGGCGCTGATGCGATAGGCGAGGACTGGACCATTACCAGGTATGACGCGGTGAGGGCTTCGCCCTCATATCGCGACGCAAGGCCGCTCCCACAAAAAAGCGGGAGCGGCCTGGCAATCACGAGGACAGGTACGAAGACCGGGTCAACCCAAGGCGCAACGCATCCAGGTACTGAGTCCGCTCCCGCGCAGTGATCTTGGCGCTGGCCACCTTGTCACGGTAATGCGTCATCAACTCCTCCGGCGACAGGTGCACATAGCGCAGCATGTCTTCGATGGTGTCGTGGGTCTCGATACCGGCGTGGTACACGCTACCGTCGGCGTTCTGGTAGATGTTCACCGAGTCGGTGTCACCGAACAGGTTGTGCATGTCACCGAGGATTTCCTGGTAGGCACCAACCAGGAACACACCCAGCAAGTAGTCCTCGCCCTCCTTCACCGCATGCACCGGCATGCTGGTCTCGATGCTCTGCTCGTCGACGTACTGGTTGATCTTGCCGTCGGAGTCGCAGGTCAGGTCCTGCAGCACGGCACGACGCATCGGCTCTTCGTCCAGGCGGTGCAGCGGGATGATCGGCAGTACCTGGCCGATGGCCCAGGTGTCCGGCAGGCTCTGGAACACCGAGAAGTTGCAGATGTACTTGTCGGCCAGCTTGTCGTTCAGCTCGTCCAGCACTTGGCGGTGCGAGCGCTGGCGGGCTTTCAGCGAGTTGTGCAGGCGGCGGCACACGGCAAAGTAGCACTGCTCGGCCAGGGCCTTCTCGGCCAGGCTGATCTTGCCATCGGCATACTGCGCGGCCACGTCACCCATGTAGTGGGTGGCGCGCCAGTAGGTCTCGGTCACCATCTCGATATCGGTCGGGCCGAGCAGGTCGACCAGCCACTGCACTGTCTCGGGCAGGGCTTCCTTGTTCTCGATGGTCGGCACGTCGTCGTTGTGCTTCTCGACGTCGGTCACCTGGATCACCAGCATGGCGTGGTGGGCGGTCAGCGAACGGCCGCTCTCGGAGAAGATGTGCGGGTGCGGCAGGCCCTGCGCGTCGCAGAATTCCTTGAGCATGCCCACAACAACGCCGGCGTAGTCGTCCATGTCGTAGTTGATCGAGCTGGCATTGCGCGAGTGGGTACCGTCGTAGTCCACGCCCAGACCACCGCCAACGTCGATATGGTCGACCGGCAGGCCCAGCGCACGCAGCTCACCGTAGTAACGGATGGCTTCCTTGAAGCCGTGTTGGTAGTCCGCCAGGTTGGCGATCTGCGAGCCCATGTGGAAGTGAAGCAGGCGGATACCTTGGTCCAGGCCGGCATCGCGGAAGCGCTGTACCACCGAAATCAGCTGGGCGGCGGACAAGCCGAACTTGGACTTCTCGCCACCGGTGTCGGCCCACTTGCTCGAGGCCAGCGACGACAGGCGCACGCGCAGGCCGACTTGCGGCTTGACCTTGAGCTCGGCGGCCTCGTCGATCACCAGGGCCACTTCCGACTCTTTCTCGATGACGATGAACACGTTGTGGCCGAGCTTCTGGCCCATCAGCGCCAGGCGGATGAACTCGCGGTCCTTGTAGCCGTTGCAGACGATGGTGCCACCCTTCGGCGCCAGCGCCAGCACTGCCAGCAGCTCAGGCTTGGAGCCGGCTTCCAGGCCAATGGAGACGTTCTGCGTAGCGATGATGTTTTCCACCACCGCTTCCTGCTGGTTGACCTTGATCGGGTACAGCGCGGTGTACTTGCTCTGGTATTCCAGGCGCGCGATGTTGGCATCGAAGGCGCCGGTCAGCTGGCGCACGCGGTCTTGCAGAATGTCGGGGAAGCGCACCAGCAATGGCAGCGACAGGCCGCTCTGGCGCAATTCGTCGACCTGTTCGAACAGGTCGATCGGTGCGCTTTTTGGGCCGTTGGGGCGTACTTCGACGCGCCCGGCTTCATTGATGGCGAAATAACCAGCGCCCCAATGGCGGATGCCATAAACACTGCGGCTGTCGGCCACGGTCCATTGGCTACCATCGTCTTTGCGTGTGCGTCGTACGGACATTCAAGTCCCCTATAGATAAGTCGAAGACACTGCCCCGCAAGGAGGCGGGCGCAGTGTAAAAGCCGAAAATGACGATTCGTCCGTGCCCTGGATAGACCCTGGTCACGGCAACGAGTTTAGAAAGCACTGGGCAAAAAATCGCGTGGCCGCATCAGCCGCCGGATTTTTTCGCCTTGAAGCCCTGCTTGGTCAGCTCACCGATCAGCAGTTCGACATAGTCGCCCTGGATTTCGATGACCCCATCCTTCAGGGCGCCACCGGTACCGCAGCGGCGCTTGAGGGTAGAGGCCAGCTCCTTGAGCTGATCGAGCGGCAGCGGCACGCCGGTGACGGTGGTCACGGTCTTGCCGCCGCGGCCCTTGCTTTCGCGGCGCACACGGGCAATGCCATCGCCTTCGGGGATGACCTGCTGCTTGCAGGTACAGGCATCCACCGGCTGGCTACAGTCGGGGCAGTGCCGACCGGTGTCGGTGGAGTAAACGAGACCGCCAAGGGCGGCGAAGGAAGAAGCTTTCTTGGCCACTTTTGTTCCTCTGTGCTGAGGACAAAAACTGGTCGGCCCCAGGGGGTTGAGCCCGACCGCGAAGCCCCACTCTGGCAGGGGCGGCGCTACTGCCACAAGACCTGCGGCAGCCCGAAAAGGGCGCGCAGTGTAACGATAAATCCCGCTGTTGCTAAGTACCGGAATGCGGCATTTTGCGAATGTTTTGCGACCCCCTCGCGGGTAAACCCGCTCCCACAGGTACTGCGCAGGTTTCACGACCTGTGAAATCCCTGTGGGAGCGGGTTTACCCGCGAAGGGGCCGGCATGGGCCACGCATCTATTTGAGGCTGGCTTTATAGCGCTGCAACGCCGCCAACGAGTCCGGGCAATACGGCTTCGTCAGGCTTTCTTGCTCAGCCTGCTCCAGGCCAATGAACCGCGCCTCGATCACCTCTTCCGGCTGTAACCGCAATGGCGCATCCGACACCGCCGAATACACCGCACACCACAAGTGGTTATCCGGCTGGTCAAAGTAGAACCGCTCATGAAAACGCAGCTCCACACCGTCGATCCCCAGCTCCTCGGCCAGCTCCCGCGCCGCCGAATCGGCATACGCCTCCCCGGCCGTCACCATGCCGCCTGCCGCCACATCCCAGTAACCCGGGTACAGCGCCTTGCTCAGGGTACGCCGGTGCACGCACAGCTCACCGGCACTGTTGAATAGCAGAATGAACGTGCAACGCCCTATCAGGCCGCGCTCACGCAGTTCGGCCCGGGGCAAGGCACCCAGCACCCGGTCGGCTTCGTCCACCCAGGTGACCAGTTCTCGGTCGGAAGCCGCCCGGTGGGCGGCCTCGTTCGGGCTGATCGCCATCATCAACCCTGCGACAGCAGCTGACGCAGGTCGATGACCGCCGCGTTGGCCCGGGAAATGTAGTTGGCCATGACCAGTGAGTGGTTGGCCCACATGCCGAAGCCGCTGCCGTTGAGCACCATCGGGCTCCACAGGGCTTCCTGCGAGGCCTCCAGCTCACGGATGATCTGGCGCACGCTGACCGTGGCGTTCTTCTTCGCCAGCACGTCGGCAAAGTCCACCTCGATGGCGCGCAGCAGGTGCGACAGCGCCCAGGCCTGGCCACGGGCTTCGTAGAACACGTTGTCGATCTGCAGCCATGGGGTTTCCACCAGCTCCTCGTCCACCTGCGGCGCCTGGCCGGCGACCAGCGACTCGGTCTTCAGCGTGGTGTTGAGCTTGACCCGGCCAACGCTGGCCGACAGGCGCTGCGACAGCGAGCCCAGGCGGGTGGCCACGTCACCCAGCCAGTTGTTCAGGTTGTCGGCACGGGTATAGAAGATTGCGCCCTTGTCGCCGGCAGCCAGACGGGTCTGGTAGCGGGTCAGCGACTTGATGCCCTCTTCGAACTCCGACTCGCTCGACGGCAGGATCCAACTCTTGTTGTCGAAGTTGAAACGCGGCTCGGCCTTGGCCAGGTCGGCGTCTTCGGTCGACTGCGACTGCGAACGGGCGAAGTCCTTGCGCAAGGCACGGGACAGGTCGCGCACCTGGACCAGCACGCCATATTCCCAGCTCGGCATGTTGTCCATCCACAGCCCTGGCGGGAAGCGGTCGTTGGAAATGTAGCCACCCGGCTTGTTCAGCAAGGTGCCGGCCACGGTCTTGAGGGTTTCGATAGTGGTGTAGCCCACCACCATCTGCTGGCCGGTACGCTCGGCTGCGGCCTGGGCGTTCTGCTGCACCGGGAACAGCTCCGGCTCCTGGCTCCAGTACCAGCCCAGGCCGATGCACACCAGCAGGTACAACCCGATCAGGGTCCCCAGGGCACGGCTCCAGAGGCCGCCAAGATAGCTACGGGCGGCGGCGCCACGGCCGTCGACACGCTCGCGGGGCTCGGCTTTGGCCTCGCGGTTTTTCCAGTCCAGCATGGCTTTGTCCTTAATCAGTCACGACGGTTCAGGGGCTTGGACCACAGGCCTACGCCAGGGTGCCACGGCAAGCCCGCGTGGCAGCACTATAAAGCAGACACCGCCTTACGCATAAGCGACCAATCGGTCAGCAACTGAATATTCGTTCTGGCCGCTTTGTTGACGCAGGGCACTCACGCACCTGTAAAGAACTGCTAGCATAGAGCCATCATTGCCCCTGCACACCCCAACCTACAAGTAGCCAGGACATGAGCCAAGCAGCCGAGCCGAGCCCGCTGTGCCCCGCCCAACAGCTGACGCGTAGCGGCCTGCGCAAGGACGACCCGCTCGATCAGGTGCTGCTGCCGCCCCTGCGCAAGCCGGTGTACATCCTGCTGCAGGACCACGAGCGCGCCCAGCGCCTGGCCCAGCAACTGGAATTCTTTGGCCTGGTGGTGCAGGCGCTTGCCAGCGCCGCGGCGTTTCAGGCCTCGATCAGCGAATACCCGCCCTCGGCCATCATCATGGATGTCGACTTCAACGGTGCCGGCCAAGGCCTGCTGTTGGCTGCCCAGATGCAGCAGGGGCTGGCCCGACATATACCACTGCTGTTCTTCAGCCATCACGAAACCGACACCCCGACCCGCCTGGCCGCCGTGCGCGCCGGTGGCCAGGACTTCCTCACCGGCACCCTGGAAGCCTCCAGCCTGTTGGAAAAGGTCGAACTGCTGACCAATGCAACCCAGCACGACCCGTTGCGCGTACTGGTCATCGACGACTCACGCACCCAGGCGCTGTACACCGAGCGCGTGCTGGCCAGCGCCGGCATGATCACCCGCAGCCTGACCGACCCGATCCGCACCATGGCCGAGCTGGCTGACTTCCAGCCCGACCTGATCATCCTCGACCTCTACATGCCGGCCTGCACCGGCCCCGAACTTGCCAAGGTAATCCGCCACAGCGACCGTTATGTGAGTGTGCCGATCATCTATCTGTCTGCAGAAGACGACCTGGACAAGCAGCTGGATGCCATGAGCGAAGGCGGTGATGACTTCCTGACCAAACCGTTTCGTTCTCGCCACCTGATCACCACCGTGCGCAACCGCGCCGCTCGCGCCCGGCACCTGAAGGCGCGCATGGTGCGCGACAGCCTGACCGGGTTGTACAACCACACCCACATCCTGCAATTGCTGGAAGACTGCAGCTTCCGCGCCCGTCGCGAGCAGCTGCCGTTGTGCTTTGCCATGCTCGACATCGACCACTTCAAGAAGATCAACGACCGCCACGGCCACCCGATGGGCGACCGGGTGATCAAGAGCCTGGCGCTGTTTCTCAAGCAGCGCTTGCGCAAGACCGATTTCATTGGCCGTTACGGCGGTGAAGAGTTCGCCATTGTGATGCCCAATACCGCGCTGGACGCGGCGCACAAGGTTCTCGACGAAATCCGCAGGCGCTTTGCCGAGATCCTCTACCCGGCGCAGCCACGGGACTTGCAGTGCACCTTCAGTGCAGGGGTGGTGCAGTTGGATGAGGGGCTGGATGCGCTGACCATGGCCAGTGCGGCGGACGAGGCGCTGTATCGGGCCAAGCATGCCGGGCGAAATTGTGTGGTGCGTGTAGAGCCCTGAATCAGGCTTTGCCTGTGCCAGCCTCTTCGCGGCTAAAGCCGCTCCCACAGGTACTCCACCGGACTGAAGGATTGCGCAGTCCCTGTGGGAGCGGCTTTAGCCGCGAAGAGGCCGGCACAGATTAAAATAGAGGCACTGTGCCACTTTTTTATGGCGCCAACCCCCTGCCGTCATCACCCCGTCACAAAATCGCAATAACTTCAGCCACCGACCTCTCCCTCCCCCGCAGGAAGCTCGCGGCTATGCGCCTGAAGTGGCTGACCAATTTCAACACCCTGTTGCTGGTAACCGTGTGTATCGCCTTGGGCGCCACCCTTTGGTGGTCGCAGCGGGCCCTTGAGCGCCCCTACCAGTTGATGGAGCGCTACCTGGGCCTGTCCCAGCAGTTCCAGAACCAGGCGGCCCGCAACATCCAGGCGTACCTGGGCAGCGGCGATGCCCTGCGCCATGCCGCGGCGATGGAGGCCAACCAGCAGTTGCAGGCCGCGCTGGCCGAGTGGCCCAGCGAACTGGCCGACAAACTGCGCCCCAGCCTGGACAGCCTGCAGGCCTTTACCGCCGAGGAGCTGCTGGCCGCCGGCAAGCTGGCTGGTGACCCGCAAGCCCTGCTGCTGCAAGCCGAGCGGGAACTGGGCGCCAACTTCGAACAACTGGCCGGCTACGCCCGCGACAGCGGCAGCGCCGACGCCAACCGCTACCTGGTGCCACTGCTCGACGCCACCGTGCACCTCGGTCGCCTGTCGCTGGCCCGGGACAAGCTGGTCAGCAGCGGTCGCCCCGAGCTGGCTGACGAAGTGGAGCGCGAGCTGCAACTGATCCGTGCCCAGGCCCAGGCGATCGATGCCTTGCCCTTGCTCGGCGTAACCCGTAGCGCCGAGTCCGGTGCCGACGACTTCGCCGCGATGATGGGTCTGGAAACCCAGGCCAGCGCCCAGCAGGAAGACATTGCCGTCGGCCTCAAGCGCGAACTGCAGAGCCTGCTCGGCCGCTACCCGGCCGAACTGCAGCGCACCCGCGAACAGATCGAGCGGCGCGTCGCCCTGGCTGCCAGCACTGGCCAACGCCTGGAGGCCGTGCAACAGGCCATTGCGGCACTGGAGCCCGAGGTACGCGGCCAGCATGCGAAAATTGCCGGCGAAGTGCGCATCATCCAGGGTCTGATGATCGGCCTGATCCTACTTATCGCCCTGCTGATCGACACCTTGCAACGTCGCCTGGCGCGCACCCTGACCGGCCTGGCCCCGGCCCTGTCGCGCTGGGCCGAGGGTGACTTCGCCGAGGCCATCGCCCTGGGCAGGACCAACCGCGAACTGCGCGACATCCAGGAATCGCTCAACCGCCTGCGCCAGTATCTGGTAGAGCTGGTCGGCACCATCCGCCACAACGCCGAGCAGGTGGCTGGCAGCAGCCACGCCCTGGCCGGCATGAGCGCCGCCCTGCATGACGGCGCCGAACGCCAGGCCGGCGACACCGGGCAGATCCGCGATGCTTTGGGTGAACTGGAAGCGACCATCCAGCAAGTAGCCGGCGACGCCAGCGCCGCAGCCGACGCCAGCCGCGATGCCGGGCGTGCAGTGGAGCAGGGCCAGGCGGTGATCGGCCAGAGCCTGTCGGGCTTGCGTGAGTTGGTCGACGAGGTGCAGGGCAACGCCCGCATGATCGAGCAACTGGCGGAGGAGTCGGCCACCATCGGCGGCGTCCTGACAGTGATCCGCTCGATTGCCGAGCAGACCAACCTGCTGGCGCTGAATGCCGCGATCGAAGCGGCCCGCGCCGGTGAGATGGGCCGTGGTTTTGCAGTGGTGGCCGATGAGGTGCGTTCGCTGGCACAGCGCACCACCGGGGCGACCGGCGAGATTCAGGCACTGATCGACCGCTTGCAGCAGGCAGCCAGAAGCTCGGTGGCCGGGATGCGTGCGCAGCTTGAGCATGCCGAGGCCACGGCCAACCAGGCCCAGGCGGCGGACGGGGCGCTGGACGAGATCGTCTGTGCCATTCGCACCATTTCGGACACTGCGGTGCGGATTGCCGATGTCACGGCGCAGCAGAGTGGTGCCGTGAGTGAGATTCGCGACCACAGCGAGCGAATTCATGAGCTGGGTGAGGACAACCTGCAGCGCATTGGCGAGGGGCGCGAGCAAGGCGAGCAGTTGCTGAGTTTGGGGGGTGAACTGAACCGGGCGGTGCGGGCCTTCAGAGTCTAGGTTGGCCTGTGCTGGCCTCTTCGCGGGTAAACCCGCTCCCACAGGGATAGCCTATGCGGACGAGGGGGGAGCGGGTTTACCCGCGAAGAGGCCGGCACAGGCAGCACATGAGCCAGCGGCCATGTGTCGCCCCCGCAACCAGCATGGCCCCAACCCGCACCAACTCCGCTATCATGCCCAGCACGTTCCACCTCGCGAGTCCGCCATGCGCCGCCTGTTTTTCCTGCTGTTCCTGCTGCTGGCCAGCCCTGCCTTCGCCACGGGCCTGCTCGACAACCGCCCCAGCGCCACCCTCGGCGCAGCTTCGCTGGCCAACAACGCCGACTTCCTGCCGGTACACGAAGCGTTCAAGCTCAGCCTGGTCCAGGCCGATGCGCAAACCATCAAGCTGCGCTTCGTCGCAACCGACGGCTACTACCTCTATCGCCACCGTTTCCAGTTCCGCACCGAACCGGCCGACATTGCCCTGGGCACACCAAGCATCCCCAAGGGCGAGGCCAAGCACGATGAGTTCTTCGGCGATGTCGAGGTGTACCACGGCGTGCTCGATATCGAGCTGCCGCGCAATGACCCGCGCGCCTTCACCCTGCTGGTGGGCTACCAGGGCTGCGCCGACAAAGGCCTGTGCTACCCGCCAGAAACCGCACGCCTGAACATCGATGGCGAAGGCGGCAAAAGCACCCCGGCCGGCGGTGAACACGCCTGGACCTGGAAGTCGCTGCTGCTGTTCTTCCTCGCTGGGGTCGGCCTGACGTTCACCCCCTGCGTGCTGCCGATGCTGCCGATCCTTTCCGGCGTGGTGCTGCGCGGCCAGGCCGGCGGCCTGCGCGGGCTGGCGCTGTCGCTTGCCTATGTGCTGCCGATGGCGGCCAGCTTTGCGGTACTCGGTGCGTTGATGGGGTTGTTCGGCGCCGGCCTGAACCTGCAGGCGCGCCTGCAGTCGGCCTGGGTACTGGTGCCCTTCGCTCTGTTTTTCGTGGTGTTCGCCCTGGCCATGTTCGGCCTGTTCGAACTTAAACTGCCGCAAGCCCTGAGCAACCGCCTGAACAATGTCGCCAGCCACACCCGGGGCGGCTCGCTGCTGGGCGCGGCAATATTGGGCGTCCTCTCCAGCCTGCTGGTTTCGCCCTGTGTGTCGGCGCCGCTGGCCGGTGCGCTGCTGTACATCAGCGCCAGCGGCGATGCCCTGGGCGGCGCACTCAAGCTGTTCGCCCTGGGCCTGGGCATGGGCGCACCATTGCTGCTGGTGGCCACCGGTGGCGCGGCCTGGCTGCCGAAAAGCGGCCCCTGGCTGAACACGGTGAAGAATGCCATCGGCGTCCTGCTGCTGGGCTTGGCCATCGGCTTGCTCAGCCGAGTGCTGCCAGGCCCGCTGACCTTGCTGCTGGTCGGTTTCCTCGCCGCTGGCGTGGCGCTGTTCCTCGGTGCCCTCGAGTTCGTCGTCAAGACCGCACGCCAGCGCCTGGCCCAACTGCTCGGCCTGGCCCTGCTGGTGTACGCCCTGGCCTGCTGGTACGGCGCCCTCAGCGGCCAGGGCGACCCACTGCGCCCGTTGCCGCCGGCAACCCTTGTGGCCACCGGCAACGGGCCGGCGGTGCAGGCGGATAGCTGGCAGACCATCACTACCCCCGCCGCACTGGACGCTGCCCTGGCCCAGGCCAAGGCAGCCGGCCAGCCGGTGCTCTTGGACTGGTACGCCGATTGGTGCATCAGCTGCAAAGTGATCGAACGCGAGGTGCTCACCGCTCCGCAGGTGCAAGCGCAACTGGCCGGCTTCAAGCTGCTGCGTTTTGACATCACCGAAAGCAATGCCGAACAACGCAGCCTGCTCGATCGCTACCAGCTGTTCGGCCCGCCCGCTCTGCTGTTCTTTGCCGCGAACGGTAGCGAAATAACCGCTGATCGGGTCATTGGCGAGATAAATGCCGGTGAATTTGCGCAAATTCTCACACGCGTGCGCGGTAAAGTCGGTCTATAACTTCCCGCGAGCTGTGAAAAATCCAGAAATCAGTGACCAAATTTAATTATTTGGTCACATACTTCGCGCGAACCTCGGACATCGTGCTGGCTATTGCCGGGAACTGGACACTTGCCGTCGCTTTACGGCACACTCGCCGCGCTGTGTCGAATTGCCCTA
This sequence comes from Pseudomonas sp. PNPG3, assembly GCF_023093815.1. Taxonomy (NCBI): domain Bacteria; kingdom Pseudomonadati; phylum Pseudomonadota; class Gammaproteobacteria; order Pseudomonadales; family Pseudomonadaceae; genus Pseudomonas; species Pseudomonas sp. PNPG3. The sequence continues at coordinate 46,721 of NZ_JALLKV010000007.1, forward strand.
CAAATCCAAGGAATCCGCAGATGGCAACGCTACTGGTGCTCCACGGCCCCAACCTCAACCTGCTCGGTACCCGCGAGCCTGGCCACTACGGCGCCGTGACCCTGGCCCAGATCAACCAGGACCTGGAGCAACGTGCCCGCGCCGCAGGCCACCATCTGCAGTACCTGCAGAGCAACGCCGAATACGAACTGATCGACCGCATTCACGCCGCACGCAATGAGGGTGTGGACTTCATCCTGATCAATCCGGCTGCTTTCACCCACACAAGTGTCGCATTACGTGACGCATTGCTTGCGGTGAGCATCCCATTCATCGAAGTGCACCTGTCCAACGTGCACAAACGCGAACCGTTCCGCCACCACTCCTACTTTTCCGATGTTGCCGTAGGGGTGATCTGCGGCCTGGGCGCCAGCGGTTATCGCCTGGCCCTGGAGTCCGCGCTGGAACAACTGGCTGCCAACGCACAGCCCAAATGATGAAAACCCTGGCCTCAGTGGGCCAGGGTTCGAGAGAAACGTTTCAGATACGTTTTTTTGTATTTCGCCCCCTGACCGAACCTTTGGGAGTTGATGATTAATGGATATCCGTAAAGTCAAGAAACTGATCGAGCTGCTGGAAGAGTCTGGCATCGACGAACTGGAGATCAAGGAAGGCGAAGAGTCGGTCCGTATCAGCCGTCACAGCAAGACCCCGGCTGCCCAGCAGTACTTCGCACCGGCTCCGGTAGCCGCTGCCCCTGCTGCTGCCCCGGTTGCCGCCGCTGCCGCTCCGGCCGCTGAAGCCGCTGCCGCCGCCCCGGCCCTGAAAGGCACCGTGATCCGCTCGCCGATGGTAGGTACCTTCTACCGCAAGCCTTCGCCGACCTCGCCGAACTTCGCTGAAGTTGGCCAGACCGTGAAGAAGGGCGACACCCTGTGCATCGTCGAAGCCATGAAGATGATGAACCACATCGAAGCCGATGTCGGCGGTGTCATCGACGCCATCCTGGTAGAAGACGGCCAGCCGGTTGAGTTCGACCAGCCGCTGTTCACCATCGTTTGAATCGCGGAGAGCCAACGATGTCTGGGAAGCTCGAAAAAGTCCTGATCGCCAACCGCGGGGAAATTGCCCTGCGGATCCTGCGTGCCTGCAAAGAGCTGGGTATCAAGACAGTCGCCGTGCACTCCACCGCCGACCGTGAACTGATGCACCTGGGCCTGGCAGACGAGTCGGTCTGCATCGGCCCTGCATCGTCCAAGGATTCCTACCTGCATATCCCGGCAATCATCGCTGCCGCCGAAGTGACCGGCGCCACCGCGATTCACCCGGGCTACGGCTTCCTGGCGGAAAACGCCGACTTCGCCGAGCAGGTGGAAAAGTCCGGTTTCGCCTTCATCGGCCCGAAAGCCGACACCATTCGCCTGATGGGCGACAAGGTTTCGGCCAAGGACGCGATGATCAAGTCGGGCGTACCGACCGTACCGGGCTCCGATGGCCCGCTGCCGGAAGATGAAGAAGTCGCCCTGGCGATTGCTCGTGACGTCGGCTACCCGGTAATCATCAAGGCCGCCGGTGGCGGTGGTGGTCGCGGCATGCGTGTGGTGCACAAGGAAGAGGACCTGATTTCCTCGGCCAAGCTCACCCGTACCGAAGCCGGTGCAGCCTTCGGCAACCCGATGGTCTACCTGGAGAAGTTCCTGACCAACCCACGCCACGTGGAAGTACAGGTACTGTCCGACGGCCAGGGCAACGCCATTCACCTGGGTGACCGTGACTGCTCGCTGCAGCGCCGTCACCAGAAGGTACTGGAAGAAGCGCCAGCCCCGGGCATCGACGAGAAAGCCCGTCAGGAAGTGTTCAAGCGCTGCGTCGATGCGTGCATCGAGATCGGCTACCGTGGTGCGGGTACTTTCGAGTTCCTGTACGAGAACGGCCGCTTCTACTTCATCGAGATGAACACCCGCGTGCAGGTTGAGCACCCGGTGTCGGAGATGGTGACCGGTATCGACATCGTCAAGGAGATGCTGAGCATCGCCGCTGGCAACAAGCTGTCGTTCCGCCAGGAAGACGTGGTCATCCGTGGCCATGCGCTGGAATGCCGTATCAACGCCGAAGACCCGAAGAAGTTCATCCCGAGCCCAGGCAAGGTGAAGCACTTCCACGCCCCGGGCGGCAACGGCGTGCGTGTTGATTCGCACCTGTACAGCGGTTACTCGGTTCCGCCGAACTACGACTCGCTGATCGGCAAGCTGATCACCTACGGCAAGGACCGCGACGAAGCCATGGCGCGCATGCGCAATGCCCTGGACGAGATCGTCGTCGACGGCATCAAGACTAACATCCCGCTGCACCGCGACCTGGTGCGTGATGAAGGTTTCTGCAAAGGCGGCGTCAACATTCACTACCTCGAGCACAAACTGGCTAGCCAGGAGTGATCGCGTAGTGTGATGTACTGAAAACCCCGGACTTGTTCCGGGGTTTTTTATTGCCTGTCAGGGCCTCATCGCCGGCAAGCCAGCTCCCACAGGGATTGCACACGGCTTGAGGTCTATGCGGTCGAGGTAGGAGCTGGCTTGCCGGCGATTGGGCTGCAAAGCAGCCCCCCGGGTCCTACCCCTTCATCCGCGGCATCTCGATGTGGTGCTCATGCACCCGCCGGTACAAGGTTGCCCGCGATATTCCCAGAGCCCGCGCCGCATCGGCCGGCTTCCAGCGATGGCGGATCAGCGCATCCAGCAGCAACTGCCGGGCCGGACAAGACATGCTGCTTTCTGCCGAAGCGACCACCTCGCCGCGCACCTCCTGCGGCAGGTCCTGCACCTGCACCCGCCCGTCCTCGCTCACCGCACAGGCATAGCGCAACACCTGCCGCAGCTGGCGCAAATTCCCCGGCCAGCGGTAAACCAGCAGCGCCTGCAGCGCATCATCCGCCAACACCACCTCGACTCCGCAGGCCTCGGCTTCCTCGGCCAGCAACTGGTGAATCAACCCCAAGCGGTCCTCACGCTCGCGCAGCGGCGGCAACTCGAAGCGGGCATTGGCCAGGCGGAAGTACAGGTCCTCACGAAAACGCCCATCCTCCACCATCGCCGCCAAATCGCGGTGGGTCGCGCAAATCACCTGAATATCCACCCGCTCCCGCCGCGCCGCGCCCAGCGGCGCCACTTCACCCTCCGCCAGCACGCGCAGCAACCGGGTTTGCAGGTTCAGCGGCATGTCACCGATTTCGTCGAGGAACAGCGTGCCGCCATCGGCCTGCTGCAACAGCCCCTGCATACCTTTGCTGGAAGCCCCGGTGAAGGCCCCGGCCACATAGCCGAACAGCTCGCTCTCGATCAGGCTTTCCGGGATGGCCGCGCAGTTCAAGGTGACGAACGGGCCATCGCGACGCAGGCTTTGCTGATGCAGCTGGCGGGCGAACACCTCTTTGCCAGCCCCCGTCTCGCCTTGCACAAGCACCGCCAGGTTGCAGTCCTTGACCCGCGTGGCCAGGCGCAGATGCTGCTCGATACGGGCGTCCTGGGCCTGGCGCAACGGCTGCGCACGCTGGCGCTGTCGGGGTGCGCTGACCCGGCCGTACAGACCACCCAGGCCCGGCAGGCGTTGAGCGGACGATGCGTTCACGCGGCGCAACTGATCCATGTCGAACAGCTCGCCAATGTGCTCGGGCAAACGCCCCAGATGCTCCACCAGGCGCTGGCGCGCCAGGCTGTTGATCGCCTGCAGGCGGCCATCGCCATCCCAGGCCAGCAGGTAGTCGGGCTGGCTTTCCACATAGCCCGGCGTGCCATGGGCACGCATTACCCAATGGCCCTGGGCACTGTGCATGAAGAAGGCATTTTCGATCTCGCGCGCAGTCTGCTCGACCAATTGGCGGATCAGGTGCTGGCTGCGGCGGTCGTCCGGCGACTGCAAGGCCGAGACATCCACCACGCCCAGCAACTCGCCCAGCGGGTCGAACACCGGTGCCGCCGTACAGGTCAGGCCAATGAACGCGGCGCGGAAGTGGTCGCGCTTGTGCACCGTGACCGGCGCCTTGCTGGTCAACACCGCCGCCACGCCGCAGGTGCCCTCCTCGCCCTCCGACCAGCAGGTGCCCAGGTACAGCCCGGCCTTTCGGCAATCGTTGCGGATGGCCGACTCGACCCGGTAATCGATGGTGCGCCCCAAGGCGTCGGTGAGCAGCACGCAGTAGTCGGCACCGCGCACCCGCTCATGCAGGCGGGCCACGGCATCGCTGGCGATGCGCAGGAACAGTTCAGCGCGCTCGCGGCATTCGTTGAGCAGGCTTTGGGACAGGATGCGCGGCCCCTGCTGGGACCCGGGGTCGAGGCGGTACAGCTCCATGGAACGGCGCCATGAATCGAGGATCAGCGGTGGCACCGGCGCCTGCGGCAGGCGGTCGGCATTCTTCAGCACCCTGCTGACGCAGTCGACATGGGCTCGGGAGTTCGCGGCAAGCATGCAGGCCCTCCGGTTCTCGTTGCTGTTTTTATCGTTGTCCGGCCATTAAGCGCTTCCGGGCATGCCCCGACAAGCACTGCGTGATTACCGGCTGGCTTGAGACGCAGCGTCTCAGCGTCTCGGCCATGCCATACCTCGGCTGGCACCCGGCGTCTCGCCAGCCCGGCCATACGTTCCGGCCAGAGCGCAACGAAACCGCTCTGCCCCGGTGATTTCAGCCTACCCAAGGAAAACTGGCACCCCGCTTGCTCCAGCACTGGCAAACAAGAAACGAGGTGCGCCATGCCGCTACCCGCCCCAACTGTCGGCATCATTGCCAACCCTGCCTCTGGCCGCGACCTGCGCCGCCTGACTGCCAATGCCGGGCTCTATTCGAGTACCGACAAGGCATCGGCGATCCAGCGCCTGCTCGCTGCCTTCGGTGCTACCGGCATCGGTCAGGTGCTGCTGCCCAGCGACATGACCGGCATCGCCGCTGCCGTGCTCAAGGCCAGCCAGGGCCCGGTCGCCCAGGACCAGCACTGGCCGGCCATCGAGATCCTCGACCTGCCGCTGACCCAGACCGTTGCCGATACCCGCCTGGCCACCCGGCGCATGGTCGAACGCGGCGTGGCGATGATTGCAGTGCTCGGCGGCGACGGCACCCACAAGGCAGTTGCTGCCGAGGCCGGTGACGTACCGCTGCTGACCTTGTCCACCGGCACCAACAATGCCTTCCCCGAACTGCGCGAGGCCACCAGCGCCGGCCTGGCCGGCGGCCTGCTTGCCAGCGGCCGGGTACCGCCGAGCATCGGCCTGCGCCGCAACAAGCGCCTGCTGGTGAAGGTGCCCGAACAACAGCTTGCCGAATGGGCACTGGTGGAGGTGGCGGTATCGCCCCAGCGCTTCATCGGCGCTCGGGCACTGAGCCGCAGCGAAGACCTTTGCGAAGTATTCGCCTGTTTCGCCGAACCCCATGCCATCGGCCTCTCGGCCCTGTGCGGCCTGTGGTGCCCGGTCTCGCGCCAGGACCCGCACGGTGCCTGGGTACGCCTGAACCCCGGTGCTGAACAAGCGCTGCTCGCACCACTGGCACCCGGCCTGCTGCAAGGCTGCGGCATCACCGCTAGCGGCGCCCTGACGCCCGGCGTAGCCCATCGCCTGAGCCTGGCCAGCGGCACCCTGGCGCTGGACGGCGAGCGCGAAATCGAATTCGCCGAGCATGACAGCCCCACCATCACCCTCGACCACCAAGGCCCATTGAGCGTGGACGTCGAGGCCGTACTGGCGCACGCCGCCCGCCATCACTTGCTGGCCGTGCCCCGTGGCCATCGGCTGCACCCTGCAAACCCGTGTTGAGACAACCCCGGAGAACAACAAGATGTCCAATCAACTCAGTACCGAACAACTGCTGCATGCCTATGAAGTGATGCGCACCATCCGTGCCTTCGAAGAACGCCTGCACGTCGAGTTCGCCACCGGCGAGATCCCTGGCTTCGTGCACCTGTATGCCGGCGAAGAGGCTTCCGCCGCTGGAGTCATGGCCCACCTGCGCGATAGCGACTGTATCGCCTCGACCCACCGCGGCCACGGCCACTGCATCGCCAAGGGTGTGGACGTATACGGCATGATGGCCGAGATCTACGGCAAGAAGACCGGCGTGTGCGGCGGCAAAGGCGGTTCGATGCACATCGCCGACCTGGAAAAAGGCATGCTCGGCGCCAACGGCATCGTCGGTGCCGGCGCTCCGCTGGTGGCCGGGGCGGCGCTGGCGGCCAAGATCAAAGGCCGCGACGATGTATCGGTGGCCTTCTTCGGCGATGGCGCTTCCAACGAAGGCGCCGTGTTCGAAGCAATGAACATGGCCTCGATCATGAACCTGCCGTGCATCTTCGTGGCCGAGAACAACGGCTACGCCGAAGCCACCGCCTCGACCTGGTCGGTTGCCTGCGACCATATCGCCGACCGCGCGGCCGGGTTCGGCATGCCCGGTGTCACCATCGACGGTTTCGACTTCTTTGCCGTGTACGAGGCCGCCGGCGCTGCCATCGAACGTGCGCGTTCCGGGCAAGGCCCGTCGCTGATCGAGGTCAAGCTCAGCCGCTACTACGGCCATTTCGAAGGCGATGCACAAACCTACCGCGCCCCGGACGAAGTGAAGAACCTGCGCGAATCCCGCGACTGCCTCATGCAGTTCCGCAACAAGACCACCCGCGCCGGCCTGCTCACGGCTGCGCAACTGGACGCCATCGACGCCCGCGTCGAGGACCTGATCGAAGACGCCGTGCGCCGCGCCAAGTCCGATCCCAAGCCACAGCCCGCCGACCTGCTCACCGACGTCTACGTCGCCTACCCCTGAGCCGCGGATTACAAGAACAACAGGAGAATCACCATGGCAAGAAAGATCAGCTACCAGCAGGCCATCAACGAAGCCCTGGCCCAGGAAATGCGCCGCGACAACACTGTATTCATCATTGGCGAAGACGTTGCCGGCGGCGCCGGTGCCCCCGGCGAGGATGACGCCTGGGGGGGCGTGCTGGGCGTGACCAAGGGCCTTTACCATCAGTTCCCGGGGCGCGTGCTCGACGCACCGCTGTCGGAAATCGGCTACGTCGGCGCTGCCGTCGGTGCTGCCACCCAGGGCCTGCGCCCGGTGTGCGAGCTGATGTTCGTCGACTTCGCCGGCTGCTGCCTGGACCAGATCCTCAACCAGGCCGCCAAGTTCCGCTACATGTTCGGCGGCAAGGCGGTCACCCCGCTGGTGATGCGCACCATGTACGGCGCCGGCCTGCGCGCGGCGGCCCAGCACTCGCAGATGCTCACCTCGCTGTGGACGCACATTCCCGGCCTGAAGGTGGTCTGCCCGTCCTCGCCGTACGATGCCAAGGGCCTGTTGATACAGGCGATCCGCGACAACGACCCGGTGATCTTCTGCGAGCACAAGCTGCTCTACAGCATGCAGGGAGAGGTGCCGGAAGAGGTGTACACCGTACCGTTCGGTGAGGCCAACTTCCTGCGTGATGGCGACGACGTGACCCTGGTCACCTATGGCCGCATGGTGCATGTGGCGCTGGAGGCCGCCAACAACCTGGCCCGCCAGGGTATCGACTGCGAGGTGCTGGACCTGCGCACCACCAGCCCGCTGGATGAGGACAGCATCCTGGAAAGCGTGGAAAAGACCGGTCGCCTGGTGGTGATCGACGAAGCCAACCCGCGTTGCTCCATGGCCACCGACATCAGCGCGCTGGTGGCACAGAAGGCCTTCGGCGCGCTCAAGGGCCCGATCGAAATGGTCACCGCCCCGCATACTCCTGTGCCGTTCTCCGATGCCTTGGAAGACCTGTACATCCCTGACGCGGCGAAGATCGAGGCTGCGGTACGCAAAGTGATCGAAGCCGCAAGGAGTGCCGCATGAGCCAGATCCATACCCTGACCATGCCCAAGTGGGGCTTGTCGATGACCGAGGGCCGGGTGGATACCTGGCTGAAGCAGGAAGGTGACGAAATCAGCAAGGGCGACGAGGTGCTGGACGTCGAGACCGACAAGATCAGCAGCAGCGTCGAAGCCCCGTTCAGCGGTGTGTTGCGCCGTCAGGTGGCCAGGCCTGATGAAACCCTGCCGGTCGGAGCCCTGCTGGCGGTGGTGGTGGAAGGCGAAGCCGAAGAAGCCGAAATCGATGCCGTGGTGCAGCGCTTCCAGGCCGAGTTCGTCGCCGAGGGTGGCGCCGACCAGGCCCAAGGGCCGGCGCCACAGAAGGCTGAAGTGGCTGGCCGGCAGTTGCGCTGGTTCGAGCTGGGTGAAGGCGGCACGCCGCTGGTGCTGGTGCACGGTTTTGGTGGCGACCTCAACAACTGGCTGTTCAACCACCCGGCGCTGGCTGCCGAGCGACGGGTAATCGCCCTCGACCTGCCGGGCCATGGCGAGTCGGCCAAGGCCCTGCAACGGGGCGATCTGGATGAGTTGAGCGAAACCGTACTGGCCCTGCTCGACCACCTGGACATCGCCAAGGCCCACCTGGCCGGCCACTCCATGGGCGGCGCGGTCAGCCTGAATGTGGCGCGCCTGGCGCCGCAACGGGTGGCCAGCCTGAGCCTGGTGGCCAGTGCCGGGCTGGGCGAGGAGATCAACGGACAGTACCTGCAAGGCTTCGTCGCTGCCGCTAACCGCAATGCCCTCAAACCGCAGATGGTACAGCTGTTTGCCGACCCCGCACTGGTAACGCGGCAGATGCTGGAGGACATGCTCAAGTTCAAGCGACTGGAAGGCGTGGACGACGCGTTGCGCCTGTTGGCATCGGCCATCGCCGACGGCGACCGGCAGCGCCACGACCTGCGCGGGGTGCTGGGACAACACCCGGCCCTGGTGGTGTGGGGCGGCAAGGACGCGATCATCCCGGCCAGCCATGCCGAAGGGCTGGAGGCTGAAGTGCTGGTGCTGCCCGAGGCTGGCCATATGGTGCAAATGGAGGCGGCCGAACAGGTCAACCAGCAACTGCTCGCGTTCCTGCGCAAGCACTAAGCCCTTTCCGTGAGCCTGGAGAACAACAATGAACGACCTGAGCCACACCCACATGCGCGCCGCCGTCTGGCATGGCCGCAATGATATTCGCGTCGAACAGGTGCCCCTGCCGGCCGACCCTGCGCCCGGCTGGGTGCAGATCAAGGTGGACTGGTGCGGCATCTGCGGCTCCGACCTGCACGAATACGTCGCTGGCCCGGTGTTCATCCCGGTGGATGCACCGCACCCACTGACCGGCATCCAGGGCCAGTGCATCCTCGGCCACGAGTTCTGCGGCCAGATCGCCAAGCTGGGTGAAGGCGTGGAAGGTTTTGCCGTCGGTGACCCGGTGGCTGCGGACGCCTGCCAGCATTGCGGCACCTGCTACTACTGCACCCATGGCCTGTACAACATCTGCGAACGCCTGGCCTTCACCGGCCTGATGAACAACGGCGCCTTTGCCGAACTGGTCAACGTGCCCGCCAACCTGCTGTATCGGCTACCGCAGGGTTTCCCGGCAGAGGCCGGGGCGCTGATCGAACCGCTGGCGGTGGGCATGCACGCGGTGAAAAAAGCCGGCAGCCTGCTTGGCCAGACGGTGGTGGTGGTCGGCGCCGGCACCATCGGCCTGTGCACCATCATGTGTGCCAAGGCGGCTGGCGCGGCGCAGGTGATCGCCCTGGAAATGTCCTCGGCACGCAAGGCCAAGGCCAAGGAGGTTGGCGCCAGCGTGGTGCTGGACCCCAGCCAGTGCGACGCCCTGGTGGAAATCCGCAAGCTCACTGCCGGGCTGGGCGCGGATGTGAGTTTTGAATGCATCGGCAACAAGCACACGGCCAAGCTGGCCATCGACACCATCCGCAAGGCGGGCAAGTGCGTGTTGGTGGGGATATTCGAGGAGCCTAGCGAGTTCAACTTCTTCGAACTGGTTTCCACCGAAAAGCAGGTGCTGGGAGCGTTGGCGTACAACGGCGAGTTTGCAGATGTGATTGCCTTCATCGCTGACGGCAGGCTGGACATTGGCCCGCTGGTGACCGGGCGGATCGGGCTGGAGCAGATTGTCGAGCTGGGCTTCGAGGAGTTGGTCAACAACAAGGAGGAGAACGTGAAGATCATCGTTTCGCCGGGCGTGCGCTGATTGCACCTCAAAGGCAACACGGAACCTGTGGGAGCGGGCGTGCCCGCGAAGCAGGCGACGCGGTGCCTGGCACCGGCTTCGCCGGTGTTCGCGGCTAAAGCCGCTCCCACAGGGATTGCGCAAAGCTGAAGGTCACCGCAATACCTGTGGGAGCGGGTTCACCCGCGAAGAAAGCCACACGGTACATGGCACCGGCTTCGCCGGTGTTCGCGGCTAAAGCCGCTCCCACAGGTATTGCGCAAAGCTGAAGGTCACCGCAATACCTGTGGGAGCGGGTTCACCCGCGAAGAAAGCCACACGGTACATGGCACCGGCTTCGCCGGTGTTCGCGGCTAAAGCCGCTCCCACAGGTATTGCGCAAAGCTGAAGGTCACCGCAATACCTGTGGGAGCGGGTTCACCCGCGAAGAA
>NZ_JALLKV010000007.1:57197-165739 GCF_023093815.1 Pseudomonas sp. PNPG3
GCGCAAAGCTGAAGGTCACCGCAATACCTGTGGGAGCGGGTTCACCCGCGAAGAAGACCACACGGTGCCTGGCACCGGCTTCGCCGGTGTTCGCGGCTAAAGCCGCTCCCACAGGGATTGCGCAAAGCTGAAGGTCACCGCAATACCTGTGGGAGCGGGTTCACCCGCGAAGAAGACCACACGGTGCCTGGCACCGGCTTCGCCGGTGTTCGCGGCTAAAGCCGCTCCCACAGGGATTGCGCAAAGCTGAAGGTCACCGCAATACCTGTGGGAGCGGGTTCACCCGCGAAGAAGACCACACGGTGCCTGGCACCGGCTTCGCCGGTGTTCGCGGCTAAAGCCGCTCCCACAGGGATTGCGCAAAGCTGAAGGTCACCGCAATACCTGTGGGAGCGGGTTCACCCGCGAAGAAAGCCACACGGTACATGGCACCGGCTTCGCCGGTGTTCGCGGGCACGCCCGCTCCCACAGGTTCCGTGCCAGCTTTTCAATGCAGTGCAGGCTCGAAAGCTGCGCCAGCACATGCGTTCGCTGTTTCAGGATCCCATTCTGCGTCATACTCGGCAGACCTATTGCCCGGTTCTCGCCATGCGTTCACTGCTCCCCGTCACCCTGGTCCTGCTGCTCGCCGCCTGCGGCGATGGCGAATCGCTGCTCCCGCCGGACGCACGCCTGCCTGACGGTGGGCGGTACCGGGGGCAGGTGGTCGATGGCCTGTTGCAAGGCGAGGGCCGGATCGACTACCCCAACGGCAGCTGGTACGCCGGTACCTTCAAGGACGGCCAATGGCACGGCCAGGGCGAATGGCACGGCCGCAACGGCGAGGTGTATCGCGGCCAGTTCGCCGCAGGGCTGTTCCAGGGGCTGGGCGAGCTGACCACCCCGGGCAGCCACTATGCCGGCACCTTCAGCCACGGCCGCCGCGACGGCGAAGGCACCCTCAAGCAAGCCGACCAGACCTACCGCGGCCAGTTCAAGGACGACCTGTACGAAGGTGCCGGCGAGCTGGAACTGGCCGACGGCAGCCGCTACCAGGGCCTGTTCGCCAAGGGCAAGCCCAACGGCGCCGGGGTGCGCAGCGATGCCAGCGGCAACCAGTTCAGCGGCCACTTCATCAATGGCCAGCTGGAGGGCAGCGGCACCTACGACAGCGTTGACGGCGAGCAGTACATCGGCGAGTTCAAGGACAACCGCCTGGAAGGCCGTGGCCGCTACGAAAATGCCGATGGTGATGTGTGGATCGGCGAATTCAAGGACGGCTCGCTGGTTGGCGAAGGCGAACTGCTGGGCAGCGATGGCAGCCACTACAAAGGCACCTTCGCCGACTGGCGCCTGTCGGGCCAGGGCAGCCTGCAGCTGGCCGACGGCAGCAAGTATATCGGTGGCTTTCTCAACGATGCCTACCACGGCCAGGGCCGGCTGATCCTGGCCAACGGCAAGGTCGAAAGTGGCACCTGGAGCAACGGCGTGCGCGTACGGGACCAGAACGGCAAGCTGCTGCCCGACCCTCTGGACCTGGCGCTGCTCAACCAGGGCCGTTTGCTGGATGAAGCGCTGGCCCGGGTACCGCGCTCGGCGCCACCAGTTCAGCTATACAGCCTGGTGGTGGCCGGCGATGGCCAGCAGAGCGTGTTCATGCGCGAAGCCGACTATGTCAGCAACATGCTCAAGGTGCGTTTTGGCGCCAGTGGCCAGGTGACCCTGATCAACCACCGCGACCACATGACCACCCGAGCCATGGCCACACGCGAAAACCTGACCCGCGCCGCCCGCACCCTGGCCGAGCGCAGCGGCCCCGAAGACCTGGTGTTCATCTATCTCACCAGTCATGGCAGCCAGGACCATCAGCTGGTACTCGACCAACCGCGCCTGCAGCTGGCCGATCTGTCTGCCGACGAGCTGGCGAGCGCGCTGGCACCGCTGAAGAACCGCGACAAGGTGATTGTCATATCCGCCTGCTATTCAGGGGGCTACATCACGCCGCTCAAAGATGAGCGCACGCTGATCATGACCGCCGCCCGTGCCGACCGCGTGTCTTTCGGTTGCTCGGAAGAAGCCGATTTCACCTATTTCGGCGATGCCCTGTTCGCTGAAGCGCTGAACCAGACCGACGACCTGAAACAGGCGTTTGAACTGGCGCGCGCCAGCGTTGCCGAAAGAGAACAAAGGGAAGGTTTCGAGGCCTCCGAACCGCAGCTGTGGGCGCCGCCGAAGGTGCTTGAGCACTGGCAGCACCTGCGCCGGCAACAGGCCGAAGAAGCATTGCGTAACGCCGCACAGGCCAACGCGGGGGAACAGGCGCAAACGCCCGGCAGCCACTAAGCTTGTGTGTAACAAGGGAGAGACATCATGTATTTGACGCCTCAGCATGTCCTGCTTGCCGGTGCCACGGGTCTGACAGGTGAACACCTGCTTGACCGTCTGCTCAACGAGCCCACCATCACTCGCGTACTGGCGCCTACCCGCCGGCCATTGGCCGAGCACCCGCACCTGGAAAACCCGGTAGGCGACCCGGCTGTGTTCCTTCCACAACTGGGTGGGCGGGTCGATATCGCCTATTGCTGCCTGGGCACCACGCTGAAGCAGGCCGGTTCCGAATCGGCCTTCCGCGCGGTGGACCTGGACATGGTGGTGGCTTTCAGCAAGCGTGCCCGGGAGTTGGGCGCGCGGCATCTGCTGGTGGTCAGTGCATTGGGCGCCGACCCGAAATCGTCGATTTTCTACAACCGGGTCAAGGGTGAGATGGAGGAGGCACTCAAGGCTCAGGATTGGCCGCAGCTGACCATCGTGCGGCCGTCGTTGCTGCTGGGTGAGCGGGTCGAGCCGCGGCTCGGCGAACAGTTGGCTTCGCCGTTTGCCAGGCTGATACCCGGGAAGTATCGGGGGATCGAGGCTTGTACCTTGGCCCGGGCGCTGTGGCGGCTGGCGCTGGAGGAAGAGGACGGGGTGCGGATTGTGGAGTCGGATGAGTTGCGCAGGTTGGGCAAGAAGTAGGCTTTACCTGGCAGGGCCTCTTCGCGGGTAAACCCGCTCCCACAGGATTTGCACCGATTTCAGACCTGGTGCAGTACCTGTGGGAGCGGGTTTACCCGCGAAAGGGCCCTTACAGGCCACCAGTGGCCTGGAAGCCTACACCGGCCGCTGTCAGCAACGACAACGGCAGCAACAAGGTATCCAGCAACATGCTCCCCGGCAGGTCCAGCCCCGGATACGCTGGCGCCTCAGCCCCGTAACGATCCCGCGGGCAGCACCCGCCATTGATCACATACAAGTCCAGCCGGGTACCGGCATACACCACCGGTGCTCCGGGCTTGTTGGCATCCAGCGTGCGCACCGTGGCGCAGCCACCAAGCAGCACCAGCGCCATCAAACCCGCTAGCGCTCGCTTCAATCATCCACCCCGAAGTGGTGCTCGCCCCAGCGCGGCAACATGTCCTGAGGAATGTTCAGCAGGTTGAGAATGCGCGCCACCACGAAGTCGACCAGGTCGTCGATGGTCTGCGGCTGGTGATAAAAGCCCGGCGCCGCCGGCAGGATCACCGCGCCCATCTGCGACAGCTTGAGCATGTTCTCCAGGTGGATGGTGGAGAACGGCGCCTCGCGCGGCACCAGGATCAGCTGGCGACGCTCCTTGAGGGTAACGTCGGCAGCACGTTCGATCAGGTTGTTGCAGGCACCGGTGGCAATCGCCGACAGCGTGCCAGTGGAACAGGGCACCACTACCATTGCCGCCGGGGCGCCGGAGCCCGAGGCCACCGGCGACATCCAGTCTTCCTTGCCATACACGCGGATCTGCCCGTCGGCAGCGCCGGTATATTCGGTGAGGAAAGCCTGCATCGCCTGTGGCTTGGCCGGCAGCACCACGTCCGTCTCGGTGGCCATCACCAGTTGCGCGGCCTTGGAGATCAGGAAGTGCACCTCGCGGTCCTCACGCACCAGGCAGTCGAGCAGGCGCAGGCCATACTGGGCACCAGAGGCGCCCGTCATGGCCAGGGTGATGCGTTCCGGCCCGCTCACTTCAGTGCCTCGGCCAGCTTGCCGTGCAGGCCGCCGAAGCCGCCGTTGCTCATGATCACTACATGGGTACCCGCGCGGGCCTGCCCCTTGACCCGCTCGATGATCGCTTCGAGGCTGTCGGCCACCACGCTGGGCACTTTGCATTGCGCGGCGGTGGCAGCCAGGTCCCAGCCAAGGTTGGCCGGGGCGTACCAGATCACCTGGTCGGCGTCGTTGACGCTTTCCGGCAGGCCGTCACGGTGGGCACCGAGCTTCATCGAGTTGGAGCGCGGCTCGATCACGGCGATCACCGGGGCTTCGCCAACGCGCTTGCGCAGGCCGTCCAGGGTGGTGGCGATGGCGGTCGGGTGGTGGGCGAAGTCATCGTAGATGGTCACGCCCTGCACTTCGGCAACCTTCTCCATACGCCGCTTGACGCTCTTGAAGGCGCTCAGGCCTTCGATGCCCATGGCGGGCACCACGCCTACATGGCGCGCCGCTGCCAGGGTAGCCAGGGCGTTGGCGACGTTGTGCTGGCCAGTCAGCGCCCAGTCCACCACGCCCTGCGCTTCGCCGTCGAACAGCACTTCGAAGCGCGAGCCGTCGGGGCTGAGCAGACGGGCTTGCCACTGGCCACCTTCGCCGGTGGTCTGCACCGGGGTCCAGCAACCCATGCCGATCACTCGCTCCAGCGCCTGCTCGGTGGTGGGGTGGATGACCAGGCCTTCGCTGGGAATGGTGCGCACCAGGTGGTGGAACTGCCGCTCGATCGAGGCCAGGTCGGGGAAGATGTCCGCATGGTCGAACTCGAGGTTGTTGAGGATCGCCGTGCGCGGGTGGTAGTGGACGAACTTCGAGCGCTTGTCGAAGAAGGCACTGTCGTACTCGTCGGCTTCGACCACGAAGAACGGCGTATCGCCCAGGCGCGCCGACACCGAGAAGTTCTGCGGCACACCGCCAATCAGGAAGCCCGGGCTCATGCCAGCGTGTTCCAGCACCCAGGCCAGCATGCTGCTGGTAGTGGTCTTGCCGTGGGTACCGGCAACGGCCAGCACCCAGCGGCCCTGCAACACGTGGTCGGCCAGCCACTGCGGGCCGGAAACATAGGGCAGGCCCTTGTTCAGCACGTACTCCACCGCCGGGTTGCCACGCGACATGGCGTTGCCGATGACCACCAAGTCTGGCGCCGGGTCCAGCTGGGCCGGGTCATAGCCTTGGGTCAGCTCGATGCCCTGGGCTTCAAGCTGGGTGCTCATCGGGGGATAGACGTTGGCGTCCGAGCCGGTGACGCGGTGGCCAAGTTCCTTGGCCAGCACCGCCAGCGAGCCCATGAAAGTGCCGCAAATACCGAGAATGTGAATATGCATGGTCGACCTCGCAAAACATCGAGGCAGGGTAGCCCAGGGCGCGACAAATCGCACCAGATGTTTCGCTCAGTCGGCTCTGGTGATGCCGTGTTTGCGCAGTTTTCGATACAAGGTATTGCGGCTGATGCCCAAGTGCTCGGCGACACGGGTGAGGTGCCAGTGTTTTGCATCTAGCGTCTCCAACAATGCTTGCCGCTCCGCATCCTGTAGGAGCGGCCTTGTGTCGCGATCGGGCTGCGACGCAGCCCCTGCAGATTGGTCGGCGCTGCTGAGACCCTGGGGCCGCTCTGCGGCCCTTTCGCGACACAAGGCCGCTCCTACAGGGACGGTGCTGTTGCGGAGAATGGTGGGCAGATCCGGGAACGCGATGCGGGAGTCTTCGCAAAGTGCCACCAGGGTACGCAGCACGTTGCGCATCTGCCGCACGTTGCCCGGCCAGGCGAAGTCGAGCAGTGCCTGCCGCGCCCTGGGCTCGATATCGATCGGTTCTCCCTGCGCCTCCTGACGCAGCAGAAAGTCCAGCAACTGCGCCTTGTCACTGCGCTCGCGCACCGCAGGCAATGCCACTTCCAGACCATTCAGCCGGTAATACAGGTCCTCGCGGAAACTGCCCTGCTCCACCCGTTCCAGCAAGTCACGGTGAGTAGCGCTGACAATGCGCACGTCGACCGCCTGCGGCTCACCACCGATCGGCACCACCTGGCGCTCCTCCAGCACGCGCAGCAGGCGGGTTTGCAGGGCCAGTGGCATGTCGCCAATCTCGTCCAGCAGCAAGGTGCCGCCATCGGCCTGCAGCAGCTTGCCGCGCATGCCTTCCTTGCGTGCACCAGTAAAGCTGCCGCCGCGATAGCCGAACAGTTCGCTCTCGATCAGGCTTTCCGGGATCGAGGCGCAGTTGATGGCGACGAACGGCTTGCCGCGCCGCTCGCTGGCCTGGTGCACGGCCTGGGCGAAGGCCTCCTTGCCGCAGCCGGTCTCGCCGCGCAGCAACAGCGGCACATCGCGCTCGAACACCCGCACGCTGCGGCGGAAGTCGTTTTGCAAGGCGGGGTCGAGCAGGCAGATAAGCGGCTCCACTTCCCGCGTGGGCCGCGGCTGGGCGGCTGGTACCGACCACACCGGTGCGCGCGCCTGGCCACGCAGGCTGGCGAACACTTGGCGCCCGTCCAGGGTATGCAGCGGCCACGCCGTGCTGCTGCCAGGCGTGGCGCGGCTGAACAGTTCGTCGTGGCTGCAAGCGAAGAAGCGTTCCAGCGGTTTGCCCAGCACGCCACCACGCACCGTGCCCAGCAGGTTCAGCGCGCTCTGGTTGGCGGCGCAGATGCGCCCGTCACCGTCGAACGCCAGCAGGCCTTCGCTGAACAGGCCGACCGACTCGGCCTGCAGGTGAAAACGCAGCAGCCATTGCTGTTCGAAATGGCGCAGGAAGTAGCAGCTTTCGATCATCTTCGCCGACAGGTTGACCAAAGCCATGGTGTGGAACTGGCTCTGCCGGGAAACGTCGGGCCGCGCCGAAGACACATCCAGCACTGCCAGCAACTCGCCATGCGGGTCGAACACCGGGCTGGCCGAGCAGGTCAGGCCGGTGTGGCGACCGCGGAAGTGCTCGTTCTGGTGAATGGTCAGCGCCTGGCGCTCGACCAGGCAGGTGCCGATGCCGTTGGTGCCCTCGCGCGCCTCGCTCCAGTCAGCGCCCAGCCACAGCCCGGCACGCTCGAAGCTGCGCCGCTCGGTCGGCGCGCTGACGCAATTGAGGATCACCCCACGGGCATCGGTCAGCAGCACCGCATGGCCGGCCCCGGAAAGCTGCTGGTGCAGGCTGTTCATTTCATGGTCGGCAATCTGCAGCACCTGGCGCAGGCGCTCGCGGCTTTCCAGCAAGCGCCCATGCTCGAGCACCACCGGGGCCTCGATCACCGACGGGTCGAGGTGGTAGTCCTCCAGGCAGCGTAGCCAGGAGCGGGCGATGGACGGGTCACTGCCACCCTCCCCGGCCCCACCATGGGCGACGGTATGGACTTGCTGGGCATGGCGACTGAAATGATTGCTCTGCATTGTTGTAGTTCTCCGCAGATAGAGAGTCCCGCCAGCATCCTCCACCCGGGAAGGCTTTGCAATGCACCCTCCGGTTACGTGTCGCAAATGGCACAAAGTGTCACCCCCGCGCGTACCGGCGCTGGCACAGAGATCGTGGGCCCGGCCCAAAGGACCGAGCCAAGTCATTGATTTACCTGGCGCTCGAAACGCTGGCCCAACCTTTGCTCTACGCTTTCCAACTCCCTAACAAACACAATAGCCAGGAGACACACCATGCGTTACGCACATCCCGGTACCGAAGGCGCGAAGGTTTCCTTCAAGAGCCGCTACGGCAACTACATCGGTGGTGAGTTCGTTCCTCCGGTAAAGGGGCAGTACTTCGAAAATACCTCCCCGGTGAATGGCAAGCTGATCGCTGAATTCCCTCGCTCCACTGCCGAAGACATCGACAAAGCCCTGGATGCCGCCCACGCTGCAGCCGACGCCTGGGGCCGCACTTCAGTGCAGGACCGCTCCAACGTTCTGCTGAAGATCGCCGACCGTATCGAGCAGAACCTCGAACTGCTGGCCATTACCGAAACCTGGGACAACGGCAAGCCGATCCGCGAAACCCTCAATGCCGACATTCCGCTGGCGGTCGACCACTTCCGCTACTTCGCTGGCTGCATCCGCGCCCAGGAAGGCGGCGCCGCGGAAATCAACGAAGGTACCGTGGCCTACCACATCCATGAGCCACTGGGCGTGGTCGGGCAGATCATCCCGTGGAACTTCCCGATCCTGATGGCCGCCTGGAAGCTCGCCCCGGCCCTGGCCGCCGGCAACTGCGTGGTGCTCAAGCCGGCCGAACAGACCCCGCTGGGCATCACCGTGCTGCTGGAAGTGATCGGTGACCTGCTGCCAAAAGGCGTGCTCAACGTGGTGCAAGGCTATGGCCGCGAAGCCGGTGAAGCACTGGCCACCAGCAAGCGCATCGCCAAGATCGCCTTCACCGGCTCGACCCCGGTTGGCTCGCACATCATGAAATGCGCCGCCGAGAACATCATCCCGTCCACCGTCGAACTGGGCGGCAAGTCGCCGAACGTGTATTTCGAAGACATCATGCAAGCCGAGCCAAGCTTCATCGAGAAGGCGGCCGAAGGCATGGTGCTGGCGTTCTTCAACCAGGGCGAGGTATGCACCTGCCCGTCACGGGCACTGGTACAGGAGTCGATCTACCCGCAGTTCATGGAAGTGGTGATGAAGAAGGTGCTGCAGATCAAGCGCGGCGACCCGCTGGACACCGACACCATGGTCGGAGCGCAGGCCTCGCAACAGCAGTTCGAGAAGATCCTGTCGTATCTGGACATCGCCCAGAAGGAAGGCGCCGAGTTGCTGACCGGCGGCAAGGTCGAAAAACTGGAAGGCTCGCTGGCCACCGGTTACTACATCCAGCCGACCCTGCTCAAGGGCAACAACAAGATGCGCGTGTTCCAGGAAGAAATCTTCGGCCCGGTGGTCAGCGTCACCACCTTCAAGGACGAAGCCGAAGCCCTGGCGATCGCCAACGACACCGAGTTCGGCCTGGGTGCCGGCGTGTGGACCCGCGACATCAACCGTGCCTACCGCATGGGCCGTGGGATCAAGGCTGGCCGCGTGTGGACCAACTGCTACCACCTGTACCCGGCGCATGCCGCGTTCGGTGGCTACAAGAAGTCGGGGGTCGGGCGTGAGACGCACAAGATGATGCTCGACCACTATCAGCAGACCAAGAACCTGCTGGTGAGCTACGACATCAATCCGTTGGGCTTCTTCTAAACCGCGTCGCCTTCTTCGCGGGTAAACCCGCTCCCACAGGTACTGCGCTTGCTTAAGGCGCTGTACACCCCCTGTAGGAGCGGGTTCACCCGCGAAGAGGCCAGGCCTGCATATACAAAACCCAGAGCGGTAACCGTGCACCAACGCTCTGGCTCGCTTCCTGCAGTACCCATCACCATCGGCCCGGAACCCGTCCGGCCACCAAGAAAAACAACAGGTGAATCTATGCCAAGCGATCATTCCGCCGGCTCGCCGGCAGGCTCTTCCGTCGACTTCGAAAAAGTCGGCTCGGACTATTTCCAGCAACGTGAACTGAAAAAAGGTGCCGCCGGCTGGGTCCTGCTGGTCGGCCTGGGCGTGGCCTACGTCATCTCCGGCGACTATGCCGGCTGGAACTTCGGCCTGGCCCAGGGCGGCTGGGGCGGCATGTTCCTCGCCACCCTGCTGATGGCCACCATGTACCTGTGCATGTGCTTCTCGCTGGCCGAACTGTCGTCGATGATCCCCACCGCAGGCGGCGGCTACGGCTTTGCCCGCAGCGCATTCGGCCCCTGGGGCGGCTTCCTCACCGGCACGGCGATCCTCATCGAGTACGCTATCGCCCCCGCCGCCATCGCGGTGTTCATCGGCGCCTACTGCCAGTCACTGTTCGGCATCGGCGGCTGGATGATCTACCTGGCGTTCTACATCGTGTTCATCGGCATCCACATCTTTGGCGTGGGTGAGGCGTTGAAGCTGATGTTCATCATCACCGCCATCGCAGCCATCGCTCTGGCCGTGTTCCTAGTGAGCATGGTGCCCCATTTTGATGCAGCCAACCTGTTCGACATCGCCAAAACGGACGCTGTGGGCGCCAGCAGCTTCCTGCCGTTCGGCTATGTCGGCGTGTGGGCGGCCATCCCCTATGCCATCTGGTTCTTCCTTGCCGTAGAGGGCGTGCCGCTGGCTGCCGAAGAAACCAAGAACCCCAAGCGTGACCTGCCACGCGGCCTGATCGGCGCCATGCTGGTGTTGCTGGCCTTCGCCCTGCTGATCCTGGTGGTCGGCCCCGGCGGCGCAGGCTCCGAAGCACTGAAAGCGTCCGGCAACCCGCTGGTAGAAGCCTTGTCCAAGGCCTACGGCGGTAGCACCTGGATGGGCGGTTTCGTCAACCTGGTCGGCCTGGCCGGGCTGATCGCCAGCTTCTTCTCGATCATCTACGCCTACTCCCGGCAGATCTTCGCCCTGTCCCGCGCCGGTTATCTGCCGCGCAAGCTGTCGGAAACCAACAAGAGCAAGGCCCCGGTACTGGCCTTGATCATCCCCGGGATCATCGGCTTTGCCCTGTCGCTGACCGGCCAGGGTGACCTGCTGATCCTGGTGGCGGTGTTCGGCGCTACCCTGTCGTACGTGCTGATGATGGCCGCGCACATCACCCTGCGCATCCGTCGACCGAAGATGGAGCGCCCATACCGCACCCCTGGTGGCATCTTCACCTCGGGCCTGGCACTGGTACTGGCGTGCATCGCTGTGGTCGCCGGTTTCCTGGTAGACCCACGGGTGGTGATTGGCGCCGCAGTGATCTATGCGGTATTAATTGCCTACTTTGCTTTCTACAGCCGCCACCACCTGGTCGCGGGTACACCGGAAGAGGAATTCGCCGCGATCCAGAAAGCCGAAGAGGCCCTGCACTGATCGCCGCCACCCGCCGCGGGGCAACCCGCGGCTCTGGAGACTCTGTATGGCAAGTTTCGTACACACGGTCGGCCACCTGGTCTACCGCTTCGACAGCCTCAAGGAAGTGATGGCCAAGGCCAGCCCCGCCCGCTCGGGGGACTACCTGGCGGGCGTGGCGGCCAGCAATGATGGCGAACGGGTCGCCGCGCAGATGGCCCTGGCCAATATCCCGCTGACGCATTTCCTCAACGAAGCGCTGATCCCTTACGAAGATGATGAAGTCACGCGCCTGATCATCGACACTCACGACGCCCAGGCCTTCGCCCCGGTCAGCCACCTGACCGTGGGTGGCCTGCGCGACTGGCTGCTGAGCGAAGAGGCCAACGAGGACAGCCTGCGCAGCCTGGCACCCGGGCTGACGCCGGAAATGGCCGCAGCGGTGTCGAAGATCATGCGCGTGCAGGACCTGGTGCTGGTGGCACAGAAGATCCGCGTGGTCACCCGGTTCCGTGGCACCATGGGCCTGCGCGGGCGCCTGTCGACCCGGCTGCAGCCCAACCACCCGACCGACGAGCCAGCCGGCATCGCCGCCAGCATTCTCGACGGCCTGCTGTACGGCAACGGCGACGCCATGATCGGCATCAACCCGGCCACCGACAGCATCGCCTCGATCTGCGCCCTGCTGGAGATGCTCGACGCCATCATCCAGCGCTACGACATCCCCACCCAGGCCTGCGTGCTGACCCACGTCACCACCTCGATCGAGGCGATCAACCGTGGCGTGCCACTGGACCTGGTGTTCCAATCCATCGCCGGCACCGAGGCGGCCAACGCCGGGTTCGGCATCAACCTGAACGTGCTGCAGGAAGGCTACGAAGCGGGCCTTTCGCTGAAACGCGGCACCCTCGGGCAGAACCTGATGTACTTCGAAACCGGACAGGGCAGCGCGCTGTCGGCCAACGCCCACCACGGCGTCGACCAGCAGACCTGTGAGACCCGCGCCTATGCCGTGGCCCGCCACTTCAAACCGTTCCTGGTCAACACCGTGGTCGGTTTCATCGGCCCCGAATACCTGTACAACGGCAAGCAGATCATCCGCGCCGGCCTCGAAGACCACTTCTGCGGCAAGCTGCTGGGAGTGCCGATGGGTTGCGACATCTGCTACACCAACCACGCCGAAGCCGACCAGGACGACATGGACACCCTGCTGACCCTGCTGGGCGTGGCCGGGATCAACTTCATCATGGGTATCCCAGGCTCCGACGACATCATGCTCAACTACCAGACCACCTCGTTCCACGACGCGCTGTACGCGCGCCAGACCCTGGGCCTTAAGCCTGGGCCGGAATTCGAGGCATGGCTGGCCCGCACCGGCATCTTCACCCAGGCCGATGGCCGGGTGCGCTTCGGTGACAACCTGCCGCCGGCCTTCCGCCAGGCCTTGGCACAGCTTGCATAGGGATGACCATGGACCACCGCACGCCTACCCCCGAAAACCCCTGGCTGGCCCTGCGCAACCTGACCCCGGCGCGCATTGCCCTGGGCCGGACCGGCACCAGCCTGCCGACCGGTGCGCAGCTGGACTTCCAGTTTGCCCACGCCCAGGCCCGCGACGCCGTGCACCTGGCCTTCGACCATGCCGGCCTGGCTACCCAGCTGAGTGACCGCGGGCGCGAAAGCCTGGTGCTGCACAGCGCCGCCAGCGACCGCAACCAGTACCTGCAACGCCCGGACCTGGGCCGACGGCTGAACGAAGATTCGGTTGCCGCGCTGCGCCAGCATGCCCAGGCCAACCCCGGCGGGGTCGACCTGGCCATCGTCGTCGCTGACGGCCTCTCGGCACTGGCCGTGCACCGCCACACCCTGCCGTTCCTGGCGCGCTTCGAGGAACAGGCCGCCGCCGACGGCTGGACCAGCGCCCCGGTGGTGCTGGTGCAGCAGGGCCGCGTGGCAGTGGCCGACGAGGTCGGTGAACTGCTGGGCGCACGGATGACCGTGATGCTGATCGGCGAACGCCCGGGGCTCAGCTCGCCCGACAGCCTTGGCCTGTACTTCACCTATGCGCCAAAGGTCGGCCTGACCGATGCCTACCGCAACTGCATTTCCAACATCCGCCTGGAAGGCCTGAGTTATGGCATGGCGGCGCACCGCTTGCTGTACTTGATGCGCGAAGCCTGCCGGCGCCAGCTTTCCGGGGTGAATCTGAAGGACGAGGCCGAGGTCCATAGCCTGGAGAGCGAAAACAGCACCGGCCAGAAAGGTAACTTCCTGCTCGGCAAAGGATAAAAAACATGTCACGGAAGGCGGATTGCACTTGCGCCAAGCATTGGGCAGCATGCCTTTGAAAGCTGCTGGCAATCCGCTGTTTCCCCTAATGGACTCTGAGGGCCGCACATGCGCATCATCAAGGCAACCCTGGAACACCTCGATCTGCTTACGCCGATGTTCGTCAAATACCGCGAGTTCTATGGGCAGCTACCCTACCCCGACAGTTCGCGCAGCTTCCTGGAAAAGCGCCTGAAGCGGGATGAGTCGGTGATCTACCTGGCGCTACCCGATGATGATGACGGCAAGCTGCTGGGCTTCTGCCAGCTGTACCCGAGCTACTCGTCGCTGTCGCTGAAGCGGGTATGGATTCTCAACGATATCTACGTGGCCGAGGACTCGCGGCGCATGCTGGTGGCCGACCACCTGATGCGCGAGGCGAAGAAAATGGCCAAGGAAACCAACGCCGTGCGCATGCGGGTGTCGACCAGTGCGGACAATGAGGTAGCGCACAAGACTTACGAATCCATCGGGTTTCGTGAGGATAACGAGTTCAAGAGCTATATCCTGCCGATCAGCCAGGATTGACCTGCACCGGCCTTTTCGCGGGTAAACCCGCTCCCACAGGCATAGCGGCACATCTGAAGTCGGTGCTGTACCTGTGGGAGCGGGTTTACCCGCGAAGAGGCCGGTACAGGAGTACCCCTGCCGTAACCCCCCGCTACAAACTCCCCGGGCATGATCCTGACTTAGCCGTATAATGGCCCACCTGTCGTGTGTGAAAATTTACCCATCCGCAGGTAACCGAGCCTACGCCCAAGAACACAGGTGCTGTACATGGATTTCAACCCGCTGGACCTTATCCTGCATCTCGATGCCTACCTCGATCTGCTGGTCACCAACTACGGTCCCTGGATCTACGCCATCCTCTTCACCGTGATCTTCTGTGAAACCGGGCTGGTGGTCATGCCCTTCCTGCCTGGCGATTCGCTGCTGTTCATTGCCGGCGCCGTGGCCGCCGGTGGCGGCATGGACCCGTTGCTGCTGGCCGGCCTGCTGATGGCCGCCGCGATCCTCGGCGACAGCACCAACTATGTGATCGGCCGCACGACGGGCGAGCGGTTGTTCAACAACCCCAACTCGAAGATCTTCCGTCGCGACTACCTGCAGCGTACCCACGACTTCTATGAACGCCACGGCGGCAAGACCGTGACCATGGCGCGCTTCCTGCCCATCCTGCGCACCTTTGCGCCGTTCGTCGCCGGCATCGCCCACATGCACTACCCGCGCTTCCTCGGTTTCAGCGTCGCCGGTTCGCTACTGTGGGTCGGCGGCCTGGTGACACTGGGCTACTTCTTCGGCAACGTGCCATTCATCAAACAGCACCTGTCGCTGATGGTGGTGGGCATCATCATCCTGTCGCTGGTACCGATGATCCTCGGCCTGCTGCGTGGCCGTCTGGGCCGCACGGCCAAAGCGCACTGAAACTTGCCGATGTGGTCGTTCAGCGCCTGGCGGCGCAAGCGCACCCTGGCGCGCTATCCCATCACCCCCCAGCAATGGCAGGCCGTGCGCGAGCGCCTGCCAATGCTGGACGGCATCACTGACGAAGAGGATCGCTGGCTGCGTGAAGCCTGCATCCTGTTCCTGCTCGACAAGCACCTCACCTGCCTGCCCGGCGTCGAGCCGGATGACGAGCAGCGCCTGTTGCTGGCGGCCCAGGCGCAATTGCCGCTGCTGCACCTGGGCGAGCTGAACTGGTACCAGGGTTTCCACGAAATCATCCTCTACCCAGACGATTTCAAGAGCCCCCAGCGCCACCGCGATGCCAGTGGCGTGGAGCACGTGTGGGACGGTGAGCACAGCGGCGAAGCCTGGCAGCAGGGCCCGATCATCCTCGCCTGGAGCGGCGTGCTGGCCAGTGGTGGCTGGGAGGCCTACAACCTGGTCATCCATGAACTGGCGCACAAGCTCGACATGCTCAATGGTGATGCCAACGGCCTGCCGCCGCTGCACAGCGGCATGCCCGTGGATGAATGGGCAACCGCCATGCAACAGGCCTATGACGACCTCAACCGCCAGCTGGACGCCAACCCCGACGCCGAAACCGCCATCGATCCATATGCCGCAGAGAACCCCGCAGAGTTCTTTGCCGTAACCAGCGAGTACTTCTTTAGTGCTCCCGACCTGCTGCAACAGGCTTATCCACAGGTCTACCGCCAGTTGTCGCTGTTCTACCGCCAAGACCCGCTGGCGCGCCTGTGCCGGCTGCAGGCCGAACACCCGGAATACCGCGAAAGCCACGCCTGACGGGGCCGCACATCAGGCCAGGCGTGGCATGCCCATGCAGAATGTGCCTATAATCGCCGCCACTTTTTTGGTCAAACACGGGGGCACTGCCCAATGAGCTACAGCAAGATTCCGGCGGGCAAAGACCTGCCGAACGACATCTACGTCGCCATCGAGATCCCGGCCAACCACGCGCCGATCAAATACGAGATCGACAAGGACAGCGATACCCTGTTCGTCGACCGTTTCATGGCTACCCCGATGTTCTACCCAGCCAACTACGGCTTCATCCCGAACACCCTGGCCGATGACGGTGATCCGTTGGACGTGCTGGTCGTTACCCCTTACCCGGTAGCCCCAGGTTCGGTTATCCGCGCCCGTCCGGTCGGCGTGCTGAACATGACCGACGACGGCGGCGGCGACGCCAAGGTCATCGCTGTTCCTCACGACAAGCTGTCGCAGCTGTATGTCGACGTGAAGGAATACACCGACCTGCCAGCCCTGCTGATCCAGCAGATCGAGCACTTCTTTGCCAACTACAAAGATCTCGAGAAGGGCAAGTGGGTCAAGATCGAAGGCTGGGAAGGCGCTGACGCCGCCCGCGCCGCGATCACCAAATCGGTTGCTGCCTACAAGGGCTGATGCCGGTTGCATGAAGAACCCCGCCTCGGCGGGGTTTTTTTATGCCTGATGGATGGCTGGTCGCCCTGGCACTGGATGACCTGCCTGCGCAGCACTTTTGTGGGAACAACTGTCTTGCTCAAATTCTAGATGCCGGCGCGATCCCTGTGGGAGCGGGCGTGCCCGCGAACACCGGCGCAGCCGGTGCCAGCCACCGCGTTGGCCTCTTCGCGGGCACGCCCGCTCCCACAGGAACCGCGCACTTGCCTGGGAGAGTAAAAAATCCTACGCAGTCCTACTCCAACGCCCTACAAACAGGCGCTTTTCACACAAGCCCCATCAACATCCGGTTCATATCCTTGCTGGCATCCCGCCGCTACACTCGCCGCCATGAACACATCCGGTGACAGACTCAAAGCCCTCCTCCACGAATGTGGCCTGACCTCTTCCGATTTCGCCGCCCAGCGCAGCGTCACGCCCCAGCACGTCAACAACTGGCTCAAGCGCGGCGTGCCCCTGGCCCGGCTGGACGAAATGGCGGACCTGTTCTGCGTGCATCGTCGCTGGTTGCGCACGGGCGAAGGCCCCAAACACCACAACCCGATCCTGCGCACCTGCCCACCGGGGCCGGCGCCCGCCAACCCGCCCACGCCGCTATCGGCGCAAGGCGGCCGTATATTGAAGGTGCCCTTTTACGAGTTGCACAACGGCCTGCTGTCGCCCGTGGCCGGCAAACACCTGTGCCTGCCCGCAAAAGCCCTGAAGGGGTTGGGAGTGCATGCCGACGACGCCATCTGCCTGGCCATGCCCGCCAGCAACATGACCCCGCTGATTCCGCTGCAAGCTACCCTGGCCATCGACCTGGGCATGACCCAGGTGGTCGAGGGCGAAACCTATGCCCTGCTGCACAACGGCGTGCTCAGGGTTAACAACCTCAGCCTCGGCCAGCACGGCACGCTGTACCTGCACAGCCATGATCGGCGCAACTATGCGGTCGAACGCTACACCGCCGCCCAGCGCCAGACACAAGGCCTGAAGATCCTGGGCTGGGTGTTCCACTGGTCGCATTTCCGCCAGCAACGGCCCGACTGAAACAAACCTGTGCCATTTTTTGCTGGGCATCCTGCGCGCGCCCTTGTATGCTACGCCCCACATTCAGCCCCGACCGGCGCAAGCCGCGGTCCAGAGGGCTCGGCGATATCCCACACGGGCATCTGCCATCTCTTTCAGGCCCTTGATGGCCACACAGTTAAGGCGATTGCGGCTTACCATAAATTAGTCGGAAGCGTCCCCGAGAAGCCGGCCACAAGCCGGCTTTTTAATGCCCGAGTAAAAGCCACTCCCACCCTTTGCAGACTGTTGCAGGCTTCCCGGACACTGGCGTTGCAGCCAGACCATAGGGTTCGCCAGTACATCCAGTCAGAAGCTGACAAAAAAGTAATCTGAAGCTCAGCCAGATGACAGCGCAGGTCCGCTAGCGTGAATGATGATTGTGGGCCTCTCGTCCCACGGGCTGGGCATTCAACCGCTGAATGCCAGCGACTTCACGACTGACTGGACGCAACGGCATGCAAAGCAAAACCACCAGACGCTCCTTCGTCAAAGGCCTTGCCGCTACCGGACTGCTTGGCGGGCTTGGCATGTGGCGCGCGCCGGTCTGGGCCGTGACCAGCCCGGGCCAACCGAGTGTGCTGAGCGGCACCGACTTCGATCTCTACATCGGTGAGCTGCCGGTCAACATTACCGGCGCTGCGCGCACAGCGATGGCCATCAACGGCTCCATTCCCGGGCCCATCCTGCGCTGGCGCGAAGGCGATACCGTCACGCTGCGTGTGCGCAACCGCTTGCAGCAGGACACCTCCATCCATTGGCACGGCATCATCCTGCCGGCGAACATGGACGGCGTGCCGGGCCTGAGCTTCCATGGCATCGCCCCCGACGGCATGTATGAGTACAAGTTCAAGGTCCAGCAGAACGGCACCTACTGGTACCACAGCCACTCCGGTTTCCAGGAGCAGGTCGGGGTGTATGGCGCCCTGGTCATCGACGCGAAAGAGCCTGAGCCGTTCACCTATGACCGGGACTACGTGGTCATGCTCAGCGACTGGACGGATGAAGACCCTGCACGGGTGCTGTCCAAGCTCAAGAAGCAGTCCGACTACTACAACTACCACAAGCGCACGGTGGGCGATTTCGTCAACGATGTGAGCGAAATGGGCTGGTCCGCCGCGGTAGCCGACCGCAAGATGTGGGCCGAGATGAAAATGAGCCCCACCGATCTCGCTGACGTGAGCGGCTACACCTACACCTACCTGATGAACGGCCAGGCCCCCGACGGTAACTGGACGGGCGTGTTCAAGCCGGGCGAGAAAATCCGCCTGCGCTTCATCAACGGCTCGGCCATGACGTATTTCGATGTGCGAATTCCCGGCCTGAAGATGACGGTTGTCGCGGCGGATGGGCAGCATGTCAAACCCGTTGCGGTCGACGAGTTCCGCATTGCCGTTGCCGAAACCTACGATGTCATCGTCGAACCCGAAAGCGAGCAGGCTTACACCATTTTCGCCCAATCCATGGACCGTACCGGGTATTCCAGGGGCACCCTGGCGGTTCGCGAGGGCTTGCAGGCCCCTGTTCCCGCTGTCGATCCACGGCCGACCATTTCCATGAGCGATATGGGCATGGACCATGGCGGTATGGGCGGCATGGATCACGGCAGCATGGCCGGCATGGACGACGGTGACATGGCTGGCATGGACCACGGCAGCATGGACCATGGCAGCATGGCCGGCATGGACCATGGCGAAATGGCTGGTACCAGCGCGCCCATGCAGAGCCACCCAGAGTCCGAGACCAACAACCCCCTGGTCGACATGCAAACGATGACCCCGACGCCAAAACTGGGCGATCCGGGCATCGGCCTGCGTGACAACGGCCGCCGTGTGCTGACCTATGCCGACCTGCGCAGCACCTTCCCGGACCCGGACGGCCGCGCGCCTGGTCGCACAATCGAGTTGCACCTAACCGGCCACATGGAAAAGTTCGCCTGGTCCTTCGACGGCATCAAGTTTTCCGATGCCGAGCCACTGCGCCTCAAGTATGGCGAGCGCCTGCGCATCACCCTGGTCAACGACACCATGATGACTCACCCCATCCACCTGCATGGCATGTGGAGCGACCTGGAGGATGAGAACGGCAACTTCATGGTGCGCAAACACACGATCGACATGCCGCCTGGCTCAAAACGAAGCTATCGCGTCACGGCAGATGCCTTGGGGCGCTGGGCCTATCACTGTCACCTGCTGTTCCACATGGAAATGGGCATGTTCCGCGAAGTCCGCGTGGACGAATGAACTGGAGATCCGAGATGAGCAAACCAATGAAACGAAGCGCGTTTTTCCTCTCTGCTGCGATAGCCGGCCTGTTTGCAGTTTATGCCCCGGCATCCTGGTCCGACGGCAACGATCAGCAGTCTGCCGATGCCAAGGAAGCCAGGAGTGCCCAAGGCATGGACCATGGTGCGATGAAGGGCATGGACCATGGCGCCATGAAAGGGATGGATCACAGCTCGATGAAAGGTATGAACCATGACGCCATGAAGGGTATGGACCATGGTTCGATGCAGGGCATGGACCACGGCAAGATGATGGAATCCCATGGCAGTAACAAAGCCAAGGCAGGGAAAGATGCTCAATAGCCTGGCACGACCATCGCTGCTGGCACTGACCGTTACGCTGGGGGCGCTGGGCGCTGCGCCCAGCTTCGCCGCTGAAGAAATGGACCATTCGATGATGGACCACGGCGAGATGGATCATGGCAGCATGCAGGGCATGGACCATGGCGCGATGAATCATGGAGCTATGAATCATGAGGCTATGGACCATTCGACAATGAACCAAGGCTCGGCGGATACACCGACAACAAGCCGTACCCCGATCCCGGTCCTGACCGACGCCGACCGCCAGGCAGCCTTCCCCCCATTGGGTGGGCATCAGATGCACGACAGTGCTATCAACAGCTTCTTCCTGCTGGATCAGCTCGAGTACCAAGATGCGAATGAAGGCAGCACGCTGGCCTGGGATGCTTCTGGCTGGGTAGGCGGCGATATCAACCGGCTGTGGATCCGCTCCGAAGGTGAACGCACCAACGGTGTCACCGAGGATGCCGAATTGCAGCTGCTGTACGGCCGCGCGATCAACCCATGGTGGGATTTGGTTGCCGGGGTGCGCCAGGACTTCAAGCCTGAATCTCCCCAGACCTGGGCGGCGTTCGGTATCCAGGGCATGGCGCTCTACGACTTCGAAGCCGAAGCCACCGCGTTCATTGGCGAGAACGGCCAGACTGCCGCTCGCCTGGAAGGCGACTACGACATTCTGCTGACCAACCGCCTGATCCTGCAGCCGACCGCTGAAGCCAATTTCTATGGCAAGAACGACCCTGGGCGCGGTGTGGGTTCCGGCCTGGCAAATACCGAAGTCGGGCTGCGCCTGCGCTATGAAATTGTCCGCCAGTTCGCCCCCTACATCGGCATCACCTGGAGCCGCTCCTACGGCAAAACCGCCGATTTCGTCCGCGACGACGGTGGTGATGTGGATGAAGCGCGTTTCGTGGCCGGTATCCGCATGTGGTTTTGAGAACCAGACATGAAAAGAACAATAACAACGCTTGTTGCAGCAGGCGCAGTGGCCAGCGTGGCCGTGCTGGGTGCTGCGTACTCCGGCCTGGTCAATGTGGGAGCCGATGATCCCCATTTCCCCGCCGTGCATGCCTTTCTGGCCATGGCACGCGACCGCTCGATCGCAGTACGGGCCAGGGACATCGAGGTGCCAGACCTGAAAGATGAAGCGCTGATTCGTACCGGCGCCGGTAACTACAATGCCATGTGCATCGGTTGCCACCTTGCCCCTGGCGTCGAGAAGACCGAGCTCAGCCAGGCTCTGTATCCATCACCCCCCAACCTGACCATAAGCGGGATCGGTAGCGACCCCGCTGCGGCGTTCTGGATCATCAAGCACGGCATCAAGGCCTCCGGCATGCCGGCCTGGGGCAAGAGCATGGGCGATGAATACATCTGGGGCATCGTCGCCTTCCTGGATCAGCTACCCCAGTTGAACGCCCAGCAGTACAAAACGATGGTCGCGGCCAGTGGCGGCCACCAGCATGGTGGTGGCGAAAGTGAAATGCACAACCATGAAGGCCAGCACCGCGGCAACGTGCCTGGCCACCATGGTGAGCAGGCCTCGGGCGCAAGCCAGCATGATGAGGGGCATTCAAAGGCCCATACTCATCGCGATGGCAAGCAGCACATGCATAAAGACTGAAGGCAGCTCGGCACTGCCTTCAGTTGCCACGCAGGGTACGCAGCACGCGATCCGCCAATGCCAGGCAACTGGTCAAACCCGGTGACTCGATGCCAAACAGGTTCACCAACCCCGGCACACCATGCTCGGCGGGCGTACTGATGACGAAGTCTGCCGCCGGGTCCTGCGGGCCGCTGATCTTCGGGCGGATGCCGCTGTAGGCCGGTTGCAGGCTGGCGTCTGGCAGGTTGGGCCAATAGCGCCGTACTGCAGCGTAGAAGCTGTCGCCGCGTCGGGGGTCTACCGGGTAGTCGATATTTTCCACCCACTCCACATCCGGGCCGAAGCGCGCCTGGCCGCCCAGGTCGAGGGTCATGTGCACGCCCAGGCCGGCGTGCTCCGGTGCGGGGTACACCAGGTGCCGAAATGGCGCGCGACCGCTCAGGCTGAAATAGCTGCCTTTGCATAGATAGGCCTTGGGCACATGGGCCGGATCGAGGCCGGTGATGTGCCCAGCGACTTCAACTGCCGATAACCCGGCGCAGTTGACCAGCCGCTGGCAGGTCAGGCTCATCGGCTCGGCACCGCCCATGTCCAGGCTGAAACCGGCCTCGATCACCCGCGCGGCAAGCAGTGGGGTATGCAGTACCAAGGTGGCGCCTGCGGCCTCGGCGTCACCCAGCAGGGCGAGCATCAAACCGTGGGAGTCGATGATGCCGGTGGACGGCGACCACAGCGCGGCGACACATGACAGCGCCGGCTCCAACTCACGCGCCTGGTCGGCGTCGAGCCATTGCAGGTCATCGACACCATTGCGCCGGCCCTGCTCCAGCAGGCGCTGCAAGCCTTCGACCTGGGCCGCATCGGTGGCGACGATCAGTTTGCCGAGGCGTTGGTATTCAACGCCCCGACTGTCGCAATAGGCATACAGGCGTTGCTTGCCCTCGACACACAACTGCGCCTTCAGGCTGCCGTCGGGGTAATACAGGCCGGCGTGGATCACCTCGGAGTTGCGCGAGCTGACCCCGACGCCAATGCCCTCGCCCGCCTCCACCACCAGCACTTCATGGCCAGCCTGGGCCAAGGCGCGCGCCACCGCCAGGCCGACCACGCCGGCCCCGACCACCACACACTCGATATCAACGCTCACCTGCACCTCGCTTGTCGAAAGGCTTGACTGGCCTGTATCACCTCAGGCGCCACTCTAATCAAGCAGGCCAACAGGTGTATACCGACAGGCGTTGAAACTGCCACGGCGAACGCTCATCACTGTCCCATGCCCAGCTCGGCATCATCCATCAGGCCGGTGATGGTCAGTTCTCGGACATAGCCCATCAACTCTCAGGACTGCTCGCGGGCGTCTCTGCACAGAATGCCGGGCTCGATGCGAAACAGTGGGTGGGTGCCATGTTCGCCTTGGTAGAACGTGGTCTTGCCGACAGTGAATTGGGTGTCTTCTGTGGTCATTTTTGAATCCCCTGAGAATTCTCGACTGCCTGGACGGGCCCTTTCGCGGGTAAACCCGCTCCTACATGGACCACCGATCGTTGTAGGAGCGGGTTTACCCGCGAAAAGGCCGACCCAGACAACACATCACTCAAGCCTCAGTGCAAAGTCCGAGGCTGAGCGGGCAGCAGCATGGCCTGATGCACAACGGTCGCCGCGCACAGCGCGTAGTCCGTGGCCCGGATCAGGGTGTCTTCAAGGGAATGAATATCGTGGGGTGGATCGGGGACAATCTTAAGCATGGTGAGGTTCTCAGTTGATTGGCTAGAACCGCCACTCATTACTTGCAGTGTGATGGGTGGCGGCCACGTACAGGTCTGCAAGACCGGCAGAGAACGAAACCGGCAGGTTCGAAAACCTCCCGTACGCAGCCACCCTCAAGCGCGCGCAATGGCATGCCATTGGGGCGCCAGGAAGCTATTTCAGAAATGGCCTACGCGCAACGGAAAAAATCTGATTATCAGAAGTCATACCGCGGCTCGAATGAAGGGATATCTCGGTAAACCCGTCAGCCCTTCACACACACCACCTGCCGCAAGGTGTGCACCACCTCCACCAAGTCCTGCTGCGCGCGCATCACCGCATCGATGTCCTTGTAGGCCATGGGGATCTCGTCGATCACCTCCTTGTCCTTGCGGCATTCCACATGCGCCGTGGCCCGCCGCTGGTCTTCCACGGTGAAGCGGCTCTTGGCCTTGGTCCGGCTCATCACCCGGCCGGCACCATGGCTGCAGGAACAGAACGATTCCTCGTTGCCCAGCCCTCGCACGATGAAGCTCTTGGCCCCCATCGAGCCGGGAATGATGCCCAACTGCCCTTTCTGCGCCGACACCGCCCCCTTGCGCGTCACCAGCACCTCTCGGCCAAAATGCTGCTCGCGCTGCACATAGTTATGGTGGCAGTTCACCGCTTCCAGGCTGGCCTCGAACGGTTTGCCGAGCGCCTTGCGAGCCGCACCGACCACCGCCAGCATCATCAGCTCGCGGTTCTGCCTGGCGTAGTCCTGCGCCCACTCCACCGCTTCAACGTAGTCGGCGAAATGGCGGCTGCCTTCCTCGAAATACGCCAGGTCCTTGTCCGGCAAATTGGCCAGGTGCTGGCGCATGTCGGCCTGGGCCAGTTCGATGAACAGGTTGCCGATGGCATTGCCCACGCCCCGGGAGCCGCTGTGCAGCATGAACCAGACGCGGTCGGCCTCGTCCAGGCACACCTCGATGAAGTGGTTGCCGCCGCCCAGCGTCCCCAGGTGATGGCGGTTATTGGTCTTCTCCAGGCGCGGGTACTTGTCGGTGATGGCCTTGAAGCGCCCGGCCAACGGCCCCCAGGCCTTGTCCGCCTTGGCCGGCACATCGGCCCAGGCGCCCTGGTCACGTTTGCCGAAGGTCTTGCCATGCGGCACGGCGTGCTCGATGGCATTGCGCAGGCCATGCAGGTTGTCCGGCAAGTCACGGGCGTGCAGCGACGTGCGCGCGGCGATCATTCCGCAGCCGATATCCACACCCACCGCGGCGGGAATGATCGCGCCAACCGTGGGGATCACACTGCCGATGGTCGAGCCTTTGCCCAGATGCACGTCCGGCATCACAGCCAGGTGCTTGAAGATGAACGGCATCCTGGCCGTGTTGAGCAGTTGCTTGCGGGCGTCGTCTTCCACCGGTACGCCGTCGGTCCACAACTTGACCGGCTTGCCGCCGGCGACCTGGAGAATGTCCATGGGGTTGTTCCTCGAATGCATAGCCGAATGATACCGCCAAAGGTCGTAGAGCCGTGGGTTGCCAGCGAGATGGCAATGTGCTGTATGCTTGGCGGGTCTTCAGGGCGGGGTGAAAGTCCCCACCGGCGGTAAATCGAAAGATGAGCCCGCGAGCGCCCCGGCCATGTCGGGGGTCAGCAGATCTGGTGAGACTCCAGAGCCGACGGTCATAGTCCGGATGAAAGAAGGCGTCAGGCAGGGGCCATCCGGGCGTCCCTGCGCGCGCATTTTGTTCGCCCCGAGACGTTCATCGATCATTCACGAGGAGCGTTTCATGTCCACCAAGCACCACCCGCAATTCCCCAATGTCAGCGCCGCCATCGCCGCCTTCCGGGCCGGGCGCCCTGTGCTGCTGCTCGACGACGACGACCGCGAGGACGAAGCGGACATCATCGCCGCCGCCGAGAACATCTCGCTGCAGACCATGGCCATGATGATTCGCGATTGCAGCGGCATCGTCTGCCTGTGCCTGGACGAGGCCACCGTCGACGAACTGCAACTGGCACCCATGGTGCAGAACAACCAGGCACGCCATGGCACCGGCTTCACCGTCACCATCGAGGCGGCGGAAGGCATCACCACCGGGGTGTCCGCCCAGGACCGCATCACCACCATTGGCGCGGCATTGCGCTCTACTGCGGACCAGCGCCATATCGTCAGCCCGGGGCATGTATTCCCGCTGCGCGCCCGCAATGGTGGGGTGCTGACCCGCCGTGGCCACACCGAAGGCTCGGTGGACCTGGCACGCCTGGCCGGGTTGCGCCCGGCGGCAGTGCTGTGCGAACTGATGAACCCCGATGGCACGATGGCCCGTGGCGAGCAGGTGGCGGTGTATGCGCGGCAATACAATCTGCCGGTGCTGACCATCGAGGAACTGGCGCGGTACCGTGAGGCCATGCTGGAGCTGGAAGCAGAGCCAGCCTGATCCACCGCACGGGGCCGCTTTGCGGCCCATTCGCGGGTAAACCCGCTCCCACAGGGACCGCGCAGACTCGGAACCGGTGCAGTACCTGTGGGAGCGGGTTTACCCGCGAAGAGGCCGGCAAGTGCAACCTCAGGCTGCCGGAAGTTTGCTCCCCCCGCCCCGCTCTGCTAGTGTCGCGCCGTTCTGAATGCCACCGAGACAGTCGCCATGGCCCGCAAAAAAGCCTCCCTCGATTTCGAGCAATCCCTCGCAGACCTGCAAGCACTGGTCGAGCGCCTGGAGAACGGCGAGTTGTCGCTGGAAGAGTCGCTGGCCGCCTTCGAGCAAGGCATCGCCCTGACCCGCGATTGCCAGGGTGCCCTGGCCCAGGCCGAACAGAAGGTGCAGATCCTGCTGGAACGCGATGGCGAACTGGCGGCCCAGCCCTTCGACGCGGAGCCGGAAGCATGATCGGCACCTACCAGGCCAGCTGCCAGGCGCGAGTCGATGCCGCCCTCGAACCGTTGTTCGTCGCCCCGACCAAGGAACTCGAACGCCTTTACGCCGCCATGCGCTACAGCGTGATGAACGGTGGCAAACGCGTTCGTCCGCTGCTGGCTTACGCGGCCTGCGAAGCATTGGGCGCCCCGGCCGAACAGGCCAACGGCGCAGCCTGTGCGGTGGAACTGATCCACGCGTACTCGCTGGTGCATGACGACCTGCCGGCCATGGATGACGACGACCTGCGCCGCGGCCAGCCGACCACCCACAAAGCCTTCGATGAAGCCTGCGCGATCCTCGCCGGCGACGGTTTGCAGAGTCTGGCCTTCAGCGCCTTGCTCGACCCGCGTCTGAGCCCGCAGGATGACAACATTCGCCTGGCCATGGTCCAGGCCCTGGCCAAGGCTGCCGGCCCGGCAGGCATGGTCGGTGGCCAGGCCATCGACCTGGGCTCGGTTGGCCTGAAGCTGGACCAGCAGGCGCTGGAGTTCATGCACCGGCACAAGACCGGCGCGCTGATCGAAGCCAGCGTGCGCCTCGGCGCCCTGGCCAGCGCCCGCGCCGAACAGGCGCAACTGGATGCCTTGCAGACCTATGCACAGGCGATCGGCCTGGCGTTCCAGGTGCAGGACGACATCCTTGACGTGGAAAGCGACACTGCGACCCTGGGCAAACGCCAGGGGGCCGATATCGCCCGTGACAAGCCGACCTACCCGGCGCTGCTGGGCCTGGAAGCGGCCAAGGCCTATGCGATCGAACTGCGCGACCAGGCGCTGGTCGCACTGCAAGGGTTTGGCGAAAAGGCCGAACCGCTGCGGGCGTTGGCGCGTTACATCGTCGAACGCCGCAACTGATTTGACTGGGGCCGCTGTGCGGCCCTTCGCGGGCAAGCCCGCTCCTACAGGACAGCGCTGCACCTGTGGGAGCGGGCTTGCCCGCGAAGGGCTGCACAGCAGCCCCATGCGACACCCGTCTGAATGGGCAGTATTTCCTACAATGGGGTAAACTGCCGCGTCTTCACACACCTATAACGACTCGCCTGATGCCCACGACGTTTCAAGAGATCCCCCGCGAACGCCCGGTCACGCCGTTGCTCGACCGCGCTGACACGCCTGCCGGCCTGCGCCGGCTGGCCGAAGCCGACCTGGAGACCCTGGCCGACGAACTGCGCCAGGAACTGCTCTACACCGTGGGTCAGACCGGTGGGCATTTTGGTGCCGGCCTGGGCGTCATCGAGCTGACCATCGCCCTGCACTATGTCTTCGACACCCCCGACGACCGGCTGGTGTGGGACGTGGGGCACCAGGCCTACCCGCACAAGATCCTCACCGGGCGCCGTAACCGCATGCTCAGCCTGCGCCAGAAGGGCGGCATCGCCGCCTTCCCGCGCCGCAGCGAGAGCGAGTACGACACCTTCGGCGTCGGCCACTCCAGCACCTCGATCAGCGCCGCACTGGGCATGGCCATTGCCGCCCGCCTGCAGAACAGCGACCGCAAGTCGATCGCGGTGATCGGTGACGGCGCGCTGACCGCCGGCATGGCCTTCGAGGCGTTGAACCACGCCCAGGAAGTCAACGCCGACATGCTGGTGATCCTCAACGACAACGACATGTCGATTTCGCGCAATGTCGGCGGCCTGTCCAACTACCTGGCCAAGATCCTCTCCAGCCGCACCTACGCGAGCATGCGCGAAGGCAGCAAGAAAGTGCTGTCGCGCCTGCCAGGCGCCTGGGAAATCGCCCGCCGCACCGAGGAGTACGCCAAGGGCATGCTGGTGCCGGGCACGCTGTTCGAAGAACTGGGCTGGAACTACATCGGCCCGATCGACGGCCACGACCTGCCGACCATGATCGCCACCCTGCGGAATATGCGTGACCTCAAGGGCCCGCAGTTCCTGCACGTGGTGACCAAGAAGGGCAAGGGCTTCGCCCCGGCCGAGATCGACCCTATCGGCTACCACGCCATCACCAAGCTGGAGCCGGCCGACAAACCCGCCGCACCGAAGAAAGCCAGCGGCCCAAAATACTCCGCGGTGTTCGGCCAGTGGCTGTGCGACATGGCTGCCGCCGACAACCGCCTGGTGGGCATCACCCCGGCGATGAAGGAAGGCTCCGACCTGGTCGAGTTCAGCGAACGCTACCCGGAGCGTTACTTCGACGTGGCGATTGCCGAGCAACATGCCGTGACCCTGGCGGCCGGCATGGCCTGCGAGGGCAGCAAGCCGGTGGTGGCGATCTACTCCACCTTCCTGCAGCGCGCCTACGACCAGCTGATTCACGACGTGGCGGTACAGAATCTTGACGTGCTGTTCGCCATCGACCGCGCCGGCCTGGTCGGCGAAGACGGCCCGACCCACGCGGGCAGCTACGACCTGTCGTACCTGCGCTGCATCCCGGGCATGCTGGTGATGACCCCAAGCGACGAAAACGAACTGCGCAAGATGCTCAGCACCGGCCACCTGTACAACGGCCCGGCGGCTGTGCGCTACCCGCGTGGCACCGGCCCGAACGCGCCGATCAGCGGTGACCTGGAGCCGCTGGAAATCGGCAAGGGCGTGGTCCGTCGCCAGGGCGAGAAAGTCGCTTTGCTGGTGTTCGGCGTGCAACTGGCCGAGGCCATGCAGGTGGCCGAGCAGATCAACGCTACCGTTGTGGACATGCGTTTCGTCAAACCGCTGGACGAGGCGCTGGTGCTGGAGCTGGCTGCAAGCCATGAGCTGCTGGTAACCATCGAAGAAAACGCCATCATGGGCGGTGCCGGTGCGGCTGTGGGTGAGTTCCTGGCCAGCCAGGCGATCGTGAAACCGCTGCTGCACCTTGGGTTGCCGGACATCTATGTCGAGCATGCCAAGCCGGCGCAGATGCTGGCTGAGTGCGGGCTGGATGCGGCTGGGATCGAGGCTTCGGTGACGGCTCGGATGGCCAGGCTCGGGTTGTAATCCCTTGGGGGCCGCTTTGCGGCCCTTTCGCGACACAAGGCCGCTCCCACAAAGGTCGTGCAAGCCACCAAGCCTTGCGCAGTCCCTGTGGGAGCGGCCTTGCGTCGCGATCGAGGGCGCAGCCCTCGCAAAAGCTTACTTGGACGCCGGCGCGTTAGCCTCGAGCAACGCACACAAACGCGCCGTAGCTTCGATCATCTGCCCACTAGGCCGCTCCAGGCCCTTGTCTGGCACCACCAGTAAACGATCATCGGCAACTGCACGCAGTTGTGGCCAGGCCTTCCAACCCGCCAGCTGCGCCTGATCACCCGCCAGAATGACCTGCGGGTTGCGCAGCAGCACAGACTCCACATTTACCTGCGGCGCCGCCTGGGTGAGATCGGCGAAGACATTACGCGCGCCGCAAACGGCCAGGGCATCGCTGACCACCTGCCGGCCACCGAGCGTATACAGCGGTCGGTCCCAGACCTGGTAGAACACCTGCAAGGGCTCGTCCCGTCGATACTGCTGGCGCAGCTGCCGCAGTCGGTCACGCAGGGCCTGGGCATACCGATGGCCCTGTTCGGCACGGCCGATTCGTTCGGCGATGGCTTCGATCTGCTCGATCAGCTGGTCGATATCATGGGGTTCTGCGCTGTACGTTGCGATACCCAGGCGCTTGAGCTGGTCGCGTTGGGCCGGCGGCACGCTGCCCGGCCACAGCAGCAACAGGTCGGGGCGCAGGCTGAGCAGGCGTTCGAGGTCCAGTTGCCCCTGGCGCCCCACCGAGGGC
This sequence comes from Pseudomonas sp. PNPG3, assembly GCF_023093815.1. Classification (NCBI taxonomy): domain Bacteria; kingdom Pseudomonadati; phylum Pseudomonadota; class Gammaproteobacteria; order Pseudomonadales; family Pseudomonadaceae; genus Pseudomonas; species Pseudomonas sp. PNPG3. The sequence continues at coordinate 86,897 of NZ_JALLKV010000007.1, forward strand.
AACTCGCGCAGCGCCGCCGGCCGTTCGCCACCGTCGAGCACACCGACCAGCAGGTCATCGGCCTGCAGTTCGAGCATGATCTCGCTCATCGACGGGGCCAGGCTGACCACTCGCAGGGGTTCGGCGGCCAGTGTGGAGCAGACGAGCAGCGCCAACAGGCCGGGCAGCAGGCGCATCAGCCGAGCTGGCGTGGAATGCGATAGAGGTACAGAACCACTGCGGTGGACAACGCCAGCAGGATCTGCGGCACCGCCTCGAGGCCGACCAGCACCGACAAGGCGGCGACCCAGGCCGGCAAGCAGGCATACAGCATGGCCAGGCGCCGCACCCGCGCCAGTTCGATCCAGGCGGCGGGCTCTTCTCCAGTGCCGAGCACCTTGGAAGTGGCGATAAGGGCGCGCTTGTAGGCACCGAAGCGCGGCAGGCTGAGGAACATGGTCGCCGCGCCGGCAATGAACAGTGGCATGGCCAGCACCGAGGCAAGCGCATCACCGCCACCGAAGGCCCAGGCCATCACTGGCAGCGGCACCAGGCCCACCGCCAGGTATTGCCACCAGGCCAGCGCCAGGCGCCGCTTGACCTCGGCGCGGGTCACGCCTGAGGCACCTCGCCCTGGTGCTCGTTACCCAGCATGTGGCCCAGCTTGCCGGCCTTGGTTGCCAGGTAGTAGCGGTTGTGCGGGTTGTGCCCGGTGTGCAGCGGTACGCGCTCGGCGACGACGATGTTCATGTCGGTCAGGGCTTTGACCTTGCGCGGGTTGTTGGTCATCAGGCGCAGCGACTTCACGCCCAGGTGCTCCAGCATCGGCAGGCACATGGCGTAGTCGCGCTGGTCGGCGGCGAAGCCCAGGCGCTCGTTGGCCTCGACGGTATCGGCGCCACCGTCCTGCAGCTCGTAGGCGCGAATCTTGTTCAGCAGGCCGATGCCACGGCCTTCCTGGCGCAGGTACAGCAGCACGCCACGGCCTTCACGGGCGATGGCCTGCAGCGCGGCTTCCAGCTGCGAGCCGCAGTCGCAGCGCTGGCTGAACAGGGCATCGCCGGTCAGGCACTCGGAGTGCAGGCGCCCCAGCACCGGCTGGCCGTCCGCGATGTCACCCAGGCTGAGCACCACGTGCTCACGGCCAGTGGCTTCGTCGAGGAAGCCATGCATGGTGAAGGTCGCGAAGGGAGTCGGGAGTTTAGAGGCGGCAACAAAGACGACGGGCACGTTGTGCTCCTGGAATAAGTTTAAATTTCTCGTGGGCCGATTGTATCAGCAGGTTGGGGGATGTGGGCTGGCTGAATACCGTGGGGTAAGATCGAAAAGTTCGATGCTTATTAGGCCATCGATCAACCCTGCCCCCTACGCGGGCTTCTGTGGGAGCGGGTTTACCCGCGAAGAAGGTAACGCGGTGCCTGGCACCGGCTTCGCCGGTGTTCGCGGGTAAACCCGCTCCCACAGGGACCGCACAGGCCTTGGTGCTCTGCGTCTCAATGCGGTTTGCTATCCGGGCTGAACGGATACGGCTGCTGCCAGTGCTCGAAGATCGGCTTCAGCTCGCCACTGCGCACCAGCTCGGCCATGCGCTTGTCGAACAGGTCGCGCAGGGCCTTGGCCTGGTCGTTGCGGGCAAAGGCCAGGTACAGCGGCAGCTCGGCCACATGGGTGCGGCGGAAGCGCTCGGGTTGGGAGGTCTGGCCGAGCACGTAGTCGACCTCGGTCAGCGCATCGATGTAGTAGTCCACGCGGTCATGCTCGAGCATCGGCAAAATGCCTTCGCGGCGCTGGACTTCGCGAAAGTCATGCACATTGGGCAGGTAGCTGCCGAAATCGTAGCCACGCACCCAGGCCAGGCGGTACTGGCCTATGGTCTCCTGGGTAGGCACAGGCTTGCTGACCAGCCCCAGGGCGTAGATGTGGTCCATGTCGAAGTGCCAGCGCGGGTACAGGTTGTCGTCGTTCTCGTCCTTGTACGAGCCTACCCAGGCGTCAGCCTCGCCACGCTTGACCAGCCCGATCGCACGGCTGTAAGGCGCGCTCTGGGTCACCACCCTGACCCCGGCCGGCTCGAACACCTTGCGCAGCACGTCCCAGGCTACCCCGGTACCGTCGGCGTTGGTGTAGTCGAGCCACTCTTCGCTGACCAGGTGGATCTGTTTCGGCACACCCTCGGCAGCCGCCGCCCACGGGGCAAGGCTCAGCAGCATTGCCAGCAGCACGGTCCTCATGGCCATTCACACGCTCCCTGTATCAGGCAACCGCCCAAACCAGAACCTGCATCCCCAGCCAGGCAAACACGCCAGCCAGGATATCGTCGAGCATGATGCCAACACCCCCATGCACATGGCGGTCGACCCAGCGGATCGGCCACGGCTTGAGAATGTCGAAGAAGCGGAACATCAGGAACCCCGCCAGCAGCCACTGCCAGCCTTCCGGCACCAGCCAGAGGGTTATCCACATGCCGACGATCTCGTCCCAGACAATGCCTTCATGGTCGTGCACGCGCAAGTCATTGGCGACCTTACCGCATAGCCAGAAGCCGAACAGCATGCTCACGCCCAGCAACAGCCAGTAGCCCCAGTCGGGCAGCATCTGCCACAGCGGGATGAACGGTATGGCCACCAGCGAGCCCCAGGTGCCCGGCGCCTTTGGCAAGGTGCCAGAACCAAAACCGAAGGCGATGAAGTGCCACGGGTTGCGCCAGACCGAAGGCGGAACAAACTCCGCAGGCACCTGGTTGGGGTGATCGGTCACGGTGTCTCCCTAAAATGTTGATAGCCGCGTTGCCGCGGGGTGATGTCCTGGCCCTGCCGGTCGCGCAGGCTCACACCCTGCCCTTCGAGCACCCGCCCGATGACGTGGAATGCCGCCAGGCCTTGTGCCTGCAGGGATGAAAGCTCGGCTGGCGGCAAGGTGAACGCCAGCACATAGTCGTCGCCACCGGTCAGCGCCGCCTGCACGGCCGCCTCGGCACCGAGGAACCCCTGCAGAGCGGCTGACACCGGTACCTGCTCCAGGTTCACCTCGAGCGCCACACGGGAGGCCTTGGCGATATGCCCGCAGTCGGCCAGCAAGCCGTCGGAAATATCCAGCGCCGAGGTGGCACGCCCGCGCAGCAGTTGGCCCAGGGCGAACTGTGGCGATGGCGACCAGTAATGGTCGAGCAACGGTTGCGCCAGCGCGGCATCCGCCTGGCGCTGGCCCAGCACCAGCGGCAAGGCACCCGCCGCATTGCCCAGCTCACCGCCCACGCACAGCAAGTCGCCCGGACGAGCCCCGCCACGGCGCAACGCCTGCCCCGCCGGAACCCGGCCGAACACGGTCATGGTGATACTCAGGGGGCCGCGAGTGGTGTCGCCACCGATAAGGCTTAGCTGGCAATGGCCGGCCATGCGGTTGAGGCCGCTGGCGTAGGCTTGCAGCCAGTCGGCGCTGACCTCGGGCAAGGTCAGGGCAAGGGTGAAGCCGATGGGGGTGGCGCCCATGGCAGCCAGGTCGCTGGCCGCCACGGCCAGCGAGCGCTGGCCGAGCAACCAAGGGTCGCACAGAGCCGGAAAATGCACCCCGGCAACCAGGGTGTCGGTGGACACCGCCAGTTGCTCGCCGGCAGGAAGGCCCAGCAAGGCGCAGTCGTCACCGATGCCAAGGGCCACGCCTTCACCGCCTTGCGCACAGGGCGCGGCGGCGAAGTAATGGCTGATCAGCTCGAACTCACCCATGGTCTGCAAGCGCCAGGATCAGCGCTTGTTCGCCTTGACTTCTGCTTCGCGCAGGTTCGGGGCCAGCTTGTCCAGCACACCGTTGACGAACTTGTGGCCGTCGGTGGCACCGAAGACCTTGGCCAGCTCGACACCTTCGTTGATCACCACGCGGTACGGTACGTCGACGCGCTTGATGAACTCCCAGGTAGACAGACGCAGCACGGCCAGCTCGACCGGGTCGAGCTCTTCCAGTGCCAGGTCCAGGCATGGCTTCAGGGCGCTGTCGATTTCGCTCTTGATCGCCGGGACCCCATGCAGGATCTCGCGGAAATAAGCGCCGTCGACATCGGAGAAATCGTTATCGACCCGGAACTGCGCTTCGATCTCGTTCAGCGAATGCTGCGCCATGTGCCACTGGTACAGTGCCTGGGTCGCGAGCTTGCGGGCTTCGCGGCGCTTGGCACTCTTCGATGGCTTGCCGGCATCCGCAGGTTTTGGATCGCGCGGGTTGAAACGATCGCTTTCGTCGCTAATCACTTGGCCTCCAACTGCGCCAGCAGGCTGACCATTTCCAGAGCGGACAGGGCAGCTTCAGCACCTTTGTTGCCGGCCTTGGTGCCGGAACGCTCGATGGCCTGCTCGATGGAGTCGACGGTCAGTACGCCGAAGGCCACCGGAACACCGAACTCCATGGACACCTGGGCCAGGCCCTTGGTGCATTCGCCCGCCACGTATTCGAAGTGCGGGGTACCACCACGGATCACGGCGCCCAGGGCGATGATCGCGTCGTAGGCGCCTTGCTGGGCGACCTTCTGTGCCACCAGCGGGATTTCGAATGCACCCGGGGCACGGATGATGGTGATGTCGCTTTCGCTGACACCGTGGCGTACCAGGGCATCAACGGCACCGCTTACCAGGCTTTCGACGACGAAGCTGTTGAAGCGGCCAACCACCAAAGCATAGCGACCTTTGGGGGCGATGAAGGTACCTTCGATGGTCTTCAGGGTCATTCCGATATTCTCATCTTCAAGAGCGAGGCCGCATGCTGGCGGCCTCGACAGGGGTATGGACTCGAGCTGGAGGGCGTCACTGCCGCCTCAAGTCACTCGGAGGGCACGTATTCTACAACTTCCAGATCGAATCCGGATATCGCGTTGAACTTCATCGGCGAACTCATAAGGCGCATCTTGCGCACACCGAGGTCGCGCAGGATCTGCGAACCTGCACCCACGGTGCTGTAGGTGGTCGGTGCCTTGACTGGTGCATCGCCAGCGCTTTCGCGGATGTGCGCCAGCAACACGTCGCCGTCCAGCGGGTGCCCCAGCAGCAATACCACGCCGCTGCCGGCCTCGGCCACGGCAGCCATGGCGGCGCGCAGGCTCCAGCGGCCCGGTTGCTTGACCAGCAGCAGGTCGCGCAGCGGGTCCATGTTGTGTACGCGGACCAGGGTCGGCTCTTCGGCGCAGATCTTGCCCAGGGTCAAGGCCATGTGCACGTCGCCTTCCACCGCGTCGCGGTAGGTGACCAGGTTGAACTCACCCAGCTCGCTCTCGACCGGTTGCTCGGAGACGCGCTGCACGGTGCGCTCGTGGATCATGCGGTAGTGGATCAGGTCGGCGATGGTGCCGATCTTCAGGCCGTGCTCGGCGGCAAACACTTCCAGCTCGGCGCGGCGCGACATGGTGCCGTCGTCGTTCATCACTTCGCAGATCACGCCGCTCGGCTCGAAACCGGCCATGCGCGCCAGGTCGCACGCGGCCTCGGTGTGGCCGGCACGGGCCAGAGTACCGCCAGGCTGGGCCATCAGCGGGAAGATGTGGCCAGGGCTGACGATATCTTCGGCCTTGGCGTCCTTGGCGGCCGCCGCCTGCACGGTGCGTGCGCGGTCAGCGGCGGAGATGCCGGTGGTGACACCTTCGGCGGCTTCGATCGACACGGTGAACTTGGTGCCGAAGCCCGAGCCGTTGCGCGGCGCCATCAGCGGCAGCTTCAGCGTTTCGCAACGCTCGCGGGTCATCGGCATACAGATCAGGCCACGGGCGTGCTTGGCCATGAAATTGATATGCTCGGGCAGGCAGCACTCGGCTGCCATGATGATGTCGCCTTCGTTTTCGCGATCTTCGTCATCCATGAGGATGACCATTTTGCCCTGGCGGATGTCTTCGACCAGTTCTTCGATGCTGTTGAGCGCCACGCGGCACCCCCTTCTCAATCAGGATTTCAAGAAGCCGTTGGCGGCCAGGAAGCTTTCGGTAATGCCACTGCCCTTGCTCGGTTCGGCGGCCTTGTCACCCAGCAGCAGACGCTCCAGGTAACGGGCCAGCAGGTCGACCTCAAGGTTTACCCGACGCCCTGCACGGTAGTCGGCCATGATGGTTTCGGACAGGGTGTGCGGGACAATGGTCAGCTCGAACTCGGCGCCATTGACCTCGTTGACCGTCAGGCTGGTGCCGTCGACGGTGATCGAACCCTTGTGGGCGATGTACTTGGCCAGCTCCTTCGGTGCACGCACGCGGAACTGGATGGCGCGGGCGTTATCGCTGCGCGAGATGATTTCGCCGACCCCGTCGACGTGGCCGCTGACCAGGTGCCCGCCCAGCCGGGTAGTGGGAGTCAGGGCTTTTTCCAGGTTGACCTTGCTGCCGCTCTTGAGGTCGATGAAGGCGGTGCGCTTGAGGGTTTCGACGCTGACGTCGGCCCAGAAGCCGTCGCCCGGCAGTTCGACGGCGGTCAGGCACACGCCGTTGACGGCGATGCTGTCGCCGAGCTTGACGTCACCCAGGTCGAGCTTGCCGGTTTCGACGTATACGCGCACGTCGCCACCCTTGGGGGTCAGGCTGCGGATGGTGCCGATGGATTCGATGATGCCGGTGAACATGGGGTCTTCCTCAAAAACGTTTTGCGCAGGGCAAGCCAGGCATTATACGCGGGGTGCCGGCAGGGGGATGGCCGTGACCCGCCAGTCATCGCCCACTGCGCGCATTTCAGTAATTTTCAGCCGCGGCGCTTCGCTCATCTTGTCCAGTGGCCAGTCCAACAGCGGACGAGCCTGGGAACCAAGGAAAGTGCCGGCGACGAACAGTTGGTACTCGTCGATCAGGCCTTGCCGGGCGAAGGCGCCGACCAGGCCGGCACCGGCTTCCAGCAGGACTTCGTTGATGCTGCGGGCCGCCAGGGCCTGCAGCAACGCCGACAGGTCTACCTGGCCATTGTCACCCGGCAAGCTGAGCAGTTCGTGGCCGGCAGCGGCATAGCGCGGGTCATCTGCGACAGCGGTCACCACCAGCGCCGGGCCAGCCTGGAAGAACGGCGCATCCAGCGGCAGGCGCAGGTGGCCATCGATCAGCACGCGCAGCGGTGTGCGGCTGAGAGCCAGGGCAGTGGTTTCGGCATCCAGGCCCAGCTCGGCGCCGCGCACGGTCATCCGCGCGTTGTCGGCCAACACGCTGGTGGCGCTGGTCAGTACCACGCTGGAGCGGGCGCGCAGGCGCTGCACCGCCGAACGGGCGGCCGGGCCGGTGATCCACTGGCTTTCGCCACTGGCCATGGCGGTGCGGCCATCCAGGCTCATGGCCAGCTTGGCGCGAACGAACGGCAGGCCATGTTCCATGCGTTTGAGGAAACCGGGGTTGAGTGCGCGGGCCTCGGCCTCGAGCACGCCGCTGGCCACTTCGATACCGGCCTCGGCCAGGCGCCGCAGGCCCTGCCCCGCCACTTGCGGGTTGGGGTCCTGCATGGCGGCTACCACCCGTGCCACGCCTGCCTTGACCAGCGCTTCGGCGCACGGCGGCGTGCGGCCGTGATGGCTGCACGGCTCGAGGGTGACATAGGCACAGGCGCCACGGGCACGCTCACCGGCCTGGCGCAGCGCATGCACTTCGGCATGCGGCTCGCCGGCGCGTACATGCCAGCCTTCGCCGACCACCTCGCCATCGCGCACGATCACGCAGCCTACGCGCGGGTTCGGGTGGGTGGTGTACAGGCCCTTGCGCGCCAGCTCCAGCGCGCGGGCCATGTAGTGGGCGTCGAGGATGGCAGCTTGGCTGGGCATGATCACTCTTTAGCCGGCTCGCGAGCCAGGCGGTCGATTTCTTCGCGGAACTCGTCGAGGTCCTGGAAGCGCCGGTAAACCGAGGCAAAACGGATATAGGCCACTTCGTCGAGCTTGCGCAGCTCGGCCATGACCATTTCACCCACCACCAGCGATTTGACTTCACGCTCGCCGGTGGCACGCAGGCGGCTCTTGATATGCGCCAGCGCAGCTTCCAGACGCTCGACGCTGACCGGGCGCTTTTCCAGTGCCCGCTGCATGCCGGCGCGCAGTTTTTCTTCGTCGAAGGGTTGGCGCGTGCCGTCCTGCTTGATCAGCCGGGGCAGCACCAGCTCGGCGGTTTCGAAAGTGGTGAAACGCTCGCCGCAGGCGACGCATTCGCGGCGGCGGCGCACCTGCTCGCCCTCGGCGACGAGGCGAGAGTCGATGACCTTGGTGTCGTTGGCACCGCAAAAGGGACAGTGCATGGTGGCAGGCAACAAAAAAAGGGAGGGCCATGGTAGCGCATCCCACTGGCAAGACAAGCCAAAGGGGTTAACATCCATGGGAAATCTGCCCGTGAAGGACTACCCCATGCACTACCGAGCGCTCGTCGTGCTGTGCTGCGCCGCCCTGCTCGCCGCCTGCGGCAGCGACAGGCCGAAGCCCGACACCCCTCCGGCACCCACGCCAGCCCGCACGGCCAAGCCGGCCGCAGTACTGGGCCCGCTGCCGGCCTACCAGCGCGAGCTAAGCGGCACCTTGCTGGAAATCCCCGCCGGTGCCGACGTGGAGCTGGCCTTGCTGGTCATCGACGAACGCGACCGCCCACAACGCTTGCTGGCCAGCAGCAACCTGACTGGCACCGGCCAGGCCCTGCCCTACCAACTGCGCTTCAACCCCGAGGCCTTCCCCGCCGGTGCCCGGGTCGAGCTGCGCGGCCGCGCCAGCAGCTCTGGCCAGCTGATCATGCACCTGCCGCCGGTGCGCATTACCCAGGCCCAGACCCAGGCCATCGGCCCGCTGCGTTTCGAGAAGGCGCCGTAAGTGGCGCCAGTCTCCCTACAACAGCCCCTGCAACAGGCCCTGCAACAGGCCCTCAGCAGCCTGATCGGCGAAGCGCGTCTTGTCGTCAGCGAGCTGCCCGGCTGCGACCTCAAGCTGTGGCTGATCGACGACCAGAACATGGACCGCGCCTTCAGCAGCGAAGAGACCCGGCGCATTCTTGAAGAACCGCCCTACTGGAGCTTCTGCTGGGCCAGCGGCCTGGCCATGGCCCGTTACCTGGCCGAGCACCCGGAATGGGTAGCCGGCAAGCGCGTGCTGGACTTTGGCGCCGGCTCCGGTATCGCCGGTATTGCCGCCGCCCGCGCCGGTGCGCTGGAAGTGGTGGCCTGCGACCTCGACCCGCTGGCACTCGATGCCTGCCGCGCAAATGCCGCGCTGAACGGGGTGGAACTGGGTTACAGCAGCAATTTCTTCGCCGAGGACGATCGCTTCGATCTGATCCTGGTTGCCGACGTGCTGTACGACCGCGCCAACCTGCCGCTGCTGGATGCCTTCCTCGGCCGCGGGCGCCAGGCGCTGGTGGCCGACTCGCGTGTACGCGACTTCAGCCACCCGTTGTATCAACAACTGGGCGTGCTGGAAGCGCTCACCCTGCCAGACCTGGCCGAGCCGCACGAATTCCGCCGGGTCAGCCTGTACCACGCCAGCCGCGACACCTTATAGTGGTGTTATCCACGAGTTTGCGAGAGTCGCGATGACCCAAGACACGCCATACATTTTCGACGCTACCGATGCCACCTTCCAGCAACTGGTTATCGAGAACTCCTTCCACAAACCGGTGCTGGTGGATTTCTGGGCCGAGTGGTGCGCGCCGTGCAAGGCACTGATGCCACTGCTGGCGAAGATCACCGAGGGTTACCAGGGCGAGTTGCTGCTGGCCAAGATCAACTGTGACGTGGAGCAACAGGTAGTTGCCCAGTTCGGCATCCGCAGCCTGCCGACCGTGGTGCTGTTCAAGGACGGCCAGCCGGTGGACGGTTTTGCCGGTGCGCAGCCGGAATCGGCGATCCGCGCGATGCTCGAGCCGCACGTGCAACTGCCTGCCGCGCCTACCGCCTCGCCGCTGGAGCAGGCCAAGGGACTTTTTGCCGAAAGCCGTTTTGCCGAGGCCGAAGCACTGTTGCAGGCACTGCTGGGTGAGGACAACAGCAATGCCGAGGCACTGATTCTGTATGCCCGTTGCCTGGCCGAGCGCGGGGAGCTGGGTGAAGCCCAGGTGGTGCTGGATGCGGTCAAGACTGACGAGCACAAAGCTGCACTGGCCGGCGCCAAGGCACAACTGACCTTCCTGCGCCAGGCCGCCAGTCTGCCGGAAGTGGCTGACCTGAAAAGCCGCCTGGCGCAGAACCCGCAGGATGATGAAGCGGCTTATCAGCTGAGCGTGCAGCAGCTGGCGCGCCAGCAATATGAAGCGGCGCTGGAAGGGTTGCTGAAGCTGTTCCAGCGTAACCGTGGTTATGAGAACGGGCTGCCGCAGAAGGCGTTGCTGCAGGTGTTCGAGCTGCTGGGCGGTGATCACCCGCTGGTCGGCGTGTATCGTCGCAAGTTATCGGCGGCGATGTTCTGACCCTAGGCCTATTGCGAGGGCTTTGCCCTCGTTCGCGGGCATGCCCGCGAACGAGGCCAGCACAGGCAATACAGATTTATCCCACCCAGTGATACACCGGCGCGTCCACGCCACTTTCCACCTTGACTTCACGGCTATGCCGCAAGCGCACCAGCAGCCGTTTACCCGCCGCCGTACTCCCAGCCAGCCCTTCCAGCCGATCCAGCAATTCCGGCCCGCTCATCTGCCCTGCCAGGCGCAACACCTCACGTGCCGCAGTCCATTGCCCGTCATCCTGACGAGTTGTCGCCACGGTTTCCGCTGTTGCGGTCTGTGCCACCGCAGGCAATTCGATCCGCCGCCCCAGTTGCGCCCACTCTTCAGGCGCCAGCTCGATGGTCAGATCCACAGGCCAGTCACCAATCTGTCCACGAATTCTCATGCTGCATTCCCTGAACCCAAGTCAATGCCACCATCCTACCCCAACATGAAACCTGCGCCACGCAGGCTGGCAGCACACGGAAAAGTTGTTATAACATAACCCGATCTTCCCGCCCGCTCCGGAGTCGTCCATGCGTCGCCTGTTGCTCGCCTTGCCCTTCGCCCTGCTGCCCCTGGCCGTGGCCCAAGCCCACGATGATGACCATGATCACGACCACGGCACCCTCGGCGCCCACGAGCATGGCGTGGCCAAGCTCAATGCCGTGCTCGATGGCAACACCCTGGAGCTGGAGCTGGACAGCCCGGCAATGAACCTGGTCGGCTTCGAACACGCCGCCAACAGCGACGCCGACAAGGCCAAGGTCGCGGCGGTGCGCCAGCAGCTGGAGCAGCCACTGAAGCTGTTCGGCCTGCCCGCCGCTGCCGGTTGCAAGGAAGACCAGCAGGAACTGGAAAGCCCGCTGTTCGGTGATGCCCCGAAAGCCGACGACGATGGTGATGACCACGAGCACAGCCACCAGCACAGCGACATCGGCGCCCATTACCAGCTGACTTGCGCCGACCCCGACAAACTGGCGCAGGTGGACCTCGCTCCGCTGTTCAAGGCGTTCCCGGCTACCCAGAAAATCACCGTTCAACTGATCGGCCCCAATGGCCAGAAAGGCGCGGAAGCCACGCCAGCCAAGGCTGCGGTCGCGTTCTGAATGCGCCAGCCGTTGATCGAACTGCATGACCTGGTGTTTGCCTGGCCCGGCCAGCCGGCGCTGCTGGATATTCCGGCATTCCGCCTGGAGGCTGGCGAAGCCCTGTTTCTCAAGGGCCCCAGTGGCAGTGGCAAGACCACATTGCTGGGCCTGCTGGGCGGGGTGAACGTACCAGGCCAGGGCCGCATCCAGTTGCTCGGCCAGGACCTCGGGCGCCTGGGCCAAGGCGCCCGTGACCGCTTCCGGGTCGACCACACCGGTTATATCTTCCAGCAGTTCAACCTGCTGCCGTTCCTCTCGGTACGCGAAAATGTCGAGCTGCCCTGCCGCTTCTCGCGCAGCCGCAAGGCCCGCGCCGAGCAACGCCATGGCAGTGTCGACCAGGCAGCCAGCACCTTGCTGGCCCACCTGGGCCTGGACGACCCCGCCCTGCTCGCCCGCCGCGCCGACAGCCTGTCGATCGGCCAGCAGCAACGGGTCGCTGCCGCCCGCGCACTGATCGGCCAACCCGAACTGGTGATCGCCGACGAACCGACCTCGGCGCTGGATGCCGACACCCGCGAAGCGTTCATCCGCCTGCTGTTCGATGAATGCCGCGCCGCCGGTGCCAGCCTGCTGTTCGTCAGCCACGACCAGAGCCTGGCGCCGCTGTTCGACCGCCACCTGTCGCTGGCCGAACTCAACCGCGCCGCCAAGTCCCGGGAGGCCTGATGTACCTGCTCCGCCTTGCCTTGGCCAGCCTGGCCAACCGCCGCTTCACCGCATTCCTCACCGCCTTCGCCATCGCCCTGTCGGTGTGCCTGCTGCTGGCCGTGGAGCGGGTCCGTACCGAGGCCCGGGCCAGCTTCGCCAGCACCATAAGCGGTACCGACCTGATCGTCGGCGCCCGCTCCGGCTCGGTGAACCTGCTGTTGTACTCGGTGTTCCGCATCGGCAACGCCACCAACAACATCCGTTGGGACAGCTATGAGCACTACGCCAAGGACCCGCGGGTGGAATGGGCCATCCCTATCTCGCTGGGCGACTCGCACCGTGGTTATCGAGTGATGGGCACTACCGGTGATTACTTCAGCCATTACCAGTACGGCCGCCGCCAGCACCTGGAATTGAGCCATGGCCGCGCGTTTGCCGATGATCCGTTCGAGGTGGTGCTGGGTGCCGAAGTGGCCGAGGCATTGCACTACAAGCTGGGCGACAAGCTGGTGCTTGCCCACGGCGTGGCCGCGATCAGCCTGGTCAAGCACGACGACAAGCCGTTCACCGTAGTCGGAGTGCTCAAGCGCACCGGCACACCGGTCGACCGCACGCTGCATATCAGCCTGGGCGGCATGGAAGCCATCCACATCGACTGGCACAACGGTGTGCCGGCCCGTGGCGCCGGGCGTATCAGCGCCGAGCAGGCACGGACCATGGACCTGCAGCCTGCCGCCATCACTGCGTTCATGCTCGGCCTGAACAGCAAGATCGCGACATTCAGCCTGCAGCGGGAGATCAATGAATACCGCAGCGAGCCGTTGCTGGCGATCCTGCCCGGGGTAGCCCTGCAGGAGCTGTGGAGCCTGATGGGCACCGCGGAGCAGGCGTTGTTCGTGGTGTCGCTGTTCGTGGTGCTGACCGGCCTGATCGGCATGCTTACGGCGATTCTCACCAGCCTCAATGAACGCCGCAGGGAGATGGCGATATTGCGCTCGGTTGGTGCCAGGCCGTGGCATATCGCAGGGCTGCTGGTGCTGGAGGCACTGTCGCTGGCGGCGGTAGGGATCGCTGCAGGGCTTGGCTTGCTGTATGCGGGAATCGCCCTGGCACAAGGGTATGTGCAGGCCAACTATGGTTTGTACTTGCCGCTGGCCATGCCGAGTGCTCATGAATGGACGTTGCTGGCTATCATCCTGGGAGCTGCGCTGTTGATGGGCAGCGTACCGGCGTGGCGGGCCTATCGGCAGTCGCTGGCCGACGGCTTGTCCATTCACCTCTGAGGGCGTGCAATGATCCAATACCTCACTGCCTTCTTCGCGGGTGAACCCGCTCCCACAAGGTCCACCACAAGCTTCAAAGCCTATGCAGGACCTGTGGGAGCGGGTTCACCCGCGAAGAGGCCAGTACAGGCAGTACAACTACTACTGGTCATGCTGCTTTCGCTGGCATCGCCCACCTGGGCCTCGGAACCCCGCGAACTTGACTGGCCCGCCCTCATCCCCGAAGGCGCCCCGGTCATCCCGCCCCAACTCGCGCCGTTGCACGACATGTCGCAGCTCAGCAACGCCCTGTCCGCCGAATCCGCCCCGCCGGCGCGCCAGCAGGCCCCCGATGCACCAGTGGTAAAAAGCCTCGACGGCCAGCAGATCAAACTGCCCGGCTACATCGTACCGCTGGAGGTGAGCGAAGAAGGCCGCACCACCGAATTCCTGCTGGTCCCCTACTACGGCGCGTGCATCCACGTGCCACCGCCACCGTCGAACCAGATTGTGCACATCTTCAGTGAAATGGGCGTTCGCATTGAAGACCTCTACCAGCCCTACTGGATCGAGGGAAAGCTTCAGGTTAGAGCCTCCAGCAGCGAACTGGCCGATGCCGGCTACCAGATGGAAGCCGAGAAAATATACGCTTATGAGCTGAGATGAGAACTATTTCGAATTTGTGGCGATGCTTCGTTGAGCTGGGTCAAACTTTCCGTTCAGACGCATCCGTACCATTGGACTACTCGATTACTCACGTCCTCTGGGAGCTTCCATGAACAAGTCCTTGCTCAGCGCCGCCCTCGCGGTCCTGGCGCTCGCTACCCCTGTTGCCAACGCCCACCAGGCAGGCGATGTCATCGTCCGTGCCGGCGCGATCACCACCGCGCCCAACGAGAGCAGCGGCGACCTGAAATTCGACGGCAACAAAGTCTCGGGCACCAAGGCAACCCTGGACAGCGACACCCAGCTGGGCCTGACCTTCGCCTATATGCTCACCGACCATGTCGGCCTGGAGCTGCTGGCGGCCACCCCGTTCAAGCATACCGTTGGCGTCAAGGGCCTGGGCGGCGGCCTGGACGGCAAGCTGGCCGACATCAAGCAGCTGCCACCGACCCTGTCGCTGCAGTACTACCCGATGGAACCGACCTCCAAGTTCCAGCCGTACGCCGGTGTCGGCATCAACTACACCCTGTTCTTCGATGAAGACCTCAGCAGCGCCCGCAAGCAGCAAGGCTTCAGCAACCTGAAGCTGCAGGACTCGGTCGGTTTCGCCGGCCAGCTGGGCATGGACTACATGATCACCGACAACCTGCTGGTCAACGCCGCGGTCTGGTACGTCGACATCGACACCAAGGCCAGCGTCGACGGCCCGTCCGCACTGGGCTATAGCAAGACCAAAGTCGACGTCGATGTCGACCCATGGGTGTACATGGTCGGCCTTGGCTACAAGTTCTGACCTGAACACTGCAGGGCGGCTTCGGCCGCCCTCGCGCGTTGCAGCCATAACCAGTACCCCAGCGCGACCGCGCTGATGCCCATCCCGAGCCCACACACCGCTGCCCAACCCCAATGGGCATACACCCAGCTCGCCAGCACTGCCCCCACTCCACTGCCAAGCGAATAGCAGCACATGTAGGCGCCGATCAAACGGCTGGCCATTGCGCCACGCCCAGCCAGCAGCAGGCTCTGGTTGGTGACATGCACCGCCTGCACGGCAAAGTCCAGCATCAGCACACCCAACCCGAAGGCCATCAGTGAATGCCCGACGAAGGCCGTGGGCAGCCATGACAGCACCAGCAGAATCAGCGCTACCCCAGTGGTGCGCTCCCCCAGCCCCTGATCGGCCAGGCGACCGGCGCGCGCTGCCGCCAATGTGCCGGCAACACCCGCCAGGCCAAATAGACCGATCGCGGTATGGCTCAGCTCCAGTGGCTCGGCACTCAGGGGCATGACCATGGCACTCCAGAGCACGCTGAACGCAGCGAAGATCAACACGCCGAACAACCCGCGCTGGCGCAGCAGCCGGTCGTGCCGGTACAGCCTGAACTGGGCGACGATCAGCGCCCGGTAGCCAGACCGCAGCGACACCGGTTGCCCCACGGGCAGGCTGCGCCACAGCACCAGGGCCAGCAGCATCAACAACCCTGCGGTAAACAGGTACACGCTGCGCCAGCCAGCCAGGTCGGCAAGCCCGCCCGAGACCAGCCGCGCCAGCAGAATGCCCAGCACTATGCCGCTGGTGACGGTGCCCACGGCCTGCCCTTGCTGGCCGGGGGCGGCAAGGCTCGCAGCATGCGCCACCATTACTTGCACCATGACCGCCATCAGCCCGGTGATAACCAGGGCCAGCAGAAATAGCGCCCAGTTGGGCGCCATGCCTACCCCAACCAGCGCCAGGGCCGAGAACAGCAACTGCCCGAGCAGCAGGCGCTTGCGGTCGATCAGGTCACCCAGCGGCACGATCAGCAACAACCCTAGGGCGTAGCCCGCCTGGGTCGCGCCAACTACCCAACCGATCTGCTGCTGCGCCACGCCAAGGTCAGCGGCCATCGACTCGAGCAGAGGCTGGGCGAAATACACTGTCGCCACAGCCATGGCGCTGGTAATGGCCAGCAGCAGGGTTATCCAGCGCGTCAGTGCAGGGTTCATCGGGCTGGTCTCGTCAATCTGGTTTCGAATTGAAACCATATGCTGGCTATTTAGCAAATGTGGTTTTAATCTGCAACCAGATGATCACGAAAGGCCCCGTCCATGCTCGATGAAAACAATGCGCAATGCCCCGTAGCCCGGGCGCTTGAGGTACTGGGAGACCGCTGGGCGCTGATGATCCTGCGCGACGCATTCGATGGGCTGCGGCGCTTCAGTGAATTCCAGAAGAACCTGGGGCTGGCGAAGAACATCCTCGCCTCACGGCTGAAGTGGCTGGTGGAGAGTGGGCTGCTGACGCTGCAGCCGGCGTCGGATGGCAGTGCCTACAAGGAGTATGTGCTGACCGAGAAAGGGCGATCGGTGTTCCCGGTGGTGGTTGGCTTGAGGCAGTGGGGGGAGCGGTTTCTGTTCGAGGCGGGCGAGGTGCGTTCGGAGTTGGTGGATAGTGATACGGGGCAGGCGCTGGAAACACTGCAGGTGCGGGCCCGGGATGGGCGGGTGCTGGCGGCAGGGGATTGCCTGCGAAAAGTGGTGCGGCATGAGTGATTCTGGGGCTGCTGCGCAGCCCATCGCGACACAAGGCCGCTCCTACAGCGATCGCGCCAGGCCGAGGTTGCGCGGTAGCTGTAGGAGCGGCCTTGTGTCGCGATAGGGGCGCAAAGCGCCACCAAGAATTTCAGCCCTTACCCAGAAGCCGCGACAAGCCCTCGACCATCGGCGTCGCCTGCGGAAACTCGAACCGCGCCAACAAGCGCTGGTTATCCGCCCGCGAATGGCGAATGTCACCCGAACGTGCCGCCACATAGCTGACCGCCGGCAAGCTACCCACCACCTTCTCAAGCGCTGCCAGCAACTGGTTGAGCGAAGTGGCCTGGTTGAGGCCGATATTCACCGCGCCCTCCTCGACCTGCGGCTGCTCCAGCGCCTGCACCATCACCTGCACCAGGTCGCCCACGTAAAGGAAGTCCCGGGTCTGCTCACCATCACCGAACACGGTAATCGGCAAACCCTGCACAGCACGTTGGGAGAAGATGCTGATCACCCCGGAATACGGCGATGACGGGTCCTGGCGCGGCCCGAAGATATTGAAGAAGCGGAACACCACCGGCTCCAGGCCATGCTGACGACGGTAGAAGTCCAGGTACTGCTCACTGGCCAGCTTGTCCACGGCATACGGGGTCAGCGGCGCCTTGGGGGTGTCTTCGGCAATCGACTCGCCTTCACCATTGTTGCCATACACCGCCGCACTGGAGGCGAACAGCACCCGGCGCAGCCCATGCACGCGCATGGCTTCGCACACGTTGAGGGTACCGATGAAATTGCTCTGGTGGGTCCGCACCGGGTCCTCGACCGAGGCCTGCACCGAGGCCACCGCTGCCAGGTGCACCACGGCACTGCAGCCAGCCGTAACCTGCGTAACCAGCTCGGCATCGGCGACATCGCCTTCAACCAGTTCCAGCCGAGGGTGGTCAACCTGCAGGTTGCCCCGCTGGCCAGTGGAGAAATCGTCGAGAATGCGTACGGCGTAGCCTTTCTCCAACAACGCATCGCACAGGTGGGAGCCAATAAAGCCGGCACCGCCGGTGATCAGGATGGGGGCGTCAGCCATGGCGGTAGAACCGGTCCAGTAGAGGCGGCAAGCCGGCGCGCCAGGCGCGCGGCTTGATGCCGAAGGTATGAAGGATTTTCTTGCAGGCCAGTACCGCGTGCTGCGGCTCTTCGCTGGCATCCGGCCGTGCGGCATGTGCCTGCGGCGTCGGCGCCTGCACGGCCAGCTGCCGGTACTGGCCTGCCTCGGCGAGGATCGCCTGGCCCAGCGCCAGCGGCGTGGTCGCCTCGTTGCCGGCGTAATGGTAGGTGCCCCACAGCGGCGCACTGCAATCGAGTTGTTTGAGCACCGACAGGATCACCCGGGCGGCGTCGTCGACTGGCGTAGGGTTGCCACGCCGGTCATCGGCCAGCAGCAGCTCCTGGGGTTGCTCGGCGCGGGTCAGGAAGCGGCCCAACGCCCCGTCGATGCTTTCGTCGAGCAGCCAACCAAAGCGCAACAGCACGTGTTGCGGGCAAGCCGCGCGAACGCTCTGCTCGATGCGCCACAGGGCCTGGCCACGCAGGCCCAGCGGTACCGGCTCGTCCTTTTCGCTGTAGGCCGTGGCCCGAGAACCATCGAACACCCGGTAGCTGGATGGCTGAACCAGGGTGATCTGGTGGTGCTGGCACAGCTCTGCCAACCGCTCCACAGCCCGCTCCTGCTGGGCCAGGCGCTGCTCACTGACCGACTCGGCCTGGAACCAGTCGAAGTAATAGGCCAGGTTGACCAGTGCATCGGGACGATGATCGTCGAGCAGCTGGGTGAGGCTGGCCGGCGTCCAGCCGTTCTCGGGCGGGCGCGGAGCCAGGAATGCGATGTCCTCCTCGGCCCCAAGACGAATCAGCGCTTGCCCGAGGGCATTGCCACCACCCAACAGCATTAGGCGCATACGCATAGAGTCAGCAGATCCGGAGAGGTTGATTGAAGGAAAGGGGTCATTTTGCGGTTTCCGGGCGGGGAAGTCCAACACCGGACCCGTTCGATGCCACAGGCGGTACTGAATTCAAAGTTCCACCGTTCAATACCGCAACACGCAGAAATCTCCTACGACATACCAGGAACGAGCTGACTTCCGCGCAACAGCACAACCGCATTGAATAGTTGACTCCCCCACTTGCCAGCCGGGGAGCTTCACAAAAACAAGTACAAGGAACGTTCAATGCCTCACTCGGAAGCTGCATACCTGGATTTCAGCCCGGAGCAAAGCAAAGCCATAGCCTTTGCAAGCCAGACAATTGCTGACCTGGGTGGCCCAGAGGCCAAAGGAGTAGCACTTCAGGCTCGTATATTCGCCGATCAATTCGAGCAAGCCTTGAGCGTGGAACAGCGTGGGTTGCTACAACGCTTCAGTGAAGGCCAGCTATCTGCCTTGATGTACAGGCATATGCCTTGTGCCGACGAGCCAATACCAGAATATCTGCCCCACATTTCCGCCCTGGCGCAAAACCCACGCTGCCAATACCTTGCCTCACGCAATCAACTACTGCTGGAGCTCGTGCGCCACCGCAGTTTCGCCTTCGATATAGATAACGAGGGTAAGCAGGTTCGCCTGGTAGGCAACTTCAAGGGCGGTGGCCGCATTCCGCGACTCGACGAAGATCCCTGCCTGAAAGTTGAAACCAGCTCGCATGCGGGCTTGCGCTTGGGGCCGCACACTGAAGCGCCCTACAACTGCTCGACAATTTCCAGCAACGCTCACTCCCCTGCTCCCTCTGCACTGATTCTGACTGCGCGCTGGAACCCCGCCAATGAACCTACGCATGTCTTCCCGCTCCGGGGAATCATTGAACGCTTGGGTAGCATGGGCACACTTGCACTGACTTCAGCGTCTTTCGACTTCACCCGCAGTGACTGCTTCGGTCACGGACAAGGCAATGCAGGCAAAGCAGTTTCAATACTGCAATTCGAGCCAAATGGTGGTTTCTCTGTTCGTTACAATTGCTATCGCTTCAGTCTGAATGAACGCGCCTGCAGCGCTGCTGCGCGCGCTTTCGACTCCTTTCAAAAAATACTGGATACCACACAACCGTTGGCGTTTGTCCTGCAGCCTGACACCGCACTGCTGATCAACAACAGCCGAGCCTTGCACGGCCGCGACATGGTTCAGGACAACCGGCGCCTGCTTATCCGTCAATTCGGATATTCCCCCTTCGCCGAACCGCTGGTGCTCGCTGAAGACCCGCTGCTGGTGCGTGGCTGATCATAGGAAAACACGCAATGATCGAATTAGATTTAACGCTTGTTCTGACCCTAGCACTGGTGGCACTGATGGCCGGCTTTTTCGATGCTATCGCCGGTGGCGGGGGCCTGATCACGCTCCCGGTGTTGTTCATTGCCGGTATCGAACCCTTGGCGGCAATTGCCACCAACAAGTTCCAGGCGGCTTCGGCTACGGTTTCGGCTACGTGCGCCTTCGCCCGCAAAGGCATGATCGACTGGAGACAAGGCAGTCCAATGGCTGTCATGTCGTTTATCGGAGGGGCGTTGGGTGCCTTGTCGATAACTTACGTGCCCAAAAGCGTTCTGCAGGCGTGCGTTCCACCTCTGCTGATCCTGATAGCCGCCTACTTTGCCTTCAGTCCAAAGCCGAATGAACAAGCGCGCAAGGCAAAGATATCGACCAGCCTGTTCTGCATTACGGTTGCACCAATCATTGGCTTTTATGACGGGATCTTCGGCCCTGGCGTCGGCTCGTTCTTCATGCTGGCCTGCGTGATCCTCTTGGGCCAGCACTTGATACAAGCCGTGTGCACAAGCAAGCTTTTGAACGCAGCCTGTAACCTGGGCGCGTTGTCAGTCTTTTCACTGAGCGGGGCGATCATCTGGCCGCTGGCACTGGCAATGGCATTCGCTGCTTTTGTGGGGGCTCAACTGGGCGCACGCTGCGCAGTACACTTTGGCCCCCGTCTGATCAAGCCGTTGCTGGTATGTGTTTGCTGCATCATGGCAATCAAGTTGCTGCTCGACCCAGGCAACCCTGTTGGCGAGTGGTTACATCAACTTGTTCTCTGAAAAAAGCATCACTCGATTTCGAACAGACTGTTACGCAACGGCCCCACGCTAAGGCGCTCACGCACATCGTCATCTATGCGTGGATCATCCGGCTGGTACAGTTTTACCTGCCGGTAGACATTAATGCGATTGATCTCCTCTCCCAGGTAGTCCCACACAACCCGAGTGCAGGCCGGGTTGCGCCGGTCTCCGCTGGATACGCCGGCCTTCAGGCCGTTGAGGCGGGTAATGCGGCTTTTGAAACTGGGGATGAGGATAGTCTGGCTCATCTCGTTGAACGTCAGCGACTCGTAATCGACCAGGAACATCCGGTCCTGCAGCTGGAACGCCGCTCCCAGATAGCGACAACGCACCCCGGCATGGGGGTTGGTGGCGCTGGAACGCTCCTGGCGTTCCTGGCGTTCGAAAAGGAACTGCCCGCGCTCCTCCCACAGGTGCACCAATGACACCAGGACCGTACCCGGAACCGACATGCAGTTGGAATATTCCAGGTAGTAACCGCAATAGCGCGACAGGTTCCCCGCATGGGCGTGCAACGGGCGGAACAGATCACTGATCGGGTCGCCAGGCTGCTCGGCCGGGGTCGACACGCGGGCACCGATCAGGCGGCTGAACTGCTCGGGTGGCAAATGCAATTCGTAATCTTCTACCCCGAAGAAATCGCCGATGCGCTTGAGGTTGTAGGCCGTCGGGCGGCTTTGCCCACTCAGGTACTTGTTGAACTGCGCGCGGTTGATCGACAGCTGGCGGCAAACTTCGGAGATAGAGCGGTAGTGGCTGCAGGCCAGTTTGAGGTTGGTAGCGAAATGATCGCTCATGACTCGGGACTCAGGTGACGCGAATGGCGCAATTGTAGCATCAAGTTGCACCAAATCAGAGCAACCCGCGAAATTGTAACCGCTCTTGTCATAGCCAACCATGCGCCCCACGAATAGCGGTGCGCCTGCCGTCCGCTGATCTTCCACACGAACAATAAGAATCGAGGTCATTTTCCAATGCTCGAAGTACTCAACGATTTCCTCTCGGGGAAACTTCTCATTGTGCTGATCGTAGGGCTGGGTAGCTACTTCACTATCCGCTCCCGGTTCGTCCAGTTCCGCCACTTCGGCCACATGTTCGGTGTGTTCAAGGAATCGCTGCGTGGCCAGGCAGGCCAGCTGAGCTCCTTCCAGGCCCTGATGCTGAGCCTGGCTGGCCGCGTTGGTGCCGGTAACATCGCCGGTGTCGGCATTGCCGTGACCCTGGGTGGCCCAGGTGCCGTGTTCTGGATGTGGGTCACCGCACTGGTGGGTATGTCCAGCAGCTTCTTCGAATGCACCCTGGCCCAGGTCTACAAGCGCGCCGATGGCGACGGCCTGTACCGTGGTGGCCCGGCGTACTACATCCAGCACGGCCTGAAGCTGAAAAGCATGGCCATCGTGTTCTCGGTCCTGCTGCTGGTCACTTACGGCTTCGCCTTCATCGGCCTGCAGTCGTACACCGTGACTCACTCGCTGCAGAACGCCTTCGCCTTCGACCCCAAGCACACCGGCATCGTCCTCGCCGTGCTGCTGGCCATCACCTTCATCGGCGGCATCAAGCGCATCGCCGCGGTGTCGGACCTGCTGGTACCGGTCAAGACCCTGGCGTACATCGGCGTGACCCTGTACGTGATCGGCACCCAGATCGAGCACGTGCCAGCCATGCTGGAAACCATCTTCAAGAGTGCCTTCGGCCTCGACCCGGCGTTCGGCGGCCTGCTCGGCAGCGCCATCGTCATGGGCGTGAAGCGTGGTGTGTTCGCCAACGAAGCGGGCCTGGGCAGTGCGCCAAACGTCGCAGCCGTGGCCGCCGTGAAACACCCGGGTGCGCAGGGCGTTGTCCAGGCATTCAGCGTGTTCCTCGACACCTTCGTGATCTGCACCTGCACCGCGCTGCTGATCCTGTTGTCGGGCTTCTACACCCCGGGCTTCGAAGGTGACGGCATCGTCCTGACCCAGAACTCGCTGGCCGCCGTGGTTGGTGACTGGGGCCGCGTGTTCGTCAGCGTGGCACTGTCGCTGTTCGTGTTCACCTGCATCCTCTACAACTACTACCTGGGCGAGAACAGCCTGCAATTCCTCAGCCGCAATCGTGTGGTACTGATGGTATTCCGTGGCCTGGTACTGGCGCTGGTTGTATGGGGCTCGTTGCAGGACCTGTCGACTGTGTTCGCCTTTGCCGATATCACCATGACCTGCCTGGCCTTCGTCAACCTGGTAGCCCTGGCCCTGCTGTTCAAGGTCGGCCTGCGGGTGATGCGCGACTACGATGACCAGCGCAAGGCGGGCGTCGACCAACCGGTGTTCGACTCGGCCAAGTTTGCCGACCTGGACCTGGATCGCAATGCCTGGCCTGCCAATCCGCAGGCGGAAACAGCCACTGACAAAGCAGTCGGCGAAGTCCAGACTCAACGCTGATATTCTCCCCTGCCAGCCGCCCCGTCCGTGGGCGGCTTACCTTCTTCCGCTCACCGCTACGGATACTTCCCATGCGAGCAGTAAAGAATCTCCTCGTGCTCTATACCGGGGGCACCATCGGCATGCTCGAAACCCCCGAAGGCCTGGCGCCGGCCGGTGGCTTCGAAGCACGCATGCGCGAACACTTTGCCCAGTTGGCCGACGCCCCCCAGGTGCAATGGACCTTGCAGGAACTGAACCCGCTGCTCGACAGCGCCAACATGCAACAGCACAACTGGCTGGCGATGCGCGATGCAATCGTCGCAGCGGTAGAGGTGGCTGGCCATGATGGCGTGCTCGTGCTGCATGGCACCGACAGCCTGGCCTACAGCGCCGCGGCGTTGTCGTTCCTGCTGCTGGGCCTGCCGGTGCCAGTGCTGCTGACCGGCTCGATGCTGCCTGCGGGTAGCGCGGACAGCGACGCCTGGGGCAACTTGTGCGGCGCACTGCGCCAGTTCGAACAAGGGCTGGAAGATGGCGTGCAGCTGTACTTCCATGGGCAGCTGCTGCATGGCTGCCGGGCGTCGAAGCTGCGCAGCGAGGCGTTCGATGCCTTTGCCGCGCTGCCGCGTCATCGTGACAGTGAGCGCGCAACGGCGATCCCTGCCGAGCTTGGCTACAAGCACCCGCGCCAGCCAGTCAACCTGGCGGTAGTGCCGGTGTTCCCGGGCCTGCAGGCCGGGCATTTGCAGGCACTGCTGGGCAGCGGCGTGCAGGGTTTGCTGCTGGAATGCTACGGCAGCGGAACCGGGCCGTCGGATGACCAGGCGTTGCTGGATGTGCTGAGCACGGCACGCCAGCGGGGTGTGATGCTGGCAGCTATCAGCCAGTGCCCTGAGGGGTCGGTGGTGTTCGATACCTATGCGGCGGGTAACCGCTTGCGCGGGGCCGGGCTGGTCAGTGGCGGGGGCATGACCCGGGAGGCGGCGCTGGCCAAGATGGTTGCGTTGCTGGGGGCCGGGCTGGATGTCGAAACGGCAGAGCGGTGGTTTGCCCTGGATCTGTGTGGCGAGCGGGCCTGACTGTTACCTGCTCTGGCCTCTTCGCGGGTAAACCCGCTCCTACAGGGGCGTCACAGTTCCAGAGACTTGTACGGTACCTGTGGGAGCGGGTTCACCCGCGAATAGGCCCTGACAGGCAAAAGAAAATGGCGGAAGGCAGCGGGAGTCGAACCTGCCCGGGAACGGCTGCCGTCCCCAACCGGGTTTGAAGCCCGGCCGCGCCACCGGGCGCGATTGCCTTCCTTGAACTCAGTGCCTGGCCTGCTGCTGGGCCAGGGCGCTGTCGGCGCGAATGTGACGCTGATCGGCCACCCTCCGGGTCAGGCCGATGCGGTCGAAGTACTCCAGAATCTGCACACTGCGCTTGCGACCGATGCCCAACATATCGCGAAACGCGGCAACCTGCACTATCGGCGTTTCACTGGCCTGCCCCAGCAGCAGCTCTGCCATGCGCTGTAGCGTCGCCTCGGGGTAGAACAGGTCGCGCACCACCTGGTGCACCAGGCCCAACCGGGCCAGCTTGCGCAGCAACAGGCGCACATCGGCTTCGGCACAATTTTCCTCGCTCGCCAGCGTCCGGACCCAGGGCGGATCGTATTGCCCCGCCAGCAACTTCGGTTGCAGACTCGCCCATAATGCACTGTCGGCTTCGCTCAACTGCACCTTGTGATCGGGCAGGTGCAGCCAAGGCCCGCTGCTGGCAATGGCGCCGTCTTCGAGCAACTCATCCAGCAGGCTGACAAAAGCGGGCCGCTCCAGCGGCAAGGCAGCAAAGCGGCGCAGGCGGTCGCGGTCCGGGCCGAGCTGGTCGGGCTCCTGTTCATGGAACCGCGCCAGCTGCTCCAGCACCTGGCGCTTGAGCGACTGCCACCGGGCACTGGCAAACAGCAGTTGGCCCTGCCGCGTGGCCACCACCAGCACATCTTCCGGCAACTGCCAGGTTTCGCGCAGGCGATTGAACTGCCGTTCCAGACGTTGCGGGTCGATACCCCCGGGTGCGCTGGCAAGCAGTGCCGGCAAGGCCTGCTCCAGGTCCTCGGCATCACGCAGCACCTGCAATTGGCGCAGGCGCTCATCACTGCGACGCTGACGGCTTGGCGCGAACGGATCGAGTACCTTGCCGCCCCCCAGTGTGCGCTGGGCACGCTGATCGCGCAGCACCAAGCGGTCGCCGTGCACCGCCTGCAGCGGCGCGTTGAGCAGCAACTGGGCGAACATGCGCTGGCCTGCCACCAAGGTTTCACCCTCGAGCAAGGCTACCCGGGCCGTTACATCCTGGGTGCCCAGGTGCACGTGCACAGCGCTGAAATGCTCGAAGGTACGGGTCTCGCCCGGCAACAGGTTCAGCTCGATATCCACCCGCACGCTAGGCGCATGCAGCCACTCGGGCACCAGCCAGTCCCCCCGGCGCACCTGCTCCACCGCCAGGCGTTCGGCAGCAATGTTCAGTGCCACCCGCTGGCCCGCTTCGGCCACCAGTGCGGCCTGGTTCTGCGCATGCAGGCCACGCACCCGCACCGGTTTGCCGGCCTTGCCCAGTAACAAGGTGTCACCGGCACTGACCCGCCCGGCCAGCGCCGTGCCCGTGACCACCACACCCGCACCGGTAACGGCAAAGGCGCGGTCGACGGCCAGGCGGAAACCGCCGCGCACGCTGCGCTGGCACACGCGCTGTTGCGCGGCCAGCAAGGCCTGGCGCAAGGCATCGATACCTTCACCGGTCACACTGGACAACGGAAACTGCCGCGCACCGGCATATGGGCCCGGCGCCAGAAGTTCGCTGACCTGTGCCTGCACTTCGGCCAGGCGGGCCGGCTCTACACGGTCGCATTTGCTGATCGCCACCAGGGCTTGTGGGATGCCCAGCAACTCGATGATCGCCAGGTGCTCACGGGTTTGAGGCATTACCCCGTCGTCGGCCGCCACTACCAGCAGTACCAGATCGATGCCATGGGCGCCGGCCAGCATGTTGTGGATAAAGCGCTCGTGACCGGGCACGTCGATGAAGCCGGTCAGCGCTGCGCCCTCGGTCAACGCCGCATAGCGATAGCCAAGGTCGATGGTCATGCCACGGGCGCGCTCCTCCTGGCGCTGGTCACCGGCCTGGCCGGTCAGGGCCTGGAGCAGTGCGGTCTTGCCGTGGTCGATGTGGCCGGCGGTACCAACGATCACTGTACCGGCCCCAATTGCAGGGCGGGCAACTGAGCCAGCCACTGGGCCTCGTCATCCAGTTGGCGCAGGTCCAGCCACAGGGCGTCATCGTCGATTCGGCCGAGCACTGGCACGGGCAGACCGCGCAAGGCGCGCTCCACTACATGCAGGCTGCGCCCGCGCAACTTCTTCGACACCTGCGGGCGCAGGCACAATGCCGCGCTTGGCAGGCGGGCCACCGGTTGGCTGCCACTGCCAATCATGCCCAACGCCGGCTCCACACTGACCGCCCATTGCTCGCCGAGGCGAGCTTTGATTTCAGGGGCCAGGCGCTCGGCCTGGGCCTGGATTTCTGCCTGGCTGCGGGTCAGCAGGCGCAGGCTGGGCAGGCGCTCGGCCAGGCGGTCGGGGTTTCGGTACAACGCCAGCACCGCTTCGAGTGCGGCAAGGGTGATCTTGTCGACCCGCAGCGCGCGCTTGAGCGGGTTCTTCTTGATTCTGGCGATCAGCTCCTTGCGCCCGACGATGATTCCGGCTTGCGGCCCGCCAAGCAGTTTGTCGCCGCTGAAGGTGACGATATCGGCGCCGTCAGTCAGGGCCTGACGCACAGTAGGCTCGGCGGGCAGGCCCCAGCGGGTAAGGTCAAGCAGGCTGCCGCTGCCAAGGTCTTCAAGCAACGGCAAGTCATGTTGGTGGGCGATACGCGCCAGCTCGGCGGTGGGCACCTGGGTAGTGAAGCCCTGAATGCTGTAGTTGCTGCAATGCACCCGCATCAGCAGGCCCGTACGCGGGCTGATGGCGGCCTCGTAGTCACGGGCGTGAGTGCGGTTGGTGGTGCCGACTTCGTGCAGCTTCACGCCGGCGCGGGCCATGATGTCGGGGATGCGGAAGGCACCGCCGATCTCGATCAGCTCACCGCGGGAGATGATCCCCTCCTTGCGCGCACCCAGGCTGTTGAGCGCCAGCAGCACGGCGGCGGCGTTGTTGTTGACCACGGTGACGGCTTCGGCGCCTGTCAGCTCGCGGATCAGGCCCTCGATCAGGTCGTCACGGTCGCCGCGCTTGCCGGTGGCCAGGTCGAACTCCAGGTTGAGCGGGTAGCGGGCGGCGGTCTGCATGGCCTCGATGGCCTCCTCTGGCAACAGGGCGCGGCCGAGGTTGGTGTGCAACACGGTGCCGGTGAGGTTGAACACTCGGCGGACCTGGCTGCGTTGCTGGGTGGCCAAGCGTTCGCCAGTGCGGCCCAACAGGACTTCAGCGGCCAGTTCGGCGGTGCTGAGCTGGCCGGTGCGGGCGGGGTCGCGCAGGTCGTCGAGCAGTTGCCGCAGGGTGGCCAGGACCGCGTCGCGACCGTGGCGGTCGATCAGCGGGAGGCAGGCTGGGTGGCGCAAAAGGGTGTCGATGGAGGGCAGGCGTGG
The DNA here is from genome assembly GCF_023093815.1 of Pseudomonas sp. PNPG3. NCBI lineage: Bacteria > Pseudomonadati > Pseudomonadota > Gammaproteobacteria > Pseudomonadales > Pseudomonadaceae > Pseudomonas > Pseudomonas sp. PNPG3. The sequence continues at coordinate 114,626 of NZ_JALLKV010000007.1, forward strand.
GGTGTCGCTGGCTAGGCTGGAGGACATGCGGTACTACCTTGGACTGATCCGTTGTCTGTACTGGCCTCTTCGCGGGTAAACCCGCTGCTACAAGGGCCGCGCAAGCCTCAAAAGCTGCGCGGGCCCTGTGGGAGCGGGTTTACCCGCGAAGAAGCGACTCGGTCTTACAGTGTAGACACTCTCCATTACCCGGGTGCGAGCATCAGGTTCGGTGCCAACCGATGGAAGCCCTCCTCGTCCAGGCGAATGTCCAGTGCCAGGCTGGCCAGGTCATCGGCCAGCGGCTCGGCCGCCGCATCGTTTTCCAGGTAGTTCTGCTTCAGGTAGCTCTCGCACTCCGGGCAGCACTCCGCCCGTAGCGGCGCCTTGCCCGGCGCATGGCGGTCATCGTCAAGGCTGGTATAGCGCAGGTCCTTGCTCGACTCGCAGTACACGCATTTGACCCGCACCACATGCCATTCGCAGGCACACAGCGAACAAGCCAGGTAGCGCAGGCCATTGTGCTTGCCGCGGTTGCGCACCACCCCGGCCATCGCCGGCGAACCGCAGGCCGGGCACTGGGCCAGGCTGTCGGCGGGCTTGAGCTCTGGTGCGGGCAGCGCCAGCAACCAGCTGGACCAGGCCGCCTGCAAGGCCGCCCCGATGAACGGCACCAGTGCTGCGGGCACTGCGTCGTACTGGCCGGCGAGCAAGGCGATGCCCCAACCCTTGCGTTGACAGTCATCACTGCTGCGCAGGACTTGCAGCGCCTCCCCTAATGGACCGCTGGTCTGCGCATTGAAGTGCTTGAGCAAGGCCTGCAACCAGACCAGCCACGGCCCTTCACGCACCAGGCTGTCCGCCGCCAGTGGCGGCAAACCATGACTTATGCACAGGCGCTGACGCTCCTCTGCCACCGGCATGCCAGCGGGTGGGTTATCCACAAGCTGCTGCTGGATACGGCACAAACACGCCACCAGCTTCAGGTATTCGCCAAGGGCATTGCCCTCGGCCAGCTGCTCCAGGCGCTCGGCGCGCAGTTCGAACAGGTTGGCGGGGGGCAGGTGCAGAAACGGCGGCATCACTGCCGACGCTTCGATCTGCCCGGGTTCGAGTATCGTGCTCAAGCGCTCATCCTTCTTTTCGTCCGTGATTGCCCGGCGTCTTGTCACCAGTCACTTCGCGGTACCACAACTCATGGTGCTTGCGCGCCCAGGCGCGGCTGACCCAGCCATGCAGCATGGCGCCGATCGAGCCCTTGATCCAGATACCGGCGTAGATGTGCACGATGATGCTGAGGATCAGCACGAACGCCGCCAGGGCGTGGAGCAGAGCGGACAGCCGAATGACCTCGATGCCGAACAAATGGCTGAAGTATGCACGCCAGATCACCACACCGCTGACCAGCAGAACCAGCATGCACACCAGCAGGGTCCAGAACAACAGCTTCTGCCCGGCGTTGTACTTGCCGATCGGTGGCACACCCTCCTCCTTGTTGAGCATCACCCGGTCCACCCGGCGCAGCCACAGTCGGTCATTGGCAGTGATGAAATTGGCGCGCCAGAAACGCAGCACCAGGCCGAGGAAGAACACGAACATCGCCACCCCGAGGAAGGGGTGCAGGATGCGTGTCCACGGGCCACCGCCGAACAGGTTGCTGAGCCAGAACAGCGCCGGATGGAACAGCGCCAGCCCCGACAGGCCAGCCAGGATGAACAGGATCGCGACGACCCAGTGGTTACTGCGCTCGTTGGCGTTGTAGCGCAGGATGGGTTTGTTGTCGTTCATGGTCGCTGCTCCCCTTGCCCACCGGGCTTGGTCGGATCATAGACATGGACCGACGGGTCCACCTGGTGCACGCTTTCATCCGCGGGTGTCGGGTGTTCGTCCTCCTCCACCCGCTGTGGCCCTACCCGCACATAGTGGAAGAACCCGGCCAGCACCGCAGCCCCCATGGCCAGCAGCGCCAGCGGCTTGGTAATGCCCTTCCACAGCCCCACCAGCGGACTGATCACCGGCTGGTCCGGCAGGCCGGCGTACAGCTTCGGCGTGTCGGCATGGTGCAGCACATACATCACGTGGGTGCCACCGACGCCGTCCGGGTCGTAAAGCCCAGCCTTGTCGTAGCCCCGCGACTGCAGGTCGACGATGCGCTCGGCAGCATGCACCTTCATCTCATCCTTGGTGCCGAACACGATCGCCCCGGTCGGGCAGGTTTTCACGCAGGCCGGCTCCAGGCCCACGGTCACGCGGTCGGAACACAGGGTGCACTTGTACGCCTTGTGGTCCTTCTGCGAAATACGCGGGATATTGAACGGGCAACCGGTGATGCAGTACCCACAACCGATGCAGTGGTCCTGGTTGAAGTCGACGATGCCGTTGGCGTGCTTGATGATCGCCCCAGGGCTCGGGCACGCCTTCAGGCAACCTGGCTCGGCGCAGTGCATGCAGCCATCCTTGCGAATCAGCCACTCCAGGTTGCCGTCGTCGCGCTCGTGCTCGGTAAAGCGCATCAGGGTCCAGGTCTCGGCAGTGAGGTCCTGGGGGTTGTCGTAGGTGCCGTGGTTGTGGCCGACCTCGTCACGCAGTTCGTTCCACTCCGAACACGCCACCTGGCAAGCCTTGCAGCCGATGCATTTGGTGGTGTCGATCAGCTTGGCGACTTCCTGCTGCTGGCGTACCGAAGGCGGTACGGTGGTGGTGGCCGAGCGGGCGATGATGTCTTGGCTGGCCATCAGAGTTTCTCCACTTTGACGAGGAACGACTTGGACTCTGGCGTCTGGGTATTGCCGTCACCCAGGAAAGGCACCAGGGTGTTGGTCAGGTAGCCATGCCGCGTAGCCCCGGTGAAGCCCCAGTGCAGCGGGATGCCGATCTGGTGCACGGTCTGGTTGTTGACCTGGAGCGGGCGAATCCGCTTGGTCACTACCGCCACCGCATCGATATGCCCGCGCTTGCTCGATACCCGCACCCGGTCACCGGCCTTGATACCTTTCTCGTTGGCCAGCACCTCGCCGATTTCGACGAACTGCTCGGGCTGGGCAATGGCGTTGAGCCGGCAATGCTTGCTCCAGAAGTGGAAGTGCTCGGTCAGCCTGTACGTGGTCGCCGCGTACGGGAACTCTTCGTGCTTGCCGAGGGTGTCCCACACCGAGTCGAACACCCGCCCGGCCGGGTTGCTGGTGGCCTTCTTGTTCTGCGGGTGCAGCGGGTTGATGCCAATCGGCGTCTCGAACGGCTCGTAGTGCTCGGGGAACGGGCCTTCGGCCATCTTGTCGATGGCAAAGAACCGCGCCACGCCTTCGGGGTTCATGATGAACGGGTTCATCCCCGCCTCGGGCGGCGAGTCGACCTTGAAGTCGGGCACATCGGTCCCGGTCCAGGCCTTGCCGTTCCACCACACCAGGCGCTTCTTCTCCGGGTCCCACGGCTTGCCTTGCGGGTCGCTGGAAGCACGGTTGTAGAGGATGCGGCGGTTGGCCGGCCAGGCCCAGGCCCAGTTCTGCACCTGGTGCATGCCGTACGGGTCGCTGTTGTCACGGCGAGCCATCTGGTTACCCTGCTCGGTCCAGCTGCCGGCGAAGATCCAGCAACCGGACGCAGTGCTGCCGTCGTCCTTGAGCTGGCCAAAGCCCGCCAGTTGCTGGCCGGCCTTGAGCACTGCGCCAGTCGGATCGGTGACGTCCGTCACCGCCCAGCCGTTCATTTCCTTGGCCAGCTCCTCCGGGGATGGCTCTTCAGGGACCTTGTATGGCCAGTTGATGTTCATCAGCGCGTCAGGATAGGCGCCGCCTTCGGCCTGGTAGCGTCGGCGCAGGCGCAGGAACAGCTCGCTCATGATGTGAACGTCGGTGCGGGTCTCGCCCGGGCCGTCGGCGCCCTTCCAGTGCCACTGCAGCCAGCGGCTGCTGTTGACCAGCGAGCCGTCTTCCTCGGCAAAGCAGGTAGTGGGCAGGCGGATCACTTCGGTCTGGATGTTGGCCGTGTCGACATCGTTGAACGGCCCGGCGTTGCGCCAGAACTCCGAGGTCTCGGTGGCCAGCGGGTCCATGATCACCAGCCACTTGAGTTTGCTCAGGGCGGCAGTGACACGGTTCTTGTCCGGCAGCGCGGCAATCGGGTTGAAACCTTGGCACATGTAGCCGTTTACCTTGCCCTGGCCCATCATCTCGAACATGCGCAGCACGTCGTAGGCCGGCACATCGAGCTTGGGCAGCCAGTCGTAGCCCCAGTTGTTCTCCGCCGTGGCATTGGCGCCGTACCACGCCTTCATCAGGCTGACATGGAACTTGCCGTAGTTCTGCCAGTACGACAGTTGGCCAGGACGCAGTGGCTTGGAGGCGCGCTTGTCGATATAGGCGGCATAGTCCTGCTCGGCATCGCCGGCAAGGGTCAAGTAACCCGGCAACGAGTTGGACAGCAGGCCGAGGTCGGTCAGGCCCTGGATGTTGGAGTGCCCGCGCAAGGCGTTGACCCCGCCACCTGGCATGCCGACGTTACCCAGCAGCAACTGCACCATGGCCGCACTGCGGATGATCTGCGCACCGATCGAGTGCTGCGTCCAGCCCAGCGCGTAGAGGATCGTCATGGTCTTGCCCGGTACCGAGCAGGTGGCGATCTCTTCCCAGATCTTCAACATGGCGTCCTGCGGCATGCCACAGGTCATGCTTGCCAGTTCCGGTGTATAGCGGCTGTAGTGCTGCTTCATCAGCTGGAACACGCAGCGCGGGTGCTGCAGCGTCGGGTCAACCTTGGCAAAGCCGTCTGCACCCAGCTCGTAACCCCAGCCGGACTTGTCGGAATACACGCGCTTGGCCTCGTCGTACCCGCTGAACAGGCCATCCTCGAAGCCATAGTTCTCTTTGACGATGAACGACACATCGGTGTAGTTGCGCACGTACTCGTGCTGGATCTTGTCATTGCTCAGCAAGTAATTGATCAACCCGCCCATGAAGGCGATGTCGGTACCGGTACGAATCGGTGCGTAGTAGTCGGCCACCGAAGCGGTACGGGTAAACCGCGGGTCGACCACGATCAGCCGCGCCTTGTTGTGCGCCTTGGCCTCGGTCACCCACTTGAAGCCGCACGGATGCGCTTCTGCTGCGTTGCCACCCATCACCAGGACCAGATTCGCATTGGCGATATCGGACCAGTGGTTGGTCATGGCGCCACGGCCGTACGTCGGGGCAAGACTTGCCACCGTCGGGCCATGTCAGACACGAGCCTGGTTATCGAACCCCAGCATGCCTGTTGCGCGGATGACCTTGTGGGTCAGGTAGCCGGCCTCGCTGGAGGCGGCGGAAGCAGCAAGAAAACCGGTGGTGAGCCAGCGGTTGACCGTTTGCCCCTGGGCGTTCTTTTCGATGAAGTTGGCGTCGCGGTCCTGCTTCATCAGGTCGGCGACGCGATCGAGCGCCTCGTCCCAGCTGACCCGCACCCACTCCTTGCTGCCCGGCTTGCGTACCTCGGGGTACTGCAGGCGGCTCGGGCTGTGGATGAAGTCCAGCAGGCCAGCGCCTTTCGGGCAGAGGGTGCCGCGGTTGACCGGGTGGTCGGCGTCACCTTCGATATGGATGATGTTCTGTTTGACGTTCTTGCCCGCATCGCCCTGGCTGTACATGATCAGGCCGCAGCCGACCGAGCAGTAAGGGCAGGTGTTACGGGTTTCCTTGGTATGCGCCAGCTTGAAGTGACGCACCTGCTCGGCAAATGCTGGTGTCGGGGCCATGCCCAACGCCGCAAGGCTCGAGCCTCCAAGGCCGACGGCGGCGACCTTGAAGAACTGCCGACGGTTCAGGTCCATCGTGCACTCCTGATCAGGTGGTGGACGCACGGAACATGGCCGGCGCCTCTTGGTAGTCACGGTGGCGGCCAATTGATGGCCGCCAACAGTTAAGACTAGCCAAGAATCGAGAAGGTGCGATGACATGGGTCAGCTGAAGGCGCTGTGTTGCCTGATTCGCGGGTGAACCCGCTCCCACAGTTACTGCACATGCCCGAAGCAGGGCGCCATTCCTGTGGGAGCGGGCGTGCACGCGAACACCGGCAACACCGGTGCCATCCACCACCGGCCGATCAGCAAGCCGGCAGGTTGCGCACCACGTTCAGCGCCGCACTGCTCTGGGCCACCGGCATGATCTCGATGGTATTGATGTTCACATGCGCCGGCTGCTCGGCAATCCAGGCCACCGTGGCCGCGATGTCCTCGGGCAGGATGGCCTCCACGTCCCGATACAGCGCCTGCACGGCATCCAGATCGCCGTTCAGGCGCACCACCGAGAAATCGGTCCCCGAGCACAGCCCAGGCTCGATGTTGCTCACTCGAACGCGGGTGCCCGCCAGATCGGCGCGCAGGTTGAGGCTGAAGTGGCGAACGAAGGCCTTGCTGGCGCCATACACGTTACCGCCCGGGTAGGGATAGGTGCCGGCGATCGAGCCGATATTGATGATCATGCCGCTGTCAGCTTCCACCATCTGCGGCAGGATCTTGTGGGTGACCATGGCCAGGCCAGTGATGTTGGTGTCGATCATCCGCTGCCAGTTTTCCGCACTACTGGCCTGGGCACGGTCCACGCCCAGCGCCAGCCCGGCATTATTGACCAGCAGGTCGACCTGCAGTGACGCATCACTAATCTGCTCGACCACCTTCTCGAGCGACACCGGGTCGGTGACATCCAGCGCCAGCGGAATGAAATTGACGCCTAGCTCGGCGGCCAGCGCTTGCAGCTTGTCCATGCGCCGGGCGCCACCGATCACGCGGTAGCCTTTGCCGATCAAGGTACGGCAGATGGCGCGGCCAAAGCCCGAGGAGGCGCCGGTTACGAATGCAGTTTTCATCAGTTGTCTCCTATGGAAGGGTCAGGCCAGATACTTAACGCCCAGGCTGGTGAACAGGCAGAGCATCGAGAACACCAGCGCCTTGCGCACCACTTCGTTGCCCTTGCGCAGGGCCAGTGCACTGCCAAGGTGGTTACCGAGGATGTTGCAGGCCACCAGCGGCACCGCCAGCAGGTAGACGACCTTGCCGGCAATGACGAAGGCCACCAAAGCGCCGATGTTGGATGCGAAGTTGAAGGTTTTTGAATTGGCCGAGCTGGAGACCAGGTCCATGCGCAGCAGGTAATGGAACGCGATGATGAACATGCTGCCGGTACCCGGGCCGAAGAAGCCGTCGTAGAAGCCGATGGCCAGGCAGGTCAGCGGCACCACGGTGAAGACCATGCGCGATGACAGTTCGCGCTCCTCGACCAAGCGGTCCTTGGGGGTGAGGAAGATGAGGATGCCGAAGGGGATCAGCGCCAGGATGATCTTGCCCACAGCCTCCTGGGAGATCGAGACGATCAGGTGCGCTCCCAGGTAGGCACCGAGCAACGAGAATGGCACGCCGACCAGCGCCACCTGCCAGACCATCTTGCTGTTGGCCAGGAAGTTGCGAATGGCTGCCAGTGTGCCAAGGGTACTGACCAGTTTTTCCTGGCCGAGGGCAACCTGCGGTGGCATGCCGACCAGCAGAAAGCCCGGCACCAGGAACAACCCGCCGCCACCGGCAATGCTGTCTACGAAGCCGGCAACGAAAGCGATAGCCCCAAGCATGAGCACCGCCAGCAACCAGTGTTCCGCCCAGAAAGCGCCCAGAATTTCCATAGCGAAGTCCATCCAGTGGAGTGTCCTGCCAAGCACAACGCAAGTGTGCATGTCCCAATCAGCGCGATGATTGTAATTACGAAAATTGAATCGATGCAATATCGAATTAAATCGACTCAATGGCGAAGATTACCATCATTACCCGCATCCTGGCTTTCATGTTAGGCTGCGCGCAATTGCAGAATCTGGTGCCATTTCCATGTGGGTCCCTCAATACGGCGATCAAACCCAGCCGGTTTATCTGATGATCGCTAATGCCCTTGAACAGGACATCGAAAGTGGTCGGCTTGCAGCAGGCGATCGTTTGCCCACCCTCAAAGACCTTGCCGAGGCACTGAATGTAACCCCCGGCACCGTTGGAAGAGCCTACGACGAAGCCGCCAAGCGCGGCCTGGTGGTTGGAGAGGTAGGCCGTGGCACATTTGTCAGGCAGTTGCGACAGCGGTTATCCGCCCCGTCGGTGCCTACACCAGTTACTGGCGGAAGCAGCCAGATCGATCTCTCGATCATCAAACCCAACGACGCCCACATGAGTTGGCTGGGTACGGCGATCAGCGAGCTGGCCACCTCTGCGGACCTGGGACAGGTACTCGACTATGTGACAGAAGGTGGTCACACCTCCCACAAACAAGCAGGTGCAGACTGGATTCGGCGCTGGCTGCCTGATGCGCGCTGGCAACAGGTTGTACTGACCTCTGGCGCGCAGCATGGACTATTGGTGGCCATCAGCAGCCTGTCGAAGAGCGACGATGTGGTGCTGTGCGAATCGTTCTGCTACCCAGGCATCATCTCCCTGGCCCACAGCATGGGCCGCCGCCTGCGTGGCGTGGCCATGGACGAGCATGGCCTTATTCCCGAGGCATTGCGCGCGGCCTGCCTGGAGCATCGCCCTTCCCTGTTGGTGTGTGTCACCACCCACCAGAATCCCACCAACTCGATCATGCCCCACGCACGGCGCCAGGCCATCGCAGAGATCGCCCGCGAGTTCGACCTGTTCATCGTCGATGACGATATCTACGGCTTCCTTGAACCCGCACCGGATTACCAGCCACTGGCGGCGTATGCGCCAGAACGTTCGGTGTATCTCACCAGCCTGTCCAAAAGTGTGCTGCCGGCGCTGCGTATCGGTTACCTGTACGCCCCACCGCAAACCCTCTCGCGGCTATCGTCGATGGTACGCAGCAGCGTCTGGATGCCATCGCCGTTGATGGCACAACTGGCCAGCAACCTGATCAACAGCGGCATGGCCGACCAGTTGGTGCGAGAACAACAGGAAGAGGCGGCCGCGCGCCAGCAAATGGCCCAGGAGATCCTTGGCAAGTACAAGATCCGCAGCCAGCCCAACAGCTTCCACATCTGGCTGGAGTTGCCCGAGCCGTGGACCAGCGACGAATTCGCCAACCTGGCGCGTAACAACGGCGTCACTGTAGTCAGTGGCAGCCAGTTCCTGCCAGAGCGCAGCCACGCCAGCTGCGGCGTGCGCATCGCCTTGATGGCCCCCAGCCGTCAGGAGTTGGGCTTTGCCCTGACCAAGCTGGTCAGCTTGCTGGACTCGCCGGAGCCGCGGCTGTTCTATTGATCAGGCTCGCTACTGGAGTGGCAGTCGGTACCAATTCATTCTCGGGCAAACCCGCCCACAAAAAGGTACGCGGCACCGCCCATAAAAAAACCCAGGGCAACTGCCCTGGGTTTCTGGTTTTGCCAGACGCCTAACCGTTCTGATCAGAACGGAATATCGTCATCGAAGCTGTCGAAGTCAGCCGCCGGCTGCGGGGCTGGCTGCTGCGGGGCCGGGCGCTGAGGAGCCTGTTGCGGGCGCGGGGCCTGCTGGCGTGGGGCCTGGTTGTACTGCTGCGGCTGGCCGCCACCGTAGTTGCCGCCACCCTGGTTGTACGGGTCACCGCCCTGCTGCTGGTTCTGCGGACGACCGCCGAGCAGCTGCATGGTGCCGTTGATGTCGACGATGATCTCGGTGGTGTAGCGCTTGATGCCGTCTTTTTCCCACTCGCGGGTCTGCAGCTTGCCTTCGATGTAGCACTGCGAACCTTTGCGCAGATATTCGCCGGCGATTTCGGCAACCTTGCCGAACAGCGACACACGGTGCCACTCGGTACGCTCGACCTTCTGGCCCGACTGCTTGTCGGTCCACTGCTCGCTGGTAGCCAGGCTCAGGTTGGTCACGGCGTTACCGTTGGGCAGGTAGCGGACTTCGGGATCCTGGCCACAGGTGCCGACCAGAATGACTTTGTTAACCCCACGGGCCATAACGTTCTCCTAGGCTTCGCACGCCGAAGAGGCCGGGTTCACCAGGCGCTCGAGGGTCGTACGGTCCAAAATTTTCGTATCCAGTTTGATATAGATGGCGGCTTCTTCCGCCACCACGACGGCGTCGGTCACACCCGGTACAGCCATCAGGCGCTCGGTCAGGCCGGCTTCCCGGACTGCCTCTGGCGTCAGCGGCATGCGCAGGCTGGTCACATAGGGCGGCTCGTTCATGCGCAAGGCGACGACCAACCAGATGGCACACAGTACCGCACAACCGAGGAACACCATGTTCAGCCCGCCGTGCTGGAACAACCAGCCACCGAGGATTCCTCCCAGGGCAGCACCGAGGAACTGGCTGGTGGAGTAGACCCCCATTGCCGTCCCCTTGCCACCTGCAGGCGACACCTTGCTCACCAGCGAAGGCAGTGATGCCTCCAGCAGGTTGAATGCAGTAAAGAATACCACGGTGCCGATCACCAGTCCGCGCAAACCGTCAGCCCACTGCCAGAAGAACACCTCCACCAGCAGCAACACACTGACCGCCCCGGCCAGCACGCGTTTCATCTTGCGCTTTTTTTCGCCATAGATGATGAACGGGACCATTGCAAAAAATGAGATGAACAACGCGGTCAGGTATACCCACCAGTGCTGCTCCTTCGGCAGGCCGCCGCGCTCGACAAAGGCCAGTGGCAATGCGACGAAGCTGGCCATGAGGATGGCGTGGAGGATGAAGATGCCCACATCCAGGCGCAGAAGGTCCGGATGGCGCAGGGTCGGGCCGATGGCCTGGCGCGCCACACCCGACTCACGGTGCTGCAGGATGCTGTGGGTATTGGGCACCACAAAGGCGATCAGCAAGATGCCGACCAGGGCAAGTCCTGCCGTGGCGAGGAACAATCCTGACAAGCCAAAGGCACGAGTCAGCAATGGGCCGACGACCATGGCGACGGCAAACGACAGGCCGATGCTCATGCCGATCATGGCCATGGCCTTGGTCCGGTGCTGCTCGCGGGTGAGGTCGGACAGCAGCGCCATGACCGCAGCGGAAATCGCCCCGGCGCCCTGCAGGATACGCCCGGCGATCACTCCCCAGATGGAGTCGGCCTGGGCCGCCAATACACTGCCCAGGGCAAAGATGACCAGCCCCAGGTAAATCACCGGCCGGCGGCCGATGCGATCGGAAATCATCCCGAACGGGATCTGCAATACGGCCTGCGTCAGGCCATAGGCACCAATGGCCAGGCCGATCAGCGCAGGCGTGGCACCTGCCAGGTCCATGCCGTAGGTGGCCAGCACCGGCAAGACCATGAACATGCCCAGCATACGAAAGGCAAAGACCAGGGCCAGGCCGCCAGCGGCGCGGGTTTCGCCGCCACTCATGCGCTCGTTGTGGGTGTCGTGCATGGATTAACCTCGTGTGAACCGGCGGCGATTCTATCAGTCCGACAGCTTGACGGCATCTACGCGACGCTTTGCCGCGTACTGGCAGCGCGCCGTATACTTCCTTGTTTATGCCCGCCGAGCGAGGCCGCAGTGGACAAGATCCTGATTCGTGGGGCACGTACCCACAACCTGAAGAACATCGACCTGACCCTGCCCCGGGACAAGCTGATCGTGATCACCGGCCTGTCCGGTTCCGGAAAGTCGTCCCTGGCGTTCGACACCCTGTACGCCGAAGGCCAGCGCCGCTATGTGGAATCGCTGTCGGCCTACGCCCGGCAGTTCCTGTCGATGATGGAAAAGCCCGACGTCGACACCATCGAAGGCCTGTCGCCGGCCATTTCCATCGAGCAGAAGTCGACCTCGCACAACCCCCGCTCCACGGTCGGCACCATCACCGAAATCTACGACTATCTGCGCCTGCTGTACGCTCGCGTGGGTACCCCACGCTGCCCGGATCACGATATCCCGCTGGAAGCGCAAACGATCAGCCAGATGGTCGACCTGGTGCTGGAGCGACCGGAAGGCAGCAAGCTGATGCTGCTGGCGCCGGTGGTGCGCGAGCGCAAGGGCGAGCACCTGGCGGTATTCGACGAGCTACGGGCCCAGGGCTTTGTGCGCGCCCGGGTCAACGGCAAGCTCTACGAGCTCGACGAACTGCCCAAGCTGGACAAGCAGAAAAAACACAGCATCGATGTGGTGGTGGACCGTTTCAAGGTCCGCGCCGACCTGCAACAGCGCCTGGCCGAGTCGTTCGAGACCGCGCTCAAGCTGGCCGACGGCATAGCCCTGGTAGCGCCGATGGATGACGAGCCAGGCGAGGAGACGATCTTCTCCGCGCGTTTCGCCTGCCCGGTCTGTGGCCATGCCATCAGCGAGCTGGAGCCGAAACTGTTCTCCTTCAACAACCCCGCCGGCGCCTGCCCGACCTGCGATGGACTGGGGGTGAAGCAGTTCTTCGACACCAAGCGCCTGGTCAATGCCGAGCTCACCTTGGCCGAAGGCGCGATCCGCGGCTGGGACCGGCGCAACGTGTACTACTTCCAGATGCTCGGCTCGCTGGCCGCGCATTACGGCTTCAGCCTGGAGGAACCATTCGGCCAGCTTTCGGCCGAGCACCAGAAGGTGATCCTGCAGGGCAGCGGCAAGCAGAGCGTCGACTTCAAGTACCTCAACGACCGTGGCGACATCGTCAAGCGCTCGCACCCGTTCGAAGGCATCGTGCCGAACCTGGAGCGTCGCTACCGCGAGACCGAGTCGGCCACCGTGCGCGAAGAACTGGCCAAGTTCCTCGGCACCCAGCCGTGCCCCGATTGCCGCGGCACCCGCCTGCGCCGTGAGGCAAGGCATGTGTGGGTGGGCGAAAAAACGCTACCGGCAGTGACCAACCTGCCGATCGGTGAAGCCAGCAACTACTTCGGCGAGCTGACTCTGACCGGACGCCGTGGCGAGATTGCGGCGAAGATCCTCAAGGAAATCTGCGAGCGCCTGCAGTTCCTGGTGAACGTCGGTCTCGACTATCTCACCCTGGACCGCAGCGCTGATACCCTATCCGGTGGCGAAGCGCAGCGTATCCGCCTGGCCAGCCAGATCGGTGCTGGCCTGGTGGGAGTGATGTACATCCTCGATGAGCCGTCCATCGGCCTTCATCAACGTGACAATGACCGCCTGCTGGCCACCCTCAACCACCTGCGCGACCTGGGCAACACGGTGATCGTGGTGGAACACGACGAAGACGCCATCCGCCTGGCTGACTACGTGGTGGACATCGGCCCTGGGGCCGGCGTGCACGGCGGTCAGATCGTCGCCGAGGGGTCGCCGCAGGAAGTCATGGAGCACCCCGACTCGCTGACCGGCAAGTACCTGTCAGGGCGCAAGAAGATCGTAGTGCCGGCCAAGCGCACGCCGCGCAACAAGAAGCTGCAACTCAAGCTCAAGGGCGCGCGTGGCAACAACCTGCAAAACGTCGACCTTGAAATCCCGATCGGCCTGCTGACCTGCGTGACGGGGGTGTCCGGTTCGGGCAAGTCGACACTGATCAACAACACCCTATTCCCACTGGCCGCGACCGCCCTGAATGGCTCAAGCAGCCTGGAAGCGGCGCCGCATGCCAGCATGGATGGCCTGCAGCACCTGGACAAGGTAGTGGACATCGACCAGAGCCCGATCGGCCGCACCCCTCGCTCGAACCCGGCGACCTACACCGGCATCTTCACGCCGATCCGCGAGCTGTTCTCCGGTGTGCCGGAATCGCGTTCGCGCGGCTATGGTCCGGGGCGTTTCTCGTTCAACGTCAAGGGAGGCCGTTGCGAGGCCTGCCAGGGCGATGGCCTGATCAAGGTGGAGATGCACTTCCTGCCGGATATCTATGTGCCGTGCGACGTGTGCAAGAGCAAGCGCTACAACCGCGAAACCCTGGAGATCAAGTACAAGGGCAAGAACATCCACGAGGTGCTGGAAATGACCATCGAGGATGCCCGCGAGTTCTTCGACGCAGTGCCGGCGCTGGCGCGCAAGCTGCAGACGTTGATGGATGTGGGGCTGTCATACATCAAGCTGGGCCAGTCGGCGACCACGCTGTCGGGCGGTGAGGCACAGCGAGTGAAGCTGTCGCGCGAGCTGTCCAAGCGTGATACCGGCAAGACCTTGTACATTCTCGACGAGCCGACCACGGGCCTGCACTTTGCCGATATTCAGCAGTTGCTGGACGTCCTGCATCGCCTGCGCGACCACGGCAATACCGTGGTGGTGATCGAGCACAACCTGGATGTGATCAAGACCGCGGATTGGCTGGTGGATCTGGGGCCGGAGGGTGGTTCGAAAGGCGGGCAGATCATTGCCTGCGGTACGCCGGAAGAACTGAGTACGATGAAGCAGTCGTATACCGGGCACTACCTGAAACCGTTGCTGGAGCGGGATCGGGCGTAAGGCCTTGGGGGCGCTTTTTGCCCTTTTCGCGACAAAAGGCCGCTCCACAGGAGGAATGCATTTCCCTGTGGGAGCGGCCTTTTGTCGCGATAGGGCTGCAGAGCAGCCCCAGCCTTTTACATCTGCGACTGCAGGTAATTCTCGAGGCCAATGGCCTTGATCAGCCCCTGCTGCTTCTCCAGCCAGTAGGTGTGATCTTCTTCGGTATCAGCCAACTGAGCGCGCAGGATGTCGCGGCTGATGTAGTCCTTGTGCAATTCGCACAGTTCGATGCCTTTGCACAGCGCGCCGCGTACCTTGTACTCGAGCTTGAGGTCGGCCTCGATCATTTCCGGCACGGTGCTGCCCACTTCCAGGTCGTCCGCGCGCATGTCAGGGGTGCCTTCGAGCATGAGGATGCGACGCATCAGGGCATCGGCGTGCTGCGTCTCTTCTTCCATTTCGTGGTTGATGCGCTCGTAGAGCTTGGACAGGCCCCAGTCTTCGTACATACGCGAGTGAATGAAGTACTGGTCGCGAGCCGCCAGTTCGCCCTTCAGCAGCGTAACGAGGTAGTTGATTACGTCCGGGTGACCTTGCATCGCCCTGTTTCTCCATGTGAAAACGTCTATGCCACACAGTGTGAACCAGCTTTTGCCTGCGGTCACTGAAAACCGCGCAATTAGAAGCAAAAAATCGGTTAAACAGTAGTGATATTCATTGAAAAACCGCCCAAATGAGGGCGGTTCTTCTTATCACTTCGACTTAGGCGAGATTGACGCCCAAGGCCTTGGCAACCCCTTCGCCGTAGGCCGGATCGGCCTTGAAGAAGTATTGCAGCTGACGCTGGATCACGTCTTCGCTGACGCCTGCCATGGTGCCGGCTATGTTGTTTATCAGCAGGGCTTTCTGCTCATCGCTCATCAGGCGGAACAGCGCGCCGGCGTGGCTGTAGTAGTCGGTATCCTCGCGGTGGTCGTAGCGATCTGCCGAACCATTCAGGGCCAGTGCAGGCTCGGCGTGGCCTGGTGACTGCTTCGGTGCATCGCTGTAGCTGTTGGGCTCATAGTTCGGCGCGCTGCCGTAACTGCCAGCGGCCATGGAACCATCACGCTGGTAGCTGTTGACCGGGCAGCGTGGTGCGTTCACCGGCAGCTGCTGGTGGTTGGTACCCACCCGGTAGCGATGCGCGTCGGCGTAGGCGAATACCCGCCCTTGCAGCATGCGGTCCGGCGACAGGCCAACACCCGGCACCATGTTGCTCGGGCCAAACGCAGCCTGCTCGACCTCGGCAAAGTAGTTGAGCGGGTTACGGTTGAGCTCCAGCACGCCCACTTCAATCAGCGGGTAGTCCTTCTGCGACCAGGTCTTGGTAACGTCGAAGGGGTTTTCGTCGCGGCTGGCAGCCTCGGCTTCGCTCATCACCTGGATGCATACGGTCCAGCGTGGGTAATCGCCCCGCTCGATGGCTTCGAACAGGTCGCGCTGGGCGTAGTCTGGGTCAGTACCTGCCAGGCGCGCAGCATCTGCCGGTGCGAGGTTCTTGATGCCTTGCTGGGTCTTGAAGTGCCATTTGACCCAGGTGCGTTCACCCTTGGCATTGATCAGGCTGTAGGTATGGCTACCGAAGCCGTGCATGTGGCGGTAGCCGTCCGGAATGCCGCGATCGGAGAACAGAATGGTGACCTGATGCAGCGCCTCGGGAGAGTGTGACCAGAAGTCCCACATCATCTGAGCGTTCTTCAGGTTGGATTGTGGGTGACGCTTCTGGGTGTGGATAAAGTCCGGAAACTTCAGTGGGTCGCGGATGAAGAACACCGGCGTGTTGTTGCCGACGATGTCCCAATTGCCTTCCTCGGTGTAGAACTTGACGGCAAAACCACGGGGATCGCGCTCGGTATCAGCGGAGCCACGCTCACCACCAACGGTGGAGAAGCGCAGGAAGGTTTCGGTCTGCTTGCCAACCTGTTCAAACAACTTGGCACTGGTGTAATCGGTGATATCGCGGGTGACGGTAAAGGTGCCGTAGGCGCCCGAGCCTTTTGCGTGTACGCGGCGCTCAGGAATGTTCTCGCGGTTGAAGTGGGCGAGCTTCTCGATCAGGTGGAAGTCATCGAGCAGCAGCGGGCCGCGCGGGCCGGCGGAACGGGAATTCTGGTTGTCTGCTACAGGTGCACCGCTGGCGGTGGTGAGAATCTTGCTCATGGGCTCTCCTTATCGGTCTTCAAGCGCCGGCTAATCGGCTCTGGGAGAGTATTGACGAGCAAGGTTACAAGAACAAATGCATTACATGACTTGAATCAATAGGAATAAACAATACATCTTAAAACAAAAAACCGGGCACTAGGCCCGGTTCTTTGTAGCAGACAGAACGTCTTACTCAGCAGCTTCTACAGCACCGCCGACCGGACGATCAACCAGCTCGACGTACGCCATAGGAGCGTTGTCGCCAGCGCGGAAACCGCACTTCAGGATGCGCAGGTAGCCGCCCTGACGGGTGGCGTAACGCTTGCCCAGGTCGTTGAACAGCTTGCCAACAGCGGACTTCGAACGGGTACGATCGAAGGCCAGACGGCGGTTAGCTACGCTGTCTTCCTTGGCCAGGGTGATCAGCGGCTCGGCAACGCGGCGCAGTTCCTTGGCTTTCGGCAGGGTGGTTTTGATCAGCTCGTGCTCGATCAGCGACACTGCCATGTTCTGGAACATAGCCTTGCGGTGAGAGCTGGTACGGCTCAGGTGACGTCCACTTTTACGATGACGCATGATTCATTCCTTACCAAACACTACGTTCGGTGATTACGACGATCAGGCGGTCGCCTTGTCGTCTTTCTTAAGACTTGCAGGCGGCCAGTTGTCGAGGCGCATGCCGAGAGACAGACCACGAGAGGCCAGGACGTCCTTGATTTCAGTCAGGGACTTCTTGCCCAGGTTAGGAGTCTTCAACAGCTCTACTTCGGTACGCTGAATCAGGTCGCCGATGTAGTAGATGTTCTCCGCCTTGAGGCAGTTGGCCGAACGTACAGTCAGTTCCAGGTCGTCAACCGGACGCAGCAGGATCGGATCGATCTCGTCTTCCTGCTCGACTACGACAGGCTCGCTGTCACCTTTGAGGTCGACGAACGCGGCCAGCTGCTGTTGCAGGATGGTCGCAGCGCGGCGGATAGCCTCTTCAGGATCCAGGGTTCCGTTGGTTTCCAGATCAATGACCAGCTTGTCCAGGTTGGTACGCTGTTCAACACGGGCGTTCTCGACCACATAGGCGATACGACGCACCGGGCTGAACGAAGCGTCCAACTGCAGACGGCCAATGCTACGGCTTTCGTCTTCGTCGGTTTGACGGGAGTCGGCCGGCTCGTAACCACGACCACGAGCTACAGTGAGCTTCATGTTCAGGGCGCCGTTCGACGCCAGGTTCGCGATTACGTGATCGGGGTTGACGATCTCGACATCGTGATCCAGCTGAATATCGGCAGCGGTAACCACCCCCGAACCCTTTTTCGACAAGGTCAGCGTAACTTCGTCACGACCGTGCAGTTTGATAGCCAGGCCTTTCAGGTTCAACAGGATTTCAATGACGTCTTCCTGAACACCTTCGATCGCGGAGTACTCGTGGAGTACGCCGTCGATCTCGGCCTCGACTACTGCACAGCCAGGCATGGAGGACAACAGGATGCGGCGCAGCGCGTTGCCCAGGGTATGGCCGAAACCACGCTCGAGAGGCTCGAGCGTAATCTTGGCGCGGGTCGGACTGACTACCTGCACATCAATGTGGCGGGGAGTCAGGAACTCATTTACCGAAATCTGCATGGATGCACCTATTTTCTAGCCCTTACTTGGAGTAGAGCTCGACAATCAGGTTCTCGTTGATGTCGGCAGACAGGTCGCTGCGAGCAGGAACGTTCTTGAAAACGCCCGACTTTTTAGCAGCATCCACGTCAACCCACTCAACGCGGCCACGCTGGGCGCACAGTTCAAGGGCTTGAACAATGCGCAGCTGGTTCAGCGACTTCTCGCGAACCGCGACCACGTCACCCGGACGAACTTGGTAGGATGGAATGTTTACAGTCTTACCGTTGACGCTGATCGCTTTGTGCGAAACCAGCTGACGGGACTCGGAACGAGTCGAGCCGAAGCCCATACGGTAGACGACGTTATCCAGACGGCACTCGAGCAGTTGCAGCAGGTTCTCACCGGTTGCGCCTTTTTTCGAGGCTGCAGCCTGGTAGTAACCGCGGAACTGACGCTCCAGAACACCGTAGATACGACGAACTTTTTGCTTCTCGCGCAGCTGGGTACCGTAGTCGGACTGACGGCCACGGCGCTGGCCGTGGATACCTGGGGCTGCTTCGATGTTGCACTTCGATTCCAGAGCGCGAACGCCGCTCTTCAGGAACAGGTCAGTGCCTTCACGACGAGACAGTTTGCATTTTGGACCAATGTAACGTGCCATTTATCTGTCTCCTGATTACACGCGACGCTTCTTCGGCGGACGGCACCCGTTGTGCGGGATTGGCGTCACGTCGGTGATGCTGGCGATCTTGTAGCCGCAGCTGTTCAGTGCACGAACGGCGGACTCACGACCTGGACCTGGACCCTTGACGTTTACGTCGAGGTTCTTCAGACCGTATTCCAGCGCAGCTTGACCAGCACGCTCAGCAGCGATCTGGGCTGCGAACGGGGTGGATTTGCGCGAACCACGGAAACCCGAACCACCGGAGGTCGCCCAGGACAAAGCGTTGCCCTGACGGTCGGTGATGGTCACGATGGTGTTGTTGAAAGAGGCATGGATGTGGGCGATGCCATCAACCACTGTCTTTTTGACTTTCTTACGAGGACGAGCAGCAGGTTTTGCCATGTCTATATTCCTGGGCGATTACTTGCGGATCGGCTTACGCGGGCCCTTACGGGTGCGTGCGTTGGTCTTGGTGCGCTGACCGCGAACCGGCAGACCTTTACGATGACGCAGGCCGCGATAGCAACCCAGGTCCATCAAGCGCTTGATCTTCATGTTGATGTCACGACGCAGGTCACCTTCGGTGGTGAACTTCGCGACTTCGCCACGCAGGGTTTCGATTTGCTCGTCGCTCAGATCCTTGATCTTAGCGGCTGGGTTTACACCAGCGTCTGCACAGATCTTCTGTGCAGTAGTGCGACCGACACCATAGATGTAGGTCAGCGAGATAACAGCATGCTTGTTATCTGGAATGTTGACGCCTGCAATACGGGCCATTCAGTGGGACTCCAATTGACAGCTACCTACGCCCCGGAAGCCAAGAAATAGGGCGCGAGATAATATCGCTGTAGAAACGAATAATCAACCCAGCAGCACACTAGCTGCTGGGTTTGAAGCGCAGATCACACTCAGCCTTGGCGCTGTTTGTGACGCGGTTCCGCGCTGCAGATCACTCGTACGACGCCTTCGCGACGGATGATCTTGCAGTTACGGCACAGCTTTTTCACCGATGCACGAACTTTCATTACCGACTCCTCGAACCTTAGGGGCGTATCAGCGCAGCAGACCGCTGCCACCGTAGCCTTTCAGGTTGGCTTTCTTCATCAGGGATTCGTACTGGTGCGAAACGAGGTGCGATTGTACTTGGGACATGAAGTCCATCACAACCACTACCACAATCAGCAACGAGGTCCCGCCAAGGTAGAACGGCACATTTGCTGCCACCACCAGGAACTGGGGCAGAAGGCAGACGGCCATCATGTAAAGAGCACCGAACATGGTCAGACGGGTCAGAACGCCATCAATGTAGCGTGCCGACTGCTCACCAGGACGGATACCCGGAATAAAGGCACCGGACTTCTTCAGGTTTTCCGCTACGTCTTTCGGGTTGAACATCAGCGCTGTGTAGAAGAAGCAGAAGAAAATGATCCCTGCACTAAACAGCAGAATGTTCAACGGCTGACCAGGAGCGATCGACTGCGAGATGTCCTGCAGCCAGCCCATACCTTCGGACTGACCGAACCAGGCACCCAGCGAAGCCGGGAACAGCAGAATGCTGCTCGCGAAAATGGCCGGGATAACCCCCGCCATGTTCACCTTCAGCGGCAAGTGGCTGGTCTGCGCAGCGAAGACCTTGCGGCCCTGCTGACGCTTGGCGTAGTGAACGGCGATACGACGCTGACCACGCTCAATGAACACCACAAAACCGATAATCGCTACTGCCAGCAAACCGATAGCGACCAGGGCGAAAATGTTGATATCGCCTGTGCGCGCAGACTCGAAAGACTGCCCGATTGCTCTCGGAAGACCGGCAACGATACCCGCGAAGATCAACATCGAGATACCGTTGCCCACACCGCGCTCGGTGATCTGCTCGCCCAGCCACATCATGAACATCGCGCCTGCCACGAAGGTGGAGACGGCAACGACATGGAAGCCCAGGCCTACAGAAAACGCCACGCCCTGGTTGGCCAGGCCAATGGACATGCCAATGGCTTGAACCAGTGCCAGGATAACGGTGCCGTAGCGGGTGTACTGGCTGATCTTGCGACGGCCAGCTTCACCTTCCTTCTTCAACTGTTCCAGTTGCGGGCTGACCGCCGTCATCAGCTGCATGATGATCGATGCCGAGATGTACGGCATGATCCCCAGTGCAAAGATGCTCATGCGCTCAAGCGCGCCACCGGAAAACATGTTGAACAAGCTAAGAATGGTCCCCTCATTCTGCCGAAACAGATCCGCCAGACGGTCTGGATTGATGCCAGGAACCGGGATATGCGCACCTATCCGATAGACGATGATCGCCATGAACAGAAAGCGCAGACGAGCCCAGAGTTCCGACATCCCGCCCTTACCGAGCGAAGAGAGAGCACCTTGCTTAGCCATTTATTCCTCGAACTTGCCGCCAGCTGCTTCGATAGCCGCACGCGCACCCTTGGTGGCTGCGATACCCTTGATGGTGACTGCGCGAGTGACTTCGCCAGACAGCATGATTTTCACGCGCTGTACGTTCTGGCCGATCACGTTGGCATCCTTCAGGGATTGCACGGAGATCACGTCGCCTTCCACCTTGGCCAGCTCGGACAGACGCACTTCGGCGCGATCCATGGCTTTCAGGGAAACGAAGCCGAACTTCGGCAGACGACGGTGCAGCGGCTGTTGACCGCCTTCGAAGCCAGGAGCGATCGAACCACCCGAACGGGAAGTCTGACCTTTGTGGCCACGGCCGCCGGTCTTACCCAGACCGCTACCGATACCACGACCTGGACGATGCTTCTCGCGACGGGAACCCGGCGCTGGACTCAGATCATTGAGTTTCATCGATTAACCCTCGACCTTCAGCATGTAGTAAGCCTTGTTGATCATCCCGCGGTTTTCGGGAGTATCCTGGACTTCTACAGTGTGACCGATGCGACGCAGACCCAGGCCCTTAACGCACAGCTTGTGGTTAGGCAGACGGCCCGAGACGCTCTTGATCAGCGTTACTTTTACGGTTGCCATGATCAGAAGATCTCCTCGACGCTCTTGCCGCGCTTGGCAGCAATGGATTCAGGAGATTGCATGGCTTTCAGACCCTTGAAGGTGGCGTAAACCACGTTCACTGGGTTGGTCGAACCATAGCACTTGGCCAGAACGTTCTGAACACCAGCAACTTCCAGGACAGCACGCATTGCGCCACCGGCGATGATACCGGTACCTTCCGAGGCAGGCTGCATGTAAACCTTCGAGGCGCCGTGGGCAGCCTTGGTGGCGTACTGCAGGGTGGTGCCCTTCAGGTCAACCTGGATCATGTTGCGGCGAGCAGCTTCCATGGCTTTCTGGATCGCGGCAGGTACTTCGCGCGATTTGCCACGGCCGAAGCCAACACGGCCTTTACCATCACCTACCACGGTCAGCGCGGTGAAGGTGAAGATACGGCCGCCTTTTACGGTTTTGGCAACGCGGTTAACTTGAACCAGCTTCTCGATGTAGCCTTCGTCGCGCTTTTGATCGTTATTTGCCATAACTTAGAACTCCAGCCCGCCTTCACGAGCAGCATCGGCCAGCGCTTTGACGCGGCCATGGTACTTGAAGCCGGAACGGTCAAAGGCAACTTGAGATACACCGGCGGCTTTCGCACGCTCAGCTACCAGCTTGCCAACCTTAGTGGCCGCGTCGATGTTGCCAGTGGCGCCATCACGCAGTTCTTTGTCCAAGGTCGAGGCGCTTGCCAGAACCTTGCTGCCGTCGGCCGAAATGACCTGGGCGTAGATGTGCTGCGAGGAGCGGAACACGCACAGGCGCACGACTTCGAGTTCGTGCATCTTGAGACGTGCTTTGCGAGCGCGACGCAGTCGAGTAACTTTTTTGTCGGTCATTTGCTAGGCCCTACTTCTTCTTGGCTTCTTTACGACGGACTACTTCGTCCGCGTAACGCACACCCTTGCCTTTGTAAGGCTCTGGCGGACGGAAGTCGCGGATTTCAGCGGCCACCTGACCCACCAGCTGCTTGTCGATACCCTTGATCAGGATGTCGGTCTGGCTTGGGGTTTCAGCGGTGATACCGGCTGGCAGTTCGTAGTCCACTGGGTGCGAGAAGCCCAGGGCCAGGTTCAGGACGGTGCCCTTGGCCTGTGCCTTGTAACCAACACCGACCAGCTGGAGCTTGCGCTCGAAGCCTTGGCTTACGCCCTGGACCATGTTGTTCACCAGAGCGCGGGTGGTACCGGCCATGGCGCGAGCTTGCTGGTCACCGTTACGAGCGACGAAACGCAGCTCGCCAGACTCTTCGGTAACTTCAACAGACGAGTGAACGTTCAGTTCGAGAGTGCCTTTGGCACCCTTCACCGAAAGCTGCTGGCCGGCGAATTTGACTTCGACGCCTGCTGGCAGCTTAACGGGGTTCTTAGCGACGCGAGACATGCCTATCTCCCCTTAGAACACTGTGCACAGAACTTCGCCGCCGACACCGGCAGCGCGCGCAGCGCGATCAGTCATCACACCTTTGTTGGTGGAGACGATAGACACGCCCAGACCGCCACGTACTTTCGGCAGTTCTGCGACGGACTTGTACTGGCGCAGGCCTGGACGGCTGGAGCGCTTCAGTTCCTCGATGACCGGACGGCCTTCGAAGTACTTCAGTTCGATCGACAGGGAAGGCTTGGCCTCACCAGTTACCTGGTAGCCGGCGATGTAACCTTCGTCTTTCAGAACTTTGGCAACCGCGACCTTCAGGGTGGAGGAAGGCATGCTTACGACGGACTTTTCAGCCATCTGGGCATTACGGATGCGAGTTAGCATGTCCGCTAACGGGTCCTGCATACTCATGGGCTAGATGCTCCTGATACAAGAATTATTAGCCTTGCGGCTATCACAACCACCCGAGCGGACAGGGCAAAAAACCCAGGCTCAGGTGAGCCGGTCATTCTAGACACAAGGTAGAAACGAAACAAGCCCCATATAGGGGCTTGTTTGTTGGCGAGGTCACCGGCGGTCGGAAGATTGCTCCCCTTCCGCCGGGATCCAGCCTGCAGCGATTACCAGGAGGCCTTGACCAGACCTGGTACGTCACCGCGCATTGCAGCTTGACGCAGCATGTTACGGCCCAGGCCGAACTTACGGTATACACCGTGAGGACGACCGGTCAGGCGGCAACGGTTGCGCAGACGCGAAGCGCTGGCATCACGTGGCTGCTTCTGCAGGGCGACAACGGCAGCGAAACGCTCTTCAGGAGAGGCGTTCAGGTTGACGATGGTCGCTTTCAGCTCGGCACGCTTCTTGGCGTACTTGGCTACCGTGAGCTGACGCTTCAGCTCGCGGTTTTTCATGCTCTTCTTGGCCATTTTCCTACTCCAATCAGTTGCGGAACGGGAACTTGAAAGCACGCAGCAGAGCGCGGCCTTCGTCGTCCGAACGAGCAGTGGTGGTCAGGGTGATGTCCAAACCGCGCAGAGCATCGATCTTGTCGTAGTCGATTTCCGGGAAGATGATCTGCTCTTTCACGCCCATGCTGTAGTTGCCACGGCCATCGAAGGACTTGGCATTCAGGCCGCGGAAGTCGCGAACCCGAGGCAGGGAGATCGCCAGCAGGCGGTCCAGGAATTCGTACATCTTGTCGCGACGCAGGGTCACCTTGACACCGATCGGCCAGCCTTCACGGACTTTGAAGCCCGCGATGGATTTACGAGCGAAAGTCACTACCGGCTTTTGACCGGTGATCTTTTCCAGGTCGGCAACAGCGTGCTCGATGACTTTCTTGTCGCCGATCGCTTCGCCCAGACCCATGTTCAGGGTGATCTTGGTAACGCGCGGAACTTCCATCACGTTCGACAGCTTAAGTTCTTCCTTAAGCTTAGGAGCGATTTCGTTCCGGTAAATCTCTTTCAGTCGTGCCATGGTCTTCTACCTAGCAGTGTTCA
Organism: Pseudomonas sp. PNPG3; assembly: GCF_023093815.1. Classification (NCBI taxonomy): domain Bacteria; kingdom Pseudomonadati; phylum Pseudomonadota; class Gammaproteobacteria; order Pseudomonadales; family Pseudomonadaceae; genus Pseudomonas; species Pseudomonas sp. PNPG3. The sequence goes on from NZ_JALLKV010000007.1 coordinate 139,211, forward strand.
AGCATCAACCGCTTTTTGGGTCGACTTGAAGACACGAATTTTTTTACCGTCTTCTACTTTGAAACCAACGCGGTCAGCCTTGTTGGTTTCGCCGTTGAAGATGGCAACGTTGGAAGCGTGCAGAGGCGCTTCTTTTTCGACGATACCGCCCTGTACGCCCGCCATCGGGTTAGGCTTGGTATGACGCTTGACCAGGTTCACACCACCAACAACCAGACGGTTGTCAGCCAGAACCTTCAGCACCTTACCGCGCTTACCTTTGTCTTTGCCGGCGATCACGATGATCTCGTCGTCACGACGAATCTTTTGCATGTCGGATCTCCTTACAGCACTTCAGGGGCGAGCGAGACGATCTTCATGAACTTCTCAGTACGAAGTTCACGGGTCACTGGCCCGAAGATGCGAGTGCCGATCGGCTCTTGCTTGTTGTTCAGCAGAACAGCAGCGTTGCCGTCGAAACGAATGATGGAACCGTCAGCGCGACGAACACCGTGACGGGTGCGCACGACAACAGCAGTCATCACTTGGCCTTTCTTGACCTTACCGCGCGGAATTGCTTCCTTGACGGTTACTTTGATGATGTCACCGATGCCGGCGTAACGGCGGTGCGAACCGCCGAGTACCTTGATGCACATGACGCGACGAGCGCCGCTGTTATCGGCCACATCGAGCATGGATTGAGTCTGAATCATAAAATTTCTCCGACCCCTAGCCCTTAGACTTCAACAGCGCGTTCGAGGACTTCAACCAGTGCCCAGGACTTGGTCTTGGCCAGCGGACGGGTTTCACGGATGGAAACCTTGTCGCCGATCTTGCACTGGTTGGCTTCGTCGTGCGCGTGCAGCTTAGTCGAACGCTTAACGTATTTACCGTAGATCGGGTGCTTTACGCGACGCTCGATCAGAACGGTGATGGTCTTGTCCATTTTGTCGCTGACGACACGGCCAGTCAGCGTACGGACGGTTTTTTCAGCTTCAGCCATGATCACTTACCTGCCTGCTGGTTGAGCACAGTTTTCACGCGAGCGATGTCACGCTTAACTTGCGAGAGCAGGTGCGACTGCCCCAACTGGCCAGTTGCTTTCTGCATACGCAGATTGAACTGGTCGCGCAGCAAGCCGAGCAGTTGCTCATTCAGTTGCTGTGCCGATTTTTCACGAAGTTCATTCGCTTTCATCACATCACCGTCCGCTTAACAAAGGAGGTGGCGAGAGGCAGCTTTGCAGCAGCCAGGGCGAAAGCTTCGCGCGCCAGCTCTTCAGAAACACCCTCGATTTCATACAGGACTTTGCCTGGCTGAATCTGGGCAACCCAGTATTCCACGGAACCCTTACCTTTACCCATACGAACCTCGAGAGGCTTCTTGGAGATCGGCTTGTCCGGGAACACACGGATCCAGATCTTACCGCCACGTTTTACGTGACGGGTCAGCGCACGACGTGCGGACTCGATCTGGCGAGCGGTGAGGCGACCGCGAGCAACAGCTTTCAGGGCGAATTCGCCGAAGCTGACTTTGCTACCGCGCAGTGCCAGACCACGGTTGTGGCCAGTCATCTGCTTGCGGAATTTTGTACGCTTTGGTTGCAACATTTGGCGTACCCCTTACTTAGCAGCTTTTTTACGAGGCGCTGGTGCTTGTGGTTTCAGTTCTTCTTGGCGACCACCAATAACTTCGCCTTTGAAGATCCAAACCTTCACACCGATCACACCGTAAGTGGTGTGAGCTTCGTAGGTGTTGTAGTCGATATCGGCACGCAGGGTGTGCAGAGGCACACGACCTTCGCGATACCACTCGGTACGAGCAATCTCAGCACCGCCGAGACGACCGCTCACCTGGATCTTGATGCCCTTGGCACCAATACGCATGGCGTTCTGTACGGCGCGCTTCATGGCGCGACGGAACATTACGCGGCGTTCCAGCTGCTGAGCTACGCTCTGCGCAACCAGCATAGCGTCGAGTTCCGGCTTGCGGATCTCTTCGATGTTGATGTGCACAGGCACACCCATCTGCTTGGTCAGGTCCTGACGCAGCTTCTCGACATCTTCACCTTTCTTACCGATAACGATACCGGGACGAGCGGTGTGGATGGTGATGCGTGCAGTTTGAGCCGGACGATGAATATCGATACGGCTTACGGACGCGCTTTTTAGTTTGTCCTGGAGGTACTCACGCGTTTTCAGATCCTTCAACAGGTAATCTGCGTAAGTAGCACCGTCTGCGTACCAGACGGAGGTGTGCTCCTTGACGATTCCCAGGCGAATGCCAGTGGGATGTACTTTCTGACCCATCTGATCGACTCCGTTACTTGTCCGCAACCTTGACAGTGATATGGCAAGACCGCTTGACGATGCGATCAGCACGGCCTTTGGCACGTGGCATGATGCGCTTCAGCGAACGCCCTTCGTTGACGAAGACGGTGGAGACCTTCAGGTCATCAACGTCTGCGCCTTCGTTGTGTTCGGCGTTGGCAACGGCCGACTCGAGGACTTTCTTCATGATTTCAGCGGCTTTTTTGCTGCTGAAGGCCAACAGGTTGAGCGCTTCGCCCACCTTCTTCCCGCGGATCTGGTCGGCGACCAAGCGGGCTTTCTGGGCGGAGATGCGAGCGCCCGACAACTTAGCGGCTACTTCCATTTCCTTACCCCTTAACGCTTGGCTTTCTTGTCAGCCACGTGCCCGCGATAGGTGCGGGTACCGGCGAACTCGCCCAGTTTGTGGCCGACCATGTCTTCGTTCACCAGAACTGGGACATGTTGACGACCGTTGTGTACCGCGATGGTCAGACCGACCATTTGTGGCAGGATCATCGAACGGCGCGACCAGGTTTTAACTGGCTTGCGATCGTTCTTCTCCACCGCCACTTCGACCTTCTTCAGCAGGTGAAGATCGATAAAAGGACCTTTTTTCAGAGAACGTGGCACTGTCGTATCCCTCTAGTTACTTGCGACGACGGACGATCATGTTGTCGGTACGCTTATTACCACGGGTCTTCGCACCCTTGGTTGGGAAGCCCCATGGCGATACCGGATGACGACCACCGGAGGTACGACCTTCACCACCACCATGTGGGTGGTCAACCGGGTTCATGGCAACACCACGAACGGTTGGGCGAACGCCGCGCCAGCGTTTGGCACCAGCTTTACCCAGCGAACGCAGGCTGTGCTCGGAGTTCGAGACTTCGCCCAGGGTCGCACGGCACTCAGCCAGTACTTTACGCATCTCACCGGAACGCAGACGCAGAGTCACGTAGACGCCTTCACGAGCGATCAGCTGAGCCGAAGCACCAGCGGAACGAGCGATCTGAGCACCTTTACCCGGCTTCAGTTCGATGCCGTGAATGGTGCTACCTACTGGGATATTGCGCAGCTGCAGGGAGTTACCGGCCTTGATTGGGGCCAGGGCACCTGCGATCAGCTGGTCGCCAGCGCTCACGCCTTTAGGGGCGATGATGTAGCGACGCTCACCGTCTGCGTAGCACAGCAGGGCGATGTGAGCAGTACGGTTCGGGTCGTATTCGATACGCTCGACAGTGGCTGGAATGCCATCTTTGTCGTTGCGACGGAAGTCGACCAGACGGTAATGCTGCTTATGACCACCACCAACGTGACGAGTGGTGATGCGGCCATTGTTGTTACGACCACCAGACTTCGATTTTTTCTCGATCAGCGGTGCGTGAGGAGCGCCTTTGTGCAGCTCCTGGTTGACCACCTTGACCACGAAACGGCGGCCAGGGGAAGTCGGTTTGCATTTAACGATTGCCATGATGCACCCCTTCCTTACTCAGCACTGCTGCTGAAATCGAGATCTTGGCCTGGCTGAAGGGAGACGATCGCCTTCTTCCAGTCATTACGCTTGCCCAGACCACGTGCGGTACGCTTGGTTTTACCCAGAACGTTAACAGTCGACACGTTTTCAACTTTTACGTTGAACAGGCCTTCGACAGCTTTCTTGATTTCCAGCTTGGTTGCATCGGTAGCAACCTTGAATACGAACTGGCCTTTTTTCTCAGCCAGAACGGTAGCCTTCTCGGAAACGTGCGGGCCAAGGAGGACTTTGAATACGCGTTCCTGGTTCATCCCAGCAGCTCCTCGAATTTCTTCACGGCCGAGACAGTGATCAACACTTTCTCGTATGCGATCAGACTGACCGGGTCGGAACCTTGCACGTCACGTACATCGACGTGCGGCAGGTTGCGAGCAGCCAGGTACAGGTTCTGATCAACAGCGTCGGAAACGATCAGTACGTCGTTCAGACCCATGCCGTTCAGCTTGTTCAGCAGATCTTTGGTTTTCGGTGCTTCAACAGCGAAGTCCTGAACCACGACCAGACGGTCGCTACGCACCAGCTCAGCGAGGATGGAGCGCAGGGCTGCGCGGTACATCTTCTTGTTGAGCTTCTGCGAGTGATCTTGAGGGCGAGCTGCGAAGGTTACACCACCGCCACGCCAGATCGGACCACGAGTGGTACCAGCACGAGCACGGCCAGTACCCTTCTGACGCCATGGGCGCTTACCGCCACCAGCCACGTCGGAACGGGTCTTCTGCTGCTTGGTGCCCTGACGGCCGCCGGCCATGTAGGCCACGACTGCTTGGTGTACCAGCGTCTCGTTGAATTCGCCACCGAAAGTCAGTTCGGAAACTTCGATCGCCTGAGCGTCATTTACATTGAGTTGCATGTCAGTTTCCCCTTAACCGCGAGCCTTGACAGCTGGACGTACAACCACGTCGCCGCCAGTAGCGCCTGGAACGGCACCCTTGACCAGCAGCAGGTTGCGTTCAGCGTCTACGCGAACTACTTCCAGGGACTGAACAGTCACGCGCTCGGCGCCCATGTGACCGGACATTTTCTTGCCCTTGAACACACGACCAGGAGTCTGGCACTGGCCGATGGAACCTGGGACACGGTGCGACACGGAGTTACCGTGGGTGTTGTCCTGGCCACGGAAGTTCCAGCGCTTGATGGTACCGGCGAAGCCTTTACCTTTGGACTGACCAGTAACGTCTACCAGCTGGCCTGCAGTGAAGAGTTCAGCTTTGATCAGATCGCCAGCCTGGAAATCGCCTTCTTCAAGACGGAACTCCCAGACACCGCGACCAGCGGCAACGTTGGCCTTGGCGAAGTGGCCTGCCTGAGCGGCAGTCACGCGCGAAGCACGACGCTCGCCGACAGTGACTTGCACTGCACGGTAGCCATCGGTTTCTTCAGTTTTGAACTGGGTGACGCGATTCGGCTCGATCTCGATGACCGTGACCGGAATGGAGACACCTTCTTCGGTGAAAATGCGGGTCATACCGCACTTGCGACCGATTACACCAATAGTCATGTTGTAAACCTCATGAGTGTACGGGGCTTTCACCCGCTATGGCCGCCCATTTCAGAGCGTTACACGACCAGACCGAAGTCTTAGCCGAGGCTGATCTGTACTTCCACACCTGCCGCCAGATCAAGCTTCATCAGCGCATCAACGGTTTTATCCGTTGGCTGGACGATGTCCAGAACACGCTTATGAGTGCGGATCTCGTACTGGTCACGCGCGTCTTTGTTGACGTGCGGGGAAACCAGAACGGTGAAACGCTCTTTGCGGGTAGGCAGTGGAATTGGACCACGCACTTGTGCACCAGTACGTTTCGCGGTTTCCACGATTTCCTGGGTGGATTGGTCGATCAGGCGATGGTCGAAAGCCTTCAACCTGATACGGATTTGCTGATTTTGCATTGGATTTCAGACTCCAGGCTGTTCCCAACGGACGCACTACGCCCGCTAAAAGGAGGCGTGATTCTATAGACGCCCCCATTTAGTGTCAACCCAATAAAAAAAACCCCCGCTGAGCGGGGGTTTTTTCAATCGGTCGAGTGATTACTCGATGATTTTTGCTACGACGCCGGCGCCGACGGTACGACCGCCTTCACGGATAGCGAAGCGCAGACCGTCTTCCATTGCGATGGTCTTGATCAGGGTGACAGTCATCTGAATGTTGTCACCTGGCATTACCATTTCAACGCCTTCCGGCAGTTCGCAGTTACCGGTCACGTCAGTGGTACGGAAGTAGAACTGAGGACGGTAGCCTTTGAAGAACGGAGTGTGACGACCGCCTTCTTCCTTCGACAGAACGTAGACTTCTGCGGTGAACTTGGTGTGCGGCTTGACCGAACCTGGCTTGACCAGAACCTGGCCACGCTCAACGTCGTCACGCTTGGTACCACGCAGCAGAACGCCGCAGTTCTCGCCAGCACGGCCTTCGTCCAGCAGCTTGCGGAACATTTCAACACCGGTGCAGGTGGTGGTCGAAGTGTCACGCAGACCAACGATTTCCAGCGGATCCTGAACGCGGACGATACCACGCTCGATACGACCGGTAACAACGGTACCACGACCCGAGATCGAGAATACGTCTTCGATCGGCATCAGGAACGGCTGGTCAACGGCACGAACCGGCTCAGGGATGTAGGCATCCAGAGTTTCTACCAGCTTCTTGACAGCGGTAGTACCCATTTCGTTGTCGTCTTTGCCTTCCAGGGCCATACGAGCCGAACCGATGATGATCGGGGTGTCGTCGCCTGGGAAGTCGTAGGTGGACAGCAGGTCGCGAACTTCCATCTCGACCAGTTCCAGCAGCTCGGCGTCGTCTACCAGGTCAGCCTTGTTCAGGAAGACCACGATGTAAGGAACGCCTACCTGACGGGACAGCAGGATGTGCTCACGGGTTTGCGGCATCGGACCATCGGCGGCCGAGCAAACCAGGATCGCGCCGTCCATCTGGGCAGCACCGGTGATCATGTTCTTCACGTAGTCAGCGTGACCTGGGCAGTCAACGTGAGCGTAGTGACGAATGTTCGAGTTGTACTCGACGTGAGCGGTGTTGATGGTGATACCGCGCGCTTTTTCTTCCGGAGCCGAGTCGATCTTGTCGAACTCAACGACTGCCGAACCGAAAACTTCGGAGCAGACGCGAGTCAGAGCTGCGGTCAGAGTGGTCTTACCGTGGTCAACGTGGCCGATGGTGCCGACGTTAACGTGGGGAAGGGAACGATCAAATTTTTCTTTAGCCACGACAGTGAACCTCTTGCCTAAAGGGGATTAGCCTTGTTTTTTAACGAGTGCTTCGACGATGTTCGACGGAGCTTCGGCGTATTTGGAGAATTCCATGGAGTAGCTTGCGCGACCCTGAGACATGGAACGAACGTCGGTTGCGTAACCGAACATCTCTCCGAGCGGAACTTCAGCGCGGACGACACGGCCAGAGACCGATTCATCCATACCCTGGACCAGACCACGACGACGGTTCAGGTCACCCATCACGTCACCCAGGTAGTCTTCCGGGGTTACAACTTCGACCTTCATGATCGGCTCGAGGACCACGCCACCACCCTTCTGGGCCAGTTGCTTGGTTGCCATCGAAGCAGCGATCTTGAACGCCATTTCGTTGGAGTCGACGTCGTGGTACGAACCGTCGAACACGGTAGCCTTCAGGCCGATCAGCGGATAGCCGGCAACAACGCCGTTCTTCATCTGCTCTTCGATACCCTTCTGGATCGCAGGGATGTATTCCTTCGGAACCACACCACCAACGACTTCGTTGGTGAAGACCAGGCCCTCAGTGATATTGCCCTTATCGTCTTCATCCGGCTGCGAGAAGCGAATCCAGCAGTGACCGAACTGACCACGACCACCCGACTGGCGAACGAACTTGCCTTCGATCTCCACACCGGACTTGGTGATCTTCTCGCGGTACGAAACCTGCGGCTTGCCGATGTTGGCCTCAACGTTGAATTCACGCTTCATGCGGTCAACGATGATGTCCAGGTGCAGCTCACCCATACCGGAGATGATGGTCTGACCAGTCTCTTCGTCGGTCTTGACGCGGAACGACGGGTCTTCCTGAGCCAGCTTGCCCAGAGCGATACCCATCTTTTCCTGGTCCTGCTTGGTCTTCGGCTCGACAGACAGCGAAATCACTGGCTCCGGGAAGTCCATGCGCTCAAGGATGATTGGCTTGTCGGCGTCGCACAGGGTTTCACCAGTGGTAACGTCCTTCATGCCGATCAGGGCCGCGATGTCGCCAGCGCGCACTTCCTTGATCTCTTCACGCTGGTTGGCGTGCATCTGCACCATACGACCAACGCGCTCTTTCTTGCCTTTGACCGAGTTGATGACCGAGTCACCGGAGCTCAGAACGCCCGAGTAGACGCGAACGAAGGTCAGGGTACCTACGAACGGGTCGGTAGCGATCTTGAACGCCAGAGCCGAGAACGGCTCGTTGTCGTCGGCGTGACGCTCGTCCTGCTGCTCTTCGGTGATCTCATCCTTCGGCACTTCGGCCAGATCAGGGTGGATACCCTTGATCGCAGGAATTTCGGTCGGAGCAGGCAGGAAGTCGATAACGGCGTCGAGAACCAGGGGAACACCCTTGTTCTTGAACGACGAACCGCAGACAGCCGGAACGATCTCGCTGGCCAGGGTGCGCGCACGCAGACCTGCCTTGATTTCTTCGACGGTCAGCTCACCTTCTTCAAGGTACTTGTTCATCAGCTCTTCGCTGGCTTCGGCGGCGGCTTCAACCATGTTGTTGCGCCATTCGTTAGCCAGTTCGACCATGTCCGCTGGAATTTCTTCTTCGCGGTACGTGGTGCCCTTGTCGTCTTCGTTCCAGTAGATGGCTTTCATCTTGATCAGGTCGACCTGACCCTGGAAGTCGTCTTCTGCACCGATAGCCAGCTGGACCGGAACCGGGGTGTGACCCAGGCGGTTCTTGATCTGACCGACAACGCGCAGGAAGTTGGCACCAGCACGGTCCATCTTGTTCACGTAGACAACACGCGGAACACCGTACTTGTTGGCCTGACGCCATACGGTTTCGGACTGCGGCTCAACGCCGGAGGTACCGCAGAACACAACGACCGCGCCGTCGAGTACACGCAGCGAACGCTCTACTTCAATGGTGAAGTCAACGTGGCCGGGGGTATCGATGACGTTTACGCGGTAGTTGTCGTACTGACCACGGGAACCTTTCCAGAAGGTGGTAACGGCAGCGGAGGTAATGGTGATACCGCGCTCCTGCTCCTGCACCATCCAGTCGGTGGTCGCGGCGCCGTCGTGCACCTCGCCCATCTTGTGGCTCAGACCTGTGTAGAACAGGATCCGCTCGGTAGTGGTAGTCTTGCCCGCGTCAACGTGGGCGCAGATACCGATGTTACGGTAGCGGTTAATTGCTGTAGTACGAGCCATAAAGCCCTCGCAAAATGATTGATGCTTGAATTAGAAGCGGTAGTGCGAGAACGCTTTGTTGGCCTCGGCCATACGGTGCACGTCTTCACGCTTCTTGACTGCAGCACCCTTGCCTTCAGCAGCATCCAGCAGTTCGCCGGCCAGGCGCAGGGCCATCGACTTCTCGCCGCGCTTGCGGGCGTAGTCTACGAGCCAGCGCATTGCCAGAGCGTTACGACGGGACGGACGAACTTCAACCGGAACCTGGTAAGTGGCACCGCCAACACGGCGGGACTTAACTTCGACCAGCGGAGCGATGGCGTCGAGAGCTTTCTCGAAGATTTCCAGGGGGTCGCTGTTCTTGCGTGCTTTGACGGTATCCAGGGCACCGTAAACGATGCGCTCGGCTACGGCCTTCTTGCCGCTTTCCATCACGTGGTTCATGAACTTGGCGAGAATCTGGGATCCGTACTTCGGATCGTCAAGGATCTCACGTTTTGCTGCTACACGACGTCTTGGCATGATAAGCCCTCAAACGGTCTTCAGGTTAGCCCGGGACCAGGTCTTTCGACCCCTGCCCGACCTTACTCTTATCGACTCAAATAAATGGATGTCTGCAAACGGCCGATTACTTCGGACGCTTGGTACCGTACTTCGAACGACCCTGGTTACGGCCTTTAACGCCCGAAGTATCCAGAGAGCCGCGAACGGTGTGGTAACGAACACCTGGCAAGTCTTTTACACGGCCGCCACGGATCAGGACGACGCTGTGCTCTTGCAGGTTGTGGCCTTCACCACCGATGTACGAGGAAACCTCGAAACCGTTGGTCAGACGCACACGGCATACTTTACGCAGTGCCGAGTTTGGTTTTTTCGGCGTGGTGGTGTACACGCGGGTGCACACGCCACGACGCTGCGGGCAGTTCTGCAGCGCAGGTACGTCGGATTTCTCGACGGTACGCTTACGCGGCTGACGTACCAGCTGGTTGATAGTTGCCATCTACTAGCTCCACTGATTGTCTTGCGACGCTATTGTCTTGCAAGAAAGCCAAAAATTGGCGAGACGGAGCCTCACCAAATTTAAGGGTACAAAAGTCTAAAGAGGATCTTGCACCCAGTCAAGACGAGGCCCCGGCCCTCCCCGTCCGATCATCGGCAACATTTCATGTCGCCGCTGATCGCTCGGGGCTTGCCGGGGCCCTGCCCTGTACTTAGTTACCGCTGGAGTTCAGCGCTTCGGTCAGTGCGGCTTCCACCTCACTGGCGCTCACACGCAGCGGCTTGTCGGCATCACGGCGACGCTTACGCTCGCTGTGGTAGGCCAGACCAGTACCGGCCGGAATCAGACGACCCACGACCACGTTCTCTTTCAGGCCGCGCAGGTAGTCGCGCTTGCCGGTTACCGCCGCTTCGGTCAGTACGCGGGTGGTTTCCTGGAAGGAAGCCGCGGAGATGAACGACTCGGTCGACAGCGAGGCCTTGGTGATACCCAGCAGCACGCGGGAGAACTTGGAGATGAACTTGTCCTCGCTGGCGAGACGCTCGTTCTCTACCAGTACCTGGGTCAGTTCCATCTGGTCGCCCTTGATGAAGCTGGAGTCACCCGACTCGGTGATCTCGACCTTGCGCAGCATCTGACGCAGGATGGTCTCGATGTGCTTGTCGTTGATCTTAACGCCTTGCAGACGGTAAACGTCCTGGATCTCGTTGACGATGTACTTCGCCAGCGCGCTCACACCCAGCAGACGCAGAATGTCGTGCGGATCGCTCGGGCCGTCGGAGATAACTTCGCCGCGGTTTACCTGTTCGCCTTCGAAGACGTTCAGGTGGCGCCACTTCGGAATCAGCTCTTCGTACGGATCGCTACCGTCGGTCGGGGTGATGACCAGACGACGCTTGCCCTTGGTCTCCTTGCCGAACGCGATGGTGCCGCTGACTTCAGCCAGAATCGAGGCCTCTTTCGGACGGCGCGCTTCGAACAGGTCGGCAACGCGCGGCAGACCACCGGTGATGTCACGGGTCTTCGACGTTTCTTGCGGGATACGCGCGATAACGTCACCAACACCGATCTGGGCACCGTCAGCCACGCCGACGAGGGCGTTGGCCGGCAGGAAGTACTGGGCAGGTACGTCGGTACCTGGCAGGTACAGATCCTTGCCAGAAGCGTCGACCATCTTGATAGCAGGACGGATTTCCTTGCCAGCGGCAGGGCGATCCTTGACGTCCAGTACTTCAATGTTGGTCAAACCCGTCAATTCGTCAGTCTGACGCTTGATGGTGATGCCTTCTTCCATGCCAACGAAGGTCACGGTACCTTTCAGTTCGGTAACGATCGGGTGGGTGTGCGGGTCCCACTTGGCGACGATAGCGCCAGCTTCGACCTTTTCACCTTCCTTGACCGAAATTACCGCACCATAAGGCAGCTTGTAGCGCTCACGCTCACGACCGAACTCGTCGGCAATGGCCAACTCGCCCGAACGCGATACGGCAACCAGGTTGCCATCGGCACGTTCTACCTGCTTCAGGTTGTGCAGACGCACCATACCGCCGTTCTTCACCTGGACGCTGTCGGCAGCCGAGGTACGGCTTGCAGCACCACCGATGTGGAACGTACGCATGGTCAGCTGGGTACCCGGCTCACCGATCGACTGCGCAGCGATAACGCCGACAGCTTCACCGATGTTCACCTGGTGACCGCGAGCCAGGTCACGACCGTAGCACTTGGCGCAGATGCCGTAACGGGTTTCGCAGTTGATCGGCGAACGCACGACCACTTCGTCGATGCTGTTCAGCTCGATGAATTCGACCCACTTCTCGTCGACCAGGGTACCGGCCGGAACGATGACGTCCTCGGTGCCTGGCTTGAACACGTCACGGGCGATGACACGACCCAGCACACGCTCACCCAGCGGTTCTACAACGTCACCACCTTCGATGTGCGGGGTCATCAGCAGGCCCTGGTCGGTGCCGCAGTCGATCTCGGTAACAACCAGATCCTGGGCAACGTCTACCAGACGACGAGTCAGGTAACCGGAGTTGGCGGTCTTCAGTGCGGTATCCGCCAGACCCTTACGAGCACCGTGGGTCGAAATGAAGTACTGCAGAACGCTCAGACCTTCACGGAAGTTCGCAGTGATCGGCGTCTCGATAATGGAGCCGTCCGGCTTGGCCATCAGGCCACGCATACCGGCCAGCTGACGGATCTGGGCTGCGGAACCCCGCGCACCGGAGTCAGCCATCATGTACATCGAGTTGAAGGACTCTTGCTCGACTTCCTTGCCTTCGCGATCGATGACCTTCTCTTTCGAGAGGTTGGCCATCATCGCCTTGGACACTTCGTCGTTCGCCTTCGACCACAAGTCGATGACCTTGTTGTACTTTTCGCCCTGGGTTACCAGGCCGGAGGCGTACTGGCTCTCGATTTCCTTCACTTCGTCGGTAGCGGTACCGATGATGCGAGCTTTCTCGTCCGGGATAACGAAGTCGTTAACACCAATCGAAACGCCGGAAATGGTCGAGTAAGCGAAACCGGTGTACATCAGCTGGTCAGCAAAGATTACGGTCTCTTTCAGACCAACCACGCGGTAGCACTGGTTGATCAGCTTGGAGATCGCCTTCTTCTTCATCGGCTGGTTGACCACGTCGTAGGGCAGACCTGCCGGTACAACCTGGAACAGCAGCGCACGGCCGACGGTGGTGTCGACGATGCGGGTGTTCTTGACCACGGAACCGTCACGCTCTTTCACGGTTTCGTTGATACGAACCTTGATTTTCGCGTGCAGGGCAGCTTCGCCGGCGCGGAATACGCGGTCGACTTCCTGCAGGTCGGCGAACACGCGACCTTCGCCCTTGGCGTTGATGGCCTCACGGGTCATGTAGTACAGACCCAGTACCACGTCCTGCGACGGAACGATGATTGGCTCACCGTTGGCTGGCGACAGGATGTTGTTGGTCGACATCATCAACGCGCGCGCTTCGAGCTGGGCTTCCAGGGTCAGCGGCACGTGAACAGCCATCTGGTCACCGTCGAAGTCGGCGTTGTACGCGGCACAGACCAGCGGGTGCAGCTGGATAGCCTTACCTTCGATCAGAACCGGTTCAAATGCCTGGATACCCAGACGGTGCAGGGTCGGTGCACGGTTGAGCAGCACGGGGTGTTCGCGGATCACCTCGGCGAGTACGTCCCACACCTCTGGCAGCTCACGCTCGACCATCTTCTTGGCAGCCTTGATGGTGGTCGCCAGACCACGCATTTCCAGCTTGCCGAAAATGAACGGCTTGAACAGCTCGAGGGCCATCTTCTTCGGCAGACCGCACTGGTGCAGACGCAGGGTCGGGCCTACGGTAATTACCGAACGGCCGGAGTAGTCCACACGCTTACCGAGCAGGTTCTGACGGAAGCGACCTTGCTTACCTTTGATCATGTCGGCCAGGGACTTCAGCGGACGCTTGTTCGAGCCAGTGATGGCGCGACCGCGACGGCCGTTGTCCAGCAGGGCGTCGACCGCTTCCTGCAGCATGCGCTTTTCGTTGCGCACGATGATGTCCGGCGCCGACAGATCCAGCAGGCGCTTCAGACGGTTGTTACGGTTGATCACCCGACGATACAGGTCGTTCAGGTCGGAGGTCGCGAAGCGGCCGCCATCCAGCGGTACCAGCGGACGCAGGTCCGGCGGCAGCACAGGCAGGACGGTCAGGACCATCCACTCAGGCAGGTTGCCCGAACCCTGGAACGCTTCCATCAGCTTCAGGCGCTTGGACAGCTTCTTGATCTTGGTTTCCGAGTTGGTCTGCGGAATCTCTTCGCGCAGGCGACCGATCTCGTGCTCCAGGTCGATAGCGTGCAGCAGCTCGCGGACAGCCTCGGCACCCATGCGGGCGTCGAAGTCATCACCGAACTCCTCCAGCGCTTCGAAGTACTGCTCGTCGTTCAGCAGCTGGCCTTTTTCCAGGGTCGTCATGCCCGGGTCGATAACGACGTAGCTCTCGAAGTAGAGCACGCGCTCGATGTCACGCAGGGTCATGTCCATCAGCAGGCCGATACGGGACGGCAGCGACTTCAGGAACCAGATGTGGGCAACCGGCGAGGCCAGTTCGATGTGCGCCATGCGCTCACGACGAACTTTTGCCAGGGCAACTTCAACGCCGCACTTCTCGCAGATCACGCCGCGATGCTTGAGGCGCTTGTACTTGCCGCACAGGCACTCGTAGTCCTTGACTGGGCCAAAGATCTTGGCGCAGAACAGGCCGTCACGCTCAGGTTTGAACGTACGGTAGTTGATGGTTTCCGGCTTCTTAACTTCACCGAACGACCACGAACGGATCATTTCAGGCGACGCCAGACCGATGCGGATGGCGTCGAACTCTTCGACTTGACCCTGGTTTTTCAGCAAATTCAGTAGGTCTTTCAAGGCCTTTCCTCCTGGCGGAGCAGGGAGCGGGCATTACCTGCCCCACTCCCCTTCGCGTCACGTGTTATTCGGTTTCCAGATCGATATCGATACCGAGCGAACGGATCTCTTTGATCAACACGTTGAAGGACTCGGGCATGCCCGGCTCCATACGGTGATCGCCATCCACGATGTTCTTGTACATCTTGGTACGGCCGTTCACGTCGTCCGACTTCACTGTGAGCATTTCTTGCAGGGTGTATGCCGCGCCGTATGCTTCCAGCGCCCACACTTCCATCTCCCCGAAACGCTGACCACCGAACTGCGCCTTACCACCCAGCGGCTGCTGGGTAACCAGGCTGTAGGAACCAGTGGAACGCGCGTGCATCTTGTCGTCCACCAAGTGGTTCAGCTTGAGCATGTACATGTAACCAACGGTCACAGGACGCTCGAACTTGTTGCCGGTACGGCCATCGAACAGCACCATCTGGCCGCTCTCTGGCAGGTCGGCCAGCTTAAGCATGGCCTTGATCTCGCGCTCCTTGGCACCATCGAAGACCGGGGTAGCCATTGGCACGCCCTTCTTCAGGTTGTGGGCCAGGGCCAGGATCTCTTCGTCGGTGAACTCGTCCAGGTTTTCCTGACGACCGCCGATCTCGTTGTAGACCTCGGTCAGGAACACGCGCAGCTCAGCGGCCTTGCGCTGCTCTTCGATCATGCGGTCGATCTTTTCGCCCAGACCCTTGGCAGCCAGGCCCAGGTGGGTTTCGAGGATCTGACCGACGTTCATACGCGAAGGTACACCCAGCGGGTTCAGTACGACATCGACCGGAGTACCGTTGGCGTCGTGCGGCATGTCTTCGACCGGCATGATTACCGAGACCACACCCTTGTTACCGTGACGACCGGCCATCTTGTCACCCGGCTGGATGCGACGGCGGATTGCCAGGTAAACCTTGACGATCTTCAGTACGCCCGGTGCCAGGTCATCACCCTGCTGCAGCTTGCGCTTCTTGTCTTCGAACTTGTCGTCCAGCAGACGGCGACGATCGACGATGTACTGCTGAGCCTTTTCCAGCTGCTCGTTCAGTGCATCTTCGGCCATGCGCAGTTTGAACCACTGCCCGTGCTCCAGACCATCCAGCACTTCGTCAGTGATCACGGTGCCTTTCTTCAGGCCCGCGCCACCGTCGACCACCTGGCCGTTCAGAGCAGAACGCAGACGCTCGAAGGTTGCACCTTCGACGATGCGGAACTCTTCGTTGAGGTCCTTGCGGATCTCGTCCAGCTGCATCTTCTCGATGGCCAGGGCGCGACTGTCGCGCTCGACGCCATCACGGGTGAAGACCTGTACGTCGATGACGGTACCCTTGGTGCCGGTTGGCACGCGCAGGGAGGTGTCCTTAACGTCGCTGGCCTTCTCACCGAAGATTGCGCGCAGCAGTTTTTCTTCCGGAGTCAGCTGGGTTTCGCCTTTTGGCGTTACCTTGCCGACCAGGATGTCGCCAGCGCCGACTTCGGCACCCACGTAGACGATACCGGCTTCGTCCAGCTTGTTCAGTGCGGCTTCACCCACGTTCGGGATGTCCGCAGTGATTTCCTCTGGGCCAAGCTTGGTGTCACGCGCCACACAGGTCAGTTCCTGGATGTGGATGGTGGTGAAGCGGTCTTCCTGAACCACACGCTCGGACAGGCAGATGGAGTCTTCGAAGTTGAAGCCGTTCCACGCCATGAACGCGATGCGCATGTTCTGACCCAGTGCCAGTTCACCCATGTCGGTGGACGGGCCGTCGGCCATGATGTCGCCACGCTGAACCTTGTCACCCTTGCTCACCAGCGGACGCTGGTTGATGCAGGTGTTCTGGTTCGAACGGGTGTACTTGGTCAGGTTGTAGATATCCACACCTGCTTCGCCGGTTTCCACTTCGTCGTCGGCAACGCGAACAACGATACGGCTGGCGTCGACCGAGTCGATCACACCACCGCGGCGAGCAACCACGCAGACACCGGAGTCACGGGCAACGTTGCGCTCCATGCCGGTACCTACCAGCGGCTTGTCGGCGCGCAGGGTCGGTACAGCCTGACGCTGCATGTTGGAACCCATCAATGCACGGTTGGCGTCGTCGTGCTCGAGGAACGGAATCAACGACGCAGCGACGGAAACAACCTGCTTCGGCGAAACGTCCATCAGGGTGACGTCTTCCGGCGCCTTGACGGTGAATTCGTTCAGGTGACGAACAGCTACCAGCTCATCGATCAGTTGCTTCTTCTCGTTCATCGCGGCCGAAGCCTGGGCGATGACGTGATCCGCTTCTTCAATGGCCGACAGGAACACGATGTCGTCGCTGACCACGCCTTCCTTCACCACGCGGTACGGGCTTTCCAGGAAGCCGTACTGGTTGGTGCGGGCATAGGCTGCCAGGGAGTTGATCAGACCGATGTTCGGACCTTCTGGGGTCTCGATCGGGCACACACGGCCGTAGTGGGTCGGGTGTACGTCACGGACTTCGAAGCCGGCACGCTCACGGGTCAGACCGCCTGGGCCGAGTGCGGAGACGCGGCGCTTGTGGGTAATCTCGGAGAGCGGGTTGTTCTGGTCCATGAACTGGGACAGCTGGCTGGAACCGAAGAACTCTTTCACCGCTGCCGCAACCGGCTTGGCGTTGATCAGGTCTTGCGGCATCAAGCCTTCGCTTTCCGCCATCGACAGGCGTTCCTTGACGGCGCGCTCGACACGCACCAGGCCAACGCGGAACTGGTTCTCGGCCATCTCACCGACGCAACGTACACGACGGTTACCCAAGTGGTCGATGTCGTCGACGATGCCTTTGCCGTTACGGATGTCGACCAGGGTCTTCAGAACCTCGACGATATCTTCCTTGCTCAGCACGCCCGAACCTTCGATCTCGGTACGACCGATACGACGGTTGAACTTCATGCGGCCAACGGCGGACAGGTCGTAACGCTCGGCGCTGAAGAACAGGTTGTTGAACAGGGTCTCGGCAGCATCCTTGGTCGGCGGTTCGCCAGGACGCATCATGCGGTAGATCTCGACCAGGGCTTCCAGCTGGTTGCTGGTGGTGTCGATCTTCAGGGTATCGGAGATGAACGGACCGCAATCGATGTCGTTGGTGTACAGGGTCTCGATACGGACGACCTGTGCCTTGGCGACCTTGATCAGCAGTTCGGTGGTCATCTCGGTGTTGCATTCGGCCAGGATCTCGCCGGTAGCCGGATGCACGATGGCCTTGGCGGTAGTGCGGCCCAGGACGTATTCCATAGGAACGTCCAGCTGCTTGACGCCGGCCTTCTCGAGCTGGTTGATGTGGCGCGCGGTAATACGGCGGCCCTGCTCGACGATGACTTTGCCGGTTTCGTCATGGATATCCATGACTGCAACCTCACCACGCAGACGCTGCGGTACCAGTTCCAGGCTGAGTTTCTCGCCGGAAATATGGAACACGTTGGTGGTGTAGAAGGTATTCAGCACTTCTTCAGTGCTGTAACCCAGGGCACGCAGCAGCACCGAGGCCGGCAGTTTGCGGCGACGGTCGATACGTACGAACACGCAGTCCTTCGGATCGAACTCGAAGTCCAGCCAGGAGCCGCGGTACGGGATGATGCGAGCGGAGTACAGCAGCTTGCCGGAGCTGTGAGTCTTGCCACGGTCGTGGTCGAAGAACACACCAGGCGAACGGTGCAGCTGGGAAACGATCACACGCTCGGTACCGTTGATAACGAAGGTACCGTTCTCAGTCATCAGGGGGATTTCACCCATGTAGACTTCTTGCTCTTTGATGTCCTTGATCGCTTTGTTCGACGATTCCTTGTCGAAGATGATCAGGCGCACCTTGACCCGCAGTGGGACCGCGAAGGTCACGCCACGCAGGACACATTCCTTCACATCGAAGGCGGGTTCGCCCAGGCGATAGCCTACGTACTCCAGGGCAGCATTGCCGGAGTAGCTGATGATCGGGAATACCGATTTGAAGGCCGCGTGCAGGCCGACGTCGCGGAACTGATCCTTGGATGCTCCCGCTTGCAGGAATTCGCGATACGAATCCAGCTGGATGGCCAGGAGGTAAGGCACATCCATGACGTCCGGCAACTTGCTAAAGTCCTTGCGGATACGTTTTTTCTCAGTGTATGAGTAAGCCATCAGCGTTCCCCAGCTTGGTCACCTGCTTGTTTGGCTTCTCCCGGCGGGAGCAGCCAGAAAATCGTGCAAACCCCTTGGTTTGCGCCACCCACATGGGTGTCTTGCAGCTTGTTATCGGGGCCGGCCTGACCGGCCACCAATAACGGAAAAAGGCCGGTGGCATAAGCCACCAGCCATCAGCCCTTCGCTCAACGCTCGGACTGGAGTCGCAAGGTCGAGATTACTTCAGCTCGACTTTAGCGCCAGCTTCTTCCAGCTTCTTCTTCGCGTCTTCAGCGGCTTCTTTCGAAACGCCTTCAGCGATAACCTGAGGAGCGCCGTCGACTTTCTCTTTGGCTTCTTTCAGGCCCAGACCGGTCAGTTCACGAACGGCCTTGATCACGTTTACTTTCTTGTCGCCAGCTTCGGTCAGAACGACGTTGAACTCGGTCTGCTCTTCAACAGCGGCAGCAGCGCCAGCAGCTGGGCCAGCGGCAACAGCGGCAGCAGCGGTAACGCCGAAGGTTTCTTCCATCGCTTTGATCAGTTCAACAATTTCCAGAACAGTTTTCTGGCCGATTGCTTCGATGATTTGCTCGTTAGTCAGAGACATGACTTCAATCCTGTATTGGGGTGACAGCCTACGCAGCCATCAAATTAAACGTATGATTTTGAAAGAGTTGCGCGTGCCTTAGGCAGCAGCAGCTTCTTTCTGGTCGCGCAGAGCTGCCAGGGTACGAGCCAGCTTGCTGGTTGCACCTTGGATTACGCTCATCAGCTGTGCGATAGCCTCGTCGCGAGTTGGCAGGGTTGCCAGCACGTCGATCTGGTTAGCGGCAAGGAACTTGCCGTCGAACGCAGCTGCCTTGATCTCGAACTTGTCCTGACCCTTGGCGAACTCTTTGAACAGACGAGCAGCAGCGCCCGGGTGTTCGTTGGAGAAAGCAATCAGGGTCGGGCCTTTGAACGCGTCGTTGAGGATCGAGAATTCGGTGCCTTCAACAGCGCGCTTCAGCAGGGTGTTACGTACGACACGTACGTAAACGCCAGCTTCGCGGGCCTCTTTACGGAGTCCGGTCATTGCGCCTACAGTCACACCACGGGCATCAGCCACGACAGCGGACAGAGCGACTTTGGCAGCCTCGTTGACTTCAGCGACGATGGCCTTCTTGTCTTCGAGTTTAATTGCCACGGGTTTACTCCTGGTTTTTACCGTTTCATCTGGCCGAGGCCGGATGTCGTTTTGGTGTCTGATTCGGTAACGAATCGGGAGCACCATCTGCGTGGGCTGGTGTTTTAAGGCTTGCGCCGCCTACGGTCTTGGATAGCCCCCGCCAGGCAGGGACCCCAATTTTTGCTGGTGGCGCGACAGGTCGCGCCACCATGTTCTTACACGTTCAGCGAGCTCTGATCGATGACCAGACCTGGGCCCATGGTGGTGCTCAGGGTAACGCGCTTGACGTAGATACCTTTCGAGGAAGCTGGCTTGATACGCTTCAGATCAGCGATCAGGGCTTCAACGTTTTCCTTCAGCTTGCCGGCTTCGAAGCCGACCTTGCCAACGGAGGTGTGGATGATACCGTTCTTGTCGGTACGGTAGCGAACCTGACCAGCCTTGGCGTTCTTGACGGCGCCGGCTACGTCTGGGGTCACGGTACCAACTTTCGGGTTAGGCATCAGGCCGCGAGGACCCAGAACCTGACCCAGCTGACCTACAACGCGCATGGCATCAGGCGATGCGATAACGACGTCATAGTTCAGGTCGCCGCCTTTCATTTCGGCAGCCAGATCGTCCATACCTACGCGGTCAGCGCCGGCAGCCAGAGCGGCTTCAGCAGCTGGACCCTGGGTGAAGACAGCAACGCGAACGGTCTTGCCAGTGCCGTGCGGCAGCACGGTAGCGCTACGTACGACCTGGTCGGATTTACGCGGGTCAACACCGAGGTTAACGGCGATGTCGTAGGATTCTACGAACTTGGCAGCCGGCAGCGAAGCCAGCAGAGTGGCCGCTTCTTCGAAGTTGTAGGCCTTGCCTGCTTCGATTTTCTCGGCGATTGCCTTTTGGCGTTTGGTCAGCTTAGCCATTACACACCCTCCACGTTCAGGCCCATGCTGCGGGCAGAGCCAGCGATGGTGCGTACAGCAGCGTCCAGGTCAGCGGCAGTCAGATCAGCCTGTTTAGCCTTGGCGATGTCTTCCAGCTGAGCACGGGTAACGGTACCGACTTTAACGGTGTTCGGGCGAGCCGAACCACTGGTCAGGCCAGCAGCTTTCTTCAGCAGAACCGAGGCAGGGGTGCTCTTGGTCTCGAAGGTGAAGCTACGGTCGCTGTAGACAGTGATGATAACAGGAGTCGGCAGGCCGGCTTCTTGACCCTGGGTACGGGCGTTGAAGGCCTTGCAGAATTCCATGATGTTCACACCGTGTTGACCCAGTGCTGGACCAACGGGTGGGCTTGGGTTGGCCTGGCCGGCCTTAACTTGCAGCTTGATGTAAGCCTGAATCTTCTTAGCCATGAGCTACTCCAAAATCGGGTACGAACGCCTGCTGGCTCCCCGGATGACTTGCGTTTTATCCCAGTGACGACAAAACCCCGCAGCACACAGGGCTGCGGGGTATGGGATGCTTCGTCCGCCTAGACCTTTTCGACCTGGCTGAACTCGAGCTCTACCGGAGTAGAGCGACCGAAAATGAGCACCGCTACCTGCAGGCGACTCTTTTCGTAGTTAACCTCTTCGACACTACCATTGAAGTCAGCGAACGGACCGTCAATGACTCGAACCACTTCACCAGGCTCGAACAGCGTCTTCGGCTTCGGCTTGTCGCTACCGTCGGCAACGCGACGCAGGATAGCCTCTGCTTCTTTATCGGTGATCGGCGCAGGCTTGTCTGCGGTGCCACCAATAAAGCCCATCACACGAGGGGTGTCCTTGACCAAGTGCCAAGTCCCTTCGTTCATCTCCATCTGGACCAGTACATAGCCAGGGAAGAATTTACGCTCACTCTTGCGCTTCTGGCCGTTGCGCATTTCGACGACTTCTTCGGTCGGGACCAGGATCTCGCCGAAACCGTCTTCCATGCCAGCCAGCTTGACGCGCTCGATCAGGGAGCGCATTACATGCTTCTCGTAACCCGAGTAAGCATGCACAACATACCAACGCTTAGCCACGGGACACCTTTAGCCAACGATCAAGGAGACCGCCCAGCCGAGCAGGGAATCAAGACCCCACAGCAGCAGTGCCATAACCAGCACGACAGCCACGACAATCAGCGTGGTCTGGGTGGTTTCCTGGCGGGTCGGCCACACGACTTTACGAATCTCGGTACGAGCTTCCTTCGCCAGCGCAAAGAACGACTTACCCTTCGCAGTCTGCAGAGCTACAAAGCCCGCGACAGCAGCCAGGACGAGAAGTGCAAGGACGCGATACAGGATCGGAGAGGCGGAGTAATACTGGTTACCCACTACACCGACAACCACCAAAGCCACTACAGCCAGCCACTTGAACAGATCAAAACGCGATTCTTGGGCTTCAGTTTTGGGAGTCATCGAGGAGGATCCTGTGAGAAGAAAGCCATCACACCGAGGTGAAATGGCAGGTCAGGAGGGAATCGAACCCCCAACCTACGGTTTTGGAGACCGTCGCTCTGCCAATTGAGCTACTGACCTGTAACGCTGTATCAGGCCGGCCATTATACCGGCCTGATCAAGTAAATCAACTACTTATTCAATAATTTTTGCTACGACGCCGGCGCCGACGGTACGACCGCCTTCACGGATAGCGAAGCGCAGACCGTCTTCCATTGCGATGGTCTTGATCAGGGTGACAGTCATCTGAATGTTGTCACCTGGCATTACCATTTCAACGCCTTCCGGCAGTTCGCAGTTACCGGTCACGTCAGTGGTACGGAAGTAGAACTGAGGACGGTAGCCTTTGAAGAACGGAGTGTGACGACCGCCTTCTTCCTTCGACAGAACGTAGACTTCTGCGGTGAACTTGGTGTGCGGCTTGACCGAACCTGGCTTGACCAGAACCTGGCCACGCTCAACGTCGTCACGCTTGGTACCACGCAGCAGAACGCCGCAGTTCTCGCCAGCACGGCCTTCGTCCAGCAGCTTGCGGAACATTTCAACACCGGTGCAGGTGGTGGTCGAAGTGTCACGCAGACCAACGATTTCCAGCGGATCCTGAACGCGGACGATACCACGCTCGATACGACCGGTAACAACGGTACCACGACCCGAGATCGAGAATACGTCTTCGATCGGCATCAGGAACGGCTGGTCAACGGCACGAACCGGCTCAGGGATGTAGGCATCCAGAGTTTCTACCAGCTTCTTGACAGCGGTAGTACCCATTTCGTTGTCGTCTTTGCCTTCCAGGGCCATACGAGCCGAACCGATGATGATCGGGGTGTCGTCGCCTGGGAAGTCGTAGGTGGACAGCAGGTCGCGAACTTCCATCTCGACCAGTTCCAGCAGCTCGGCGTCGTCTACCAGGTCAGCCTTGTTCAGGAAGACCACGATGTAAGGAACGCCTACCTGACGGGACAGCAGGATGTGCTCACGGGTTTGCGGCATCGGACCATCGGCGGCCGAGCAAACCAGGATCGCGCCGTCCATCTGGGCAGCACCGGTGATCATGTTCTTCACGTAGTCAGCGTGACCTGGGCAGTCAACGTGAGCGTAGTGACGAATGTTCGAGTTGTACTCGACGTGAGCGGTGTTGATGGTGATACCGCGCGCTTTTTCTTCCGGAGCCGAGTCGATCTTGTCGAACTCAACGACTGCCGAACCGAAAACTTCGGAGCAGACGCGAGTCAGAGCTGCGGTCAGAGTGGTCTTACCGTGGTCAACGTGGCCGATAGTGCCGACGTTAACGTGGGGAAGGGAACGATCAAACTTTTCCTTAGCCATCGATACAATCCTCCGCAGAAGAAATAGTCTTGCGCTGATAAAACAAAGGCAGATATTTTCATATCTGCCTTGTTTATATGGAGCTCTTGAGCGGACTTGAACCGCTGACCTCACCCTTACCAAGGGTGTGCTCTACCAACTGAGCTACAAGAGCGAAACACTTTGCGCAAAATCCAGCAAACTTGGAGCGGGTAGCGGGAATCGAACCCGCATCATCAGCTTGGAAGGCTGAGGTTCTACCACTAAACTATACCCGCGGAGCTTGCGGCTCTCGCTAAAACTGGTGGAGGGAGAAGGATTCGAACCTTCGAAGCTCTCGCAACGGATTTACAGTCCGTCCCCTTTGACCGCTCGGGAATCCCTCCAGATGTGGCCGGCATTCTATTTGTCTGCCGTCCCAGTGTCAAGCGTTTTTTCAAATTTTTTCAATCAAATCTGAAACTTAGCTGCTTTGACACTGCTTCCAGTTCTGCCACCTAAGTGGTGTTCCCTGTGAAGCGGGCGCCATTCTATCAAGCTATTCGCCAGTTGCAATACCCTGGCAGAAAATAATTTTGTGTTTTAAGTCTTTGAAATCGTTGGAAAGAGTCGCAAGGACGGTTTGGTCCAGCAAACGCTCGCTTTCCGGGGCAACCTTGAGCCAACGACCGTCCGCCCCTGGCAGCTGCCCCACCACCGGCAGCGTGGCAATATCCAAGCTCACCAAACGCTGACGCAGCGCATCGAGCTGCCCCTGCCCCATCACACCACCGACCACCAGGCACTCGTCCCGCCGCTTGGGCGGTGCCGACACCCCTGTTTCGCGCAACAGGCGGATTTCTTGCTGATTGCCCTTGTACAGCGACAAGGGCGCGACTTCCTTGACCTTCAGCGGGGCTTCCTGCTGGTGCCACACGTAATAGAAGACGTTAAGCACCAGTAACAGCAGAAACAACCAACGCATAGGCACCTCAATCCAATGGGCAGGCCATGGCCAGGCCTACGAAAACCAGGTCAGGCACGACACGCGCCTGGGGGACGGCCTCCTTTACCAGCGGCGCATCGCCACCTGTGAGGAACACCGTGAAATCCTCCCCCCACAATGCACGCGCCTGTTCGAGCTGGGTACGCGCAAAACCCTGAAGCATCAACACGCAACCGCGCTCGACCGCCTCGACCGTCGAGCGTCCCGGCGCCAGGCTGGCCAATGCCCGCTCGGCGGAAGCATCGTCATAACGGATACGCCGGGTGTGCGTACGCAACTGGCTACGCATCAATGGCATCCCCGGGCAGATGTAGCCACCCAGATGCTCGCCATCCGCCGCAACGAAATCCGCTTTTGCAGCGGTCCCCAGATCAATGACCAGGCAGGCGCCCCTGGCCAAGTGAAAGGCCCCCAGCGCCGCCAACCAACGGTCCATGCCCAGGCGCTGGTAATCGTCATAGCCATTGCGCACACCCGCCATTTCCCGGGCCGGGTGCGCCACCCGTGCCTGCACGGCAAACGCCTGGGCAATCAGCGCGCAAAGCGCATCGGTTTCTTCCTCACTGCGCACACTGACAATGCGGCAACCGCTGAGACGCACCGAAGCCAGTGCAGCCACTTCGGCCACCAGCGCCTGATCGGAGTCGACGATACCGCCGCTTTCAATCACTGCATCAGCGACATGGATTACTCGCCATTTGATGAAGCTGTTACCGCAATCGAGCTCAAGAATCATCACGCAACCTCAAACTGAGCTCACCACCACTGAAGCTCTTCTCCACCCCGTCCACCTCAAGGCGCAAGCCGCCCTGCCCGTCGACGCCAAGAACCACGCCATCAATACGCATGCTACCGGCAACCAGAGAAACACTGCGCCCCTGCCAGAGGTGCGCCTGTTCCCATTCTTCCTGGAATGCGGCAAACCCATAGCGACGATGCCGTGCCAATTCGTGCTGCAACTGCTGATTGAGCAACGCTACCAGCCGGTTACGATCGATTGCCGCACCTACTTCGCGACGCATCGAGGTCCACACCTGGTCGACCTGATCGTTGGTCTGCATGTTCACATTGATGCCGATACCCAGCACCACATGACAAACATCTGCAGGGTCGCCCACCAACTCCAGGAGGATACCGGTGATCTTTTGCCCGCGTACGAGGACATCGTTGGGCCATTTGAGCCCCACATCCTTTACCCCAAAAGCCTGCAGGGTACGCATTACTGCCAACCCCACCACCAGGCTCAAGCCCTCGAGCTGGCGCATGCCACCATCTACGCGGAGAACCAGGCTGTAATACAGGTTTTCGGCAAACGGGCTGACCCATTGCCGACCGCGACGACCCCGGCCGGCGCTCTGGCGCTCGGCCAGGACCAGAAATGGAGCGACCTGCCCTTCCCCGGCTAGCCGCAGGCCTTCGGCATTGGTCGAGTCGATGGTTTCGTGGATGAAGACGGGCCAATGCTCGCCTTCGGCAAACTCGGAGATCGCATGTGCATCGAGCAAAGCCAGTGGCGCCGACAGCTGATAGCCGCGCCCACGAACCTTGTGAATACTAAGGTTCAGCTCGCTCTCCAGGTGCTGCAGCTGTTTCCAAACGGCGCTGCGACTTACCCCGAGGGCCGCCCCCAGAGCTTCTCCGGAATGGAACCGACCATCCTTGAGGAGATTCAACAACTTCAGCATGCCAGTCTCGACTTGGAATAAGGCAGGCATGATAGCTATGGGCCGTTGGCTTGCATAGGAAAAGGGCCCGCCGGCAAGGCGATGGGGATCCTGCAGCATACCCTGAAGACCCGCGCCGCACTTATGGGCTTTCGCCGCAAAGCAGGCGACGCGGTGGATGGCACCGGCCTTGCCGGCGTTCGCGGGTGAACCCGCTCCCACAGGGGCGGCGTATGCTTGGGATTTTTTGCACC